>JAZLGQ010000072.1:0-35864 GCA_045616385.1 Candidatus Cryptobacteroides sp.
CTCCTTCAATGACTGATGCGGAAACATTTCTCTGTAGGCCTGAAGTATTTCATCAAAATCCTGCACCTTCATCTCTGAGAAACGCTCATCGTCAAATCCGATGTACAATATCCTCTCCTTCTCTACTCCGGAATTAAGAAGCTTGTTTACTGCCAATTTGAGAAGAGATGATTTTCCGCACCTCCTTACTCCTGTTACAGTCACGATATTGGATTTATTCGTGGGCAACGAAAGATTACGGTCTATCAAATCATAAGGAAGTTCTTCCTGGTGAAGAGATATTACTGATTGAAACGTTGTTCTAAGGCTCATATACGTATCATTTTCTTGCGAAGATACTATTTTTCCTAATATTTATGAAATTATTTGATGGATGGTTCCTAATATTTATGAAAATTATGAACTTTTAGCCTGGTAGTCTGGGCGAATGATACTTTGCACGGACGCGAGTGACTCGCGTATTGCGCAACATTCTTACGGATGCTTATGTGGGTGGGTATGATTCTTTCCGATAACTCAATAATAGGGATAAAAAAGGCTGCAGACCTATTGGTAGTAATATATGCAGTTCAATTTAACGTTTCCGAAAAAGAGTAGGTCATGTTCATCCATATTTTCCCAGACAGTCCTATTGTAGTTGCTAATGTTGATTGCAACATAATAAGTATCGTTATCAATCCTTGTGGTGTTGTTGCTGTTAAATGTTTGCCCTTGCCCGTTACCGTCCCACCATCCGGTCATAATGTGGAATGAGAATGAAGACCCGCTTAATTCTACGTAGAAAGTTCCGTTCTTTAGTACGGCCCAATCGGTGTCGTTGAAAATATACATACAGTCATCTGGGCTTCCTGCATTATTTGATCCGAAACGATAGGCCGGACTTCCTGACGCATGCTGATAATTGCCACTGGCGGCGAAACCGAATGGCCCACCATACGCATTACTGTTCTCCCAGAATACGATTTTATGTAAAGTGTTCCCGATGCAAGTTGACGGGGCAGAGGTTGTGTGGTTGTATCCATCACCAATGGCACGGACATAAATTGTGTAAGAAGTATTTTCGCCAAGGCCCTGCCATGTGAACGATGTGGCATTCCCAATGTTCATCCAAGTGCCGTCGGCCTTGCCTACTTCGTAACTCTGTGCACCGTTGACGGCATCCCAACGGAATGTCAGATAGTCACGACCGCGTTCAGTACAGGTAACTGCACCTATAACCAGCTGGTTTGAACTTGATGTCTTGGCGATGCAATTAGAGGCGTCCGAAGTGAGATAATTGATCCCGTCACCAATGGCACGAACATAAATAGTGTAGGATGTGTCGGGCTCACGACCTTCCCATCTGAAAGAATTGCTGTTTCCGATGTTCATCCAGGTGCCGTCGGCCTTGCCTACTTCGTAACTTTGGGCTCCATTGACATAGTTCCAGTTGAAAATCAGGTAGTTTTGACCTTTTTCGGTGCAGGTGACGTTGCCCATAACAAGTTTCGTCGGTTCTGCCTTATCCTTTGTGGTACGAACAGCCGGGTCTGAGTTACTGTAATTGGTTGGGTCATATGTGACAGAAACAAGTTCAATCTTGTAGTCTTTGCTTTGATCCAGACCTGTGAATGTGAACTCTGTTTCCCAACTTGTGGTTCTATTTTCCTTATAACTCCAATCGCCGTTCTGCCAAACATATAGTTTTGCTTCATATTGGCAATTAATTGAAATTCTGTCCCACCCTACCGTTAAAGAACCATTATTGAATTCAAACTTTGTAATCTTTGGCGTATCAATTTTTTCGCGCTTTCCCTGTGCTGTGACTCCAGTCTGGTTTTTTGCCTCGGAAGTGAGGTAATTGCTACCATCTCCAATTGCTTTGACGTAAATCGTACGGCTTTGGCTATCACTGTTTAAGCCACCGACTTCATAGGAAGTGTTGTATATGGTGGTCCAGTCTGTAACAACACTGCCATTATTATTATTGATCACACGTATTGAATACCCGCTTGCATTCTTAACCGCATCCCAGGAGAAAGTCATTTTATACTGCCCTTCATTGACTAAGATCTCGCTCATATACAGTTGAATAGGTTCTGTATAGAAGGTGGCGTCAATATGGTTGATCTTGCCAGCTTCCCAAGTGTTCTGAGGTATTTTGAAAGAGGCCGGCTCCTGGGCGTTTCCGTTTCTTTCGTATTCAATGTAGACTTCAGCGTCATCCAGCTCATCTGCGGTTTGGGGCCACATAAGGTAATAGAGCTCATTTGAGCTATCGCTGCTTAGTATGTTGATGAGGGACACTCCCGGCCCTACTGTGAATTGACCGGTATAACTGAAGTCAGGATTGGTGGTGTGGCCATCGGAGTATGTGGTGAAATTTGGCGTGATTGTCGAATTTTCACCTGTGACGTTGAATGTCAACGTTGCGCTTTTCTTGTTTGCCAGATTCCGTACTTCGACTTTTTTGATGGTTATTGTCTGAATTTCTGAGTTATTTTTGACACCGAGGCTGAAAGCAGTGAAGAGATGCTTCATCGAAAGGCTGATCGGCTCCGCAGTGGAGTTGGACGGGGTCCTGCCTACAGCTAAGATGTCGGAGTAGAGGAAGTCGAACTGCGGTGTCGAAGCGGTCATCTCGATGGCCGGCAGTGTGAGCGTGTAGTTCGAGTAGCTTTCGTTGCCGAAAAGACTTGTGAAGTCCGTATCGCTTCCGGAAGCATCCTTCAGAAACCAGCCGAAGAAATTGTGCGTGCCGGTGCGGGTCCATTTATAATCCTGACCGGCAGGGGTGGACCACCCGCTTCCATTGGAAGTGAGGACCGTGTTGAAATATTCTGAAGAGCCTTCTTGACCTTTGAAAATGTCGTAGACCTTGATTTGGTTGCCATCCGCCATAAAACCGGCGGAAGTGACGAGTGCCTTTGTGCCCGCACCGGCGCCGGTCCCGTTGAGGTCGTCCATCGACTTGACGCTGAAGTCAAACGAGATGGACTCGGCGGTGGTGTCTTCAATCTCTGGTATCGCCGGACTTGGCTCCGGGGCCGTGAGTTTCACGCACCCGGAGAGAACCGCCGCGGTGAGAAGGAAGAAAATGCAAGGTCGTATCACTTTCATATAGTGTTGCTATTCACTATAGCTTGATTTCTGTTGAACCGGGGTTTGCTGTTTCCCATTCGTAAACCGCCGGATCGAAGGTGATCTCGTCGGTGAATGGATTGACGGTGATTACGTAGTTGGTCTTGGTGCCCATTTTCCAATATGGAGTGTAACCGATGCCGGTCATCGTTGAGAGTTTAGCCGCTTTCTCATAAGTGGCGGTGGAATATGGAACTGCATCATTAGCAAGGGCGACATCGGCAGTGCCTGCGCCGGTGAGAACTTTTTTCATAATGCTATTTATTTGTAACATAGGGTGGGGTCAACCGCCCTATGCCAATGGAATCAGTTTATCTGGATGGCATCTGCCGAGCTCCAGTCGGTGATTTCCGGGACAAATGTGATCTCTTGTGGCGAATTAGGGTCAATCACGATGGTGTAGGTGTAAATCGTGTTTTCCTCCCAGGAGGTGATTGGCGTCCCGTTATTGCTGAAGGAGTTGATCTGGAATTTAGCAGCGTTGCCTTCATATTTGTCAAGAACTTTGCCGGCAGAGTTGCAGTAGTAAATCACATAGTCGAGTTCAATCATTGACGTATTGTGGAGTTCCTGAGGTATGACCAGTTGACCATCCGCCAGGAGAGGGCTAGATTCTGTGGTGGCAAGTTCTCCGTCGAGAGTCCCGTCAATCGTGTCTCCTTTTTCTGCTGAAGCAGGAGAAGTGTTGGTATAAACATTGTAATCACTAAAGCTGGATGGCGATGGCGGGTCCCATCCGTTCCATTCAGGATTGTCGGGATCAGTGAAATCAAGCTTATAATTTCCAATTGTACCAATATCGTTAATTTTGATGGAGTTGAGAACAACGTGATGCGTGATGCCATCATCGACGTTTTTTGCCATCGCCTTGAAATTCACCTTTGCTAGCATATGGTGAAATGTCATAGGTACGCCATTGGAAGAGTTGCCTGCAGTCTTGTCTGCGGCAACATCGGTCAACATAAAGTCCCCGTCTACCGGATCAATATCAGAAAAAGAAACCTGATAATAATCTGTATGAAATTCTATGCTTGACTCGTCGGGCACATTGGCCCACCCAATGAACGAGAGATAACCGGTTTTAGGCCAATAGTAGGTCTGGCCTGTGGGCGCCCATTTCCCGGTGGAACTGTCATATGTGACTTCTGCGCCTTGCATATAGGCAACGGCATCTTCAAGAGTAAAAGTTGTGGCGTCCAATGAATTCACGCTTTCCCAATCCGAAGCACCGGTGTAGTAGGCTTGGACCTTGAAGGTCTTGTCTGTTGGGAATGCTGACTGTCCGTTAGCTTTGGTGCGGCCGACATAGTTTGCCGCATAGAAGTTTATGGGCAGATCTGGAGACCTGCCGGCCGAAGCATCGGGATAGACCTTGGCGCAACCCACGAGTGCGAGGGCTGCGGCAAGGAATATGACCAATGATTTTTTCATAAACGAACTATGCGGTTATGCTGATATTGCTAATTACTTTCCGGATAATAAGTGTGGGCGCCGGAAGCCTCGTCCCAGTCGGCAACTGCCGGATCGAAGAGGATTTCGGCACCTTCCGGATTAACTGTGACGGTGTAGGTGATTTTCTTGTTCATCTGCCAGTAGGCAGGGGCAGAATTCCCCATTCCGCTCTTGAGGTCTATGCTGACAGTATAGTCTTCAGTAATCGAAGTATTTGCATTGATGTTCTTCGTAGTAATTGCGAATGCGAGATCGAGTTTCTGGTCTCCGAGAGCCTGAGGCATTACTGTGGTTTCTGCAAGGATGTCGGCAGCGGTTTCCGTGAGCGTGTATGGAAGAGTCTGATTTTTGCAGAGGAGTTCCTGGGTAAATTCAGTTGCAGACCATACGCTATTGGTAGGAAGATTCCAAACTCCGTCTGTGCCGAGATTCAGTTCGAGAGAGCCCGCTGTTGCGTAGTTGCTGATCTTGGCACCATCCTTAAGCTTAACCTCCCACTTGACATCTCCTGCGGTGTTCATTGTCTTTGCGACTAAGATTTTTACGCAGACCTTGCAAAGTGCGTGGTGAAAAAGGGTCGGAACGCCGGATGTGTAGTAAGTGGTGGTGTTCTGAGTCTGAGCAAGAGCCTTGTTTGAGTAGAGGTAATCGGCGTCTGCGGCTACACCGGTAGTGCTGGCTGTGAGTTTATTGGCTGTGACGGAAAGCCAAGGGGTGGTGGCGTAAGGTGAGTACGAGATGAAATCGATGTTGCCGGTCTTAGGCCAATAGTAAGTCTGGCCATCAGCTTTCCAAACGTTTGATTGATAAGCGATTTTCTGGTTGTTCATAAAAACAGTCGATGTTGAACTGTTGTTGTACCAGGCGTATGTTCCGAAAGGAATGTTGGTAGGGTACGCCGTCTCGTCACCCTCTGCCTTGGTCTGGCCCAGGTAGGTGGCAACCTGGAAGTTAATCTCCTGCCCTTTGTTTTCGGCCTTGTTGTCAGGACCGTCAGCAGTGATCTTGCTGCAACCCACGAGGGCTGCGAGAGCTGCGAGAGCGATGATTGAAAATGACTTTTTCATAATCTTGAGTGTTGAAATTTTGTTGTTAGTTAATATTTATTTCGTTTATTGTCTTGCTGTTGTTGCCGTGTCAGAGAATGAGTGTGCGCTTCCATTCCTCCACTTCAGGAGCGAACGTGATGGTCTGGTCGCTTAGCGGGTTGACGATGATGATGTATGTGTAACTGTGGTTTACGGCCCAGGTGGAAATCGTGCCGGTGCCGAGAGTTACGGTTTCGGTGATGTCGGTATCGTCAAGCGTGGTGCCGGTCGATGCATTTTTGGTAATGAGTTCGAACGTAACGGAGAGTGTGACGTCGGAGAGGGTGCCACCGCGACCCGTCAGATTCTGAGGAATGACTGTGCGGCCACCGAGGATACTTTCAGGATCGGTGGTATCGAGCGTCAGACCGGAATCGTTGCTGTAGAAAACGACTGGCAGGGAGCCGGCAGAACGGTTGCTCCAAACAATACCATAGTCATCGTTCTGGCTGTCCCATTTCGTGCTGTCCCACGTGAGATCCGCAGTGTTGAAGACGTTCGCTACGGAAATGCTCTTGATCTTGATTTCGAACCCAAGTCCGTTTGCGGAAAGAGAAGATGCCCGGGCCTTGAAGCAAACCTGAGAGAGCGCGTGGCGGAAGGAGACTGCAACTCCGTCCTGAGAGTTGTCCCGGGTCTTGTTTTCCGAGAGGGCGATAAGGAGGTCGTCGGAGCCATTGTTGGCATATCCGGTCTTGTACAGGAGGTCTCCCTTGGAACCTTCGCTGATGGTGAGTCCTGCTGAAGCAGGGGCGTAACTTGCAAAAGAAAGTTTACCGCTCTTCGGCCAGAAGTAATCGTTGGCAGGTTTCCACGTCGAACCGTTCTTGGAAACAGTCTCGCCATTGATGTACTTGACCATATCGGAAAGCCTGAGATCGTTCCAGTTGTAAGAACCGGTGTAGAAAGCGTAGGTGATGAAGTCTGACAAATCATCTGTTCCGGCCTTCGTCTGCTGAGAGTGGAGGACAGCGTTGAAGTCAATCTTCTGGTTGTCGGTGGCATCGGTGGAGGATGAAGGGGCAGCTTGAGCTGTTGAAGATGCCGGTGCTGATGGCGCATCAGGCTCGACCTTGGTGCAACTTATGAGGGCTGCAGCCAGGGTGACGATCGATATGAGCAGGCTCTTCTTCATTCTCTATTCTTATTGCTACAAATTTACAAAGTCTCAATGTCAATGAATTGTTGGTTTGTAAACGGATTCTTTCAAAGTGTATAAACGCGTGTATGTGTGCGTAGGTAAAAGAGCAATCCGATTGTGTTTTCGACAATCGGATTATTAAAACGTAAAAACGGATGTAATTAAATGACAACCTCCCCCTCCTGGTCCTGCCAGTCTTCGACCTCGGGGTTGAATCCGCCGCCTTCGCCGCCGCTCGGGGTGTCGGGCTTGGGAATGTCGATGACGGAATCGATGAGCAGCCAGTGGCGTTTGAGCGCGTTTTCGGTCATAAATATGTCGTTCATATCTATCTCGAAATCGAACGCCTTGCCGTCGGAGCGGATTACGTTGAACGTGACATAGAGGTCGGAGCCTTCAGGGGTGGAGCCGTCGCCGGCCTTTGTGCCGGTGCCGGTGCGGCTGTCGGAGGTCCCGTTGTCCAGATTGTGATAAATCTTTCCGAAGGTGTTGAAGGTGGTGCAGAGGACGTCCTTGTTCTCTTCCTGGATGTTGAGGTCCCGGCTCTTCTGCATATTGAAGTAAACGGCGCTCGGGTTGTCGGTCTCGCGCTCTGCGAGGCCGAAGTAGTTGGACGGGCTCAGGCCTGACAGGATGGCGCTTGCGTCGCTCGCGTATTGCGCGCCCTGTACCCGGACCTGGATGTAATATGTGTCAACGATGGTGGTAGCTTCCGTCTCGATTACGAGGAGGCCGGTATGAGGGGTTATCTCAAGCCCGATGTCGCGGGCCACGATGACGTGGTCGGGCTCATAGAGCACAGCCGTGTCTTCGAGCCCCTCGTATTTCGCTTTTATCGAGGCCGGCACCTCTCCGGTGTAGGCTTCGAGAGTGGTGATGTCGTTTTCCCCCCGGATGAACGTGTCCGGCGTGTCGAAGTTGTAGCATATCATATCGTACTTGCCGGGACTTATGTTCACGTCTCCTCCCAGGCAAGGGACGAGCCTGCCTTCTTCGTCGTATCTCTCAGTCTTTTCGGAAAGGAAAGCCTGGCTGACCAGTTTGTGGGTTTCAGGGTCGTAGAACATCGCGCGGATCATCTCGGTCTCGATCTTCGGGACGGGTATGAACTCGTTGTAAACGCTGACGTTGACGTTCAGAACGGCCTTCAGCTCTATGACCACGGCAAGCTCGACCGTCGGACTCGGATCCACGAGCGGACGCCGTTCGCAGGATGCCGCCAGAAGAGCGATTGTCGGGAACAGTATGAGAGGCGATCTGGACATTATTTGTTGTCGGAATGCGTCTCGGCATATTTCGACGCACGCTTGGTCGCGAAATTGATAGGTATCACGAGGCTGACCTTCAACTTTGTCGGACCGAAATAAGTGACCTGACCCGCGTCATTCGGGTCGCGGATAAGGCAACTGTAGTCGGCGGCAGGCTGGTAGTGCTGGTAGTCTGCGCGGAGCCAGCCGGCACTGATGCTGAATTCCATATTGCCCCAGTGCTTCTTCTTGCCGAGAGGTATTGCGAATCCGCCTGAAATGCCGGCGCTGAGATAGGTGCCCTGGTAGCAGAGCTCCTTGTCCCATTGGATGTCGCCCTTGCCGGACATTGCGTACGGTCCTACGAAGAATCCGAGCAGCTTCCTGTCGTCGTTGCCCCATTTCTTGAACCAGAAACGCGGCTCGACGCTGAGCGACAGGTTCTGGAGGGCATACTTGTTCTTTTGGAATTCCCACCAAGGGAACACGCCCTCGGCCATAATGCTGAGACGCTTGCCGACAGGGATCTCAATCTCGGCGTTGACCATCGTGACGGCATCGTAGAGAAGGTTGGTCTTGAGGGCGAAGACAGTCTCCCTGGCTTTGGCTCCGGCTTCCTCGACAGGCTTTTCAGGATGGGCGGCCTGCTTGTCCGCGACCTGCCTGACTACAGCCTGCTCTTCCTTGTCCGCGGCCTTCTCTTCTCCTGTCCCGGCGGTTTTGGCCGGGATTATGACCTTGCCCGCAGGCGTTCCCTTTGGCTGAGGCTTGAGATAGAAAGAAAGCATCGTGGACCCGCGGAGGGAAGGGTAGTGGTTCTTCAGGATGTACTGGTAGACGTTGCCCGCCATAGGGTCGTCAGGTATCTTCTTGAGGAGCGTCTTCTTGGTGTTTATGTCAACATAGCTGTTCCCGATGATGTCGAGAAGCTGGACTCGGGTCGAATTCGAGATGTTGCGGTCCTTTTCGACAAGCTGGCGGAGTCCGTCCCAGGATTCGCCGCCGCTTTCATAGCTGATGCGGTCGCGGAGCTCGGGATATTGCTTGAGTATGATCCACTTGGAATCGATCGCGCGCTTTTCGGCGAGGAAGAGGTTGTGCTCGACGCTCCCTTCCGGAGAAGCGAAAGCGATCACGCGGACAGAATCGATGTTGCCTATGCCGACTTCTTTGATGGCCTTGTCGAGGGCGCGGAGAACTTTCTGGTTGCTCATATAGTCGGGATCGAAGGTGTAGACGTTGACCTTGTAGTCGAGGTGGGCTTCGAGGGCGTAGACGTCAGGATTGTCGGTGCGGACGTCCTTGAATACGTCGCCGGTGGTGGAGGTGATGTCGAGAGGGAGCGACTTGACGGCCCTTCTTCTCGGTGACCGGTTTCCTTCCGGGAGGGATGGGGTGCCGGAGAGGGTGAAGGTCTTGCGGTCCATCTCGTTTTTAAAGAAGACCGTGACTATTGACACGTCACCGTCCCTGCCGTTTCTTCTGGTTTCGTATGTTATGCGGCCCTGCAGTTTCGGGAATTTCCCTGCGAAAAGCCACTTTGTGTCGACTGCGCGCTTCTCGGCAAGGGCGAGGTCGCTTTCTTCGCTTGATGTCGGCGTGACGCAGGTTACGATGCGCACGAAGTCGACATTCTCTTCACCGGCGTTCATGATGGCGCGGGTGATGGACCGTTCGGCGGCGGCATTGGTCCCGAAATTCGCATCGAAGACATACTGGTTCTTGCGGTATTGGATGCGTGATTCGGTGCTTTGTGCCGGTGCCTGTGCAGCGTGGATTTCTGCTCCGGCCAGAATGGTCAGAATAAGCAGAAGAAATATTTTGGTCGTGGTTTTCATATTACAAATATACTTTGTATATTCTTTAAAAAATAGTCAGTTTGAAATATTTTCAGTTCAAATCGTAAATTTTGTCCGTTTGACCCCGCGATTTCGGTGTTAAAATGGCGTTTTTGACAATTTCTATTGTTTGTTTGACAATTTTATTGTTTATTTGTATATTATTATAAAGACCTGTTGTCCAATGCTGAATTTTGCGGCTCTATTCCTGCCTTGTTTCGTCTGCCTCATCTGGGGAGGGATGCTGGTGTTCACGCCGCACAAGGGCACGGCGAAGATTGTCTTTATGATTCTGCTGCTCATTGCCGCGCTCTATTTTTTCGTTGACGCATTCTACGTAGGGCAGATCGAGAGCACTTCCGACTATTCGCTGCTCGTTCGGCTTGATGTCGTGTCACAGTTCGTGACTATGGCCCTCATCCCGTTTATGGTCATCTACATCATCGTCGCCCAGGGCAAAGTGTTCAGCTGGCCGATAACGTATCTGTCCCTGGTGCCGTGCATCTGCCAGGGTGTCGCATCATTGGTGGTCTATATGATTCTGGGCAATGCCAATGCCGTCGGGTTCCTCCGGACCTTCGATATGCTCGGAGGCTTCCCTCCGGAATATGACATCCCGATATATCACGCCTATTATGCCATCAATCACACGATTTACAATGTCGTGCTCGCCGCCGAGGTGCTGGGCGGAATGGGTTATCTGATATATGCGTTCATCAGGTGCAGGGACAACAAGGAGGTATCTTCTTTCGCCCTGCTGATGTTCATTCTGCTTTTCATTTCGATATTCCGTATCCTTCTCGGCAGGTTGTTCCTTATGGCGCACTCCGGACTGTCGTCGATACTGTCGGCGCTGATGGCTCTTGATATGTTCTTCGCCTGCCAAATTGCGGCGGGTATACGCAGCATCGAAGAGGACAAGCGGGCCGGTTTCCTGTCCGGTGCCCTGTCGAAGATCAGCACGTCTTTCGTTTCTGACAAGTATGACGCCGACCAGCCGGTGGCCCTTGAGTTCGCCGCCACGCAAAAGTCGTCCGTGAACCTGACACCTACCAGGCCCAAGACCCTTCTGGAGTCTTTCATAGTCTATATGGCAAAGGACCGGCCTTACCTTGATCCGGACCTTACGGTTCAGAAGGTGTGCGAGGAACTGCATACCAACAGGACGTATATCTCCGAGCTGATGTCGGAAAATTTCAAGATGTCGTTCCGCGACTATATCGGTCTCCTGCGCATCAGCGCGGCAAAGAGGCTCCTCCGCGAGGATCCTACACGCACCCTTGAGGATGTCGCGGCCGAGTCCGGCTTTTCCAACTCCTCCCAGTTCGTGAAGAAATTCAAGGAGATCACGGGCAACACTCCGCGTTCCTGGCTGGCGGACCAGCTCTGACCGCCCCTCTCCTGAACATTTGACAGTGGTCCCGTTTTTGCAGATGTAGTGGAAATTCACTATATTTGCACGATTGCGCCCAAGCGCGCACGTAGCGTAATTGTTTTATCATTCAAAAAAACGCACAATACAGACATTATGGCACTGGCAGATGTGATTAAAGCGCTGTTCGGCTCCAAGGCAGACAGGGACTACAAGGCGGTGAAGCCTGTCCTCCAGAAAATCCTCGCGGTTTATCCGGAGATAGATGCCCTCGACAACGATGCCCTCAGGGCCCGTTCGGAAGCGCTAAAGGCTAAATTGAGAGATGTGGAGGCCCCTTTTGAGAACCGTATCAACGAAATAAAGGCTGAACTCGATGCAGATATCCCCGTTTCGGAGAAGGAAAAGTTGGCCAACGAGTCCGACAAACTTGTCAAGGACGAAGACGAGGCAATTGAAAAATGCCTCAACGAAATACTTCCTGAAGCGTTCGCGATAATGAAATCGACCGCACGCCGCTTCAAGGAGAATGAATTCATCGAGGTTACCGCAACCCGGTTCGACAAGGACCTTTCGGTCAATCACGATTTCGTGAGAATTGAAGGTGACAAGGCTATCTGGCAGAACCATTGGGTCGCCGGCGGCAATGACCTGAAGTGGGATATGGTCCACTACGACGTGCAGCTCATCGGCGGTATAGCCCTCCACCAGGGCAAGATTGCCGAAATGGCCACAGGTGAGGGAAAGACCCTCGTGGCAACCCTTCCGGTATTCCTCAACGCACTTGCGGGCAAGGGTGTCCACGTGGTGACCGTCAACGACTATCTCTCCAAGCGTGACTCCGAATGGATGGGCCCTCTGTATATGTTCCACGGCCTTTCGGTGGATTGCATCGACAAGCACCAGCCTAATTCCGAACCGCGCAAGCGCGCCTACGACTGCGACATCACTTTCGGGACCAACAATGAGTTCGGCTTCGACTACCTCCGTGACAATATGGCCATCGGCCAGGAAGACCTCGTGCAGCGCAAGCACCATTTCGCAATTGTCGATGAGGTCGACTCAGTGCTCATCGACGATGCCCGTACCCCTCTCATTATCTCCGGCCCTGTCCAGAAGTCCAAGGAGGAGGATCAGCAGTATCAGGAGTACAAACCGTACGTGGAGAAACTCTACCAGGCGCAGCGCACCCTTGTCAACCAGACTCTCAACGAGGCCAGGAAGCTCATCGCAGCAGGTGACGAGGCAGAAGGCGGAAAGCTGCTTCTCCGTGCGCACAAGGGCTTGCCGAAATACTCTCCGCTTATCAAATATCTCTCCGAGCCGGGTATCAAGGTCATCCTGCAGAAGAGCGAGAACTTCTATATGCAGGATAACGAAAAGGAGATGCCGGTGGTTACCGACCCTCTGTATTTCGTCATCAACGAACAGCTCAATTCCGTGGTGAAGACCGACAAGGGCGATGCCATACTTGCCCAGTCAGTCGGAGCGGACGATTTCTTCGTCCTGCCTGACGTCGGCTCGCTCATTGCCGAAATCGAACATTCAGACCTTTCCCTTGCCGAAAAGCAGGAGAAGAAGGATGCCCTGATGACGGATTTCTCGACGAAGAGCGAGCGCGTGCACGTTGTGGAGCAGATCCTCAAGGCTTACACGATGTTCGAGAAGGACGTGGACTACGTCATTATGGAAGGCAAGGTCAAGATCGTCGACGAGTCGACCGGACGTATTATGGAGGGACGCCGCTGGAGCGACGGCCTGCATCAGGCGGTCGAGGCGAAGGAGAGCGTGAAGGTTGAGGCCGCCACCCAGACTTTTGCGACCATTACCCTTCAGAACTATTTCAGAATGTACCACAAGCTCGCCGGAATGACCGGTACCGCAGAGACCGAGGCAGGCGAGTTCTGGAGCATATACAAGCTTGACGTGATGGTCATCCCTACCAACCGTCCGGTTCTCCGCGACGACCAGGATGACCTGATCTACAAGACCAAGAAGGCCAAGTATGCCGCCGTGATCGACCGCATCGTGCAGCTCTCCGAAGCCGGACGTCCGGTTCTGGTGGGTACGACTGATGTTGAAACCTCGGAGCTTCTCAGCCGAATGCTCAAGCTCCGCGGCATAAAGCACAACGTCCTGAATGCGAAGGAGCACGCCCGTGAGGCTGAAATCGTGGCCCAGGCCGGACAGAGCTCCACCGTCACCATCGCCACCAATATGGCGGGACGTGGTACCGATATCAAGCTCTCCGATGAAGTGAAGGCCGCGGGCGGTCTTGCAATCATCGGTACAGAGCGTCACGACTCCCGCCGCGTCGACAGGCAGCTCCGCGGTCGTGCCGGCCGTCAGGGTGACCCGGGCTCGTCGACATTCTACATCTCGCTTGAAGACAAGCTGATGCGTCTTTTCGGTTCTGAACGTATCGCCGGAATGGTTGACAAGCTTGGTATGGCGGATGACGAGGCCCTCGAGAGCTCGATGCTCTCCAGCGCCATAGAGAAGGCTCAGAAGAAGGTCGAGGAGAACAACTTCGGAGTCCGCAAGAGGCTCATCGAATACGATGACGTGATGAATTACCAGCGCGAGGCGATCTATTCACGCCGCCGCAATGCAATCAGCGGCGAGAAGATCGAGATTGACCTGCAGAATATGATGGTTGACACGGCGACTCTCATTCTTGACAAGTGCAAGGGCTATTCTTTCGATGACTTTGAGGAGTCGCTTATGGCGCTTCTCTCCATCGATTCCGGTATGGACAGGGAACTGTGGGAGAAAGGTCACGACCGCGATATCGCGGCGAAGCTTTGCGACCATATGGTGGAGGTGTACAGACGCCGTATGGACGCTCTGGTGGAAAAACTCTCTCCTATCATAAAGGATGTCTATGAAAAGCAGGGTCAGATGTACCAGAATATCGCCATACCTGTGTCTGACGGACGCAAGCAGATTAATCTCAGCGTGAATCTTGAGAAGGCGTATCAAAGCGAAGGCCGCGAGATTGCCAAGACCCTCAGCAAAAACATCATACTCTATCAGATCGACGAGCATTGGAAAGAGCATCTGCGTGAGATGGACGACCTCAAGCAGAGCGTCCAGAACGCGACTTACGAGCAGAAGGACCCTGTCGTCGTATACAAGCTCGAGAGTTATAACCTCTTCGCCGAGATGCTCGATTCGCTCAACCGCGACGTGCTTTCGTTCCTCTTCAGGGCGTCGGTTCCGCTCCGCGACAGGAACGAGCAGCCTACCCGTGCGATGCGCCGCCATACCGATATGAGCCAGATGCAGGCGCAGCATTCAGACCTGAGCACTAACGGTGAACCTAAGTCACGCGGCCCGGTCAAGGTTGACAAGCAGATAGGAAGAAATGACCCTTGCCCGAGCGGCAGCGGTAAAAAATACAAGAATTGTCATGGAAAAGGTATTGTCTAACATCAAGTCATTGACGACTAAAGCTCCAGAATCAGTAGTAAACGTAAACGAGGTCAGCCGTATCGCGCTGGGTGCGTCCATCAAGGGTGATCTCTCCTCCCGTACGGATATCCGCGTTGACGGCAATGTTGACGGAATCCTTTATTCAGAAGGACGCATCGTTGTCGGTGAGTCCGCGCTTCTTTCCGGCAGCCTTCTCTGCCGTGACCTCGACCTCTGGGGAAAGATGGACGGTGATCTCTACATCCGCAACATCCTCTCGCTCAAGAGCTCGGCGGTGGTCAACGGCAACATCTTCGTCCGCAAGATGCAGATTGAGATGGGAGCCCAGCTCAACGGCTCCTGCAAGATGATTTCCGACGAGGAGTTTGACAAGCTCGTCTCGTCGGTAGTCAAGAACCCTATCCCTCGCAAGGGCGCCGCGTCGGAGAAGAAGTAATCCGGCTACGGCTCGTCTATATCCGGTCCGATTCTATGGATATTGTATATCCTGGAGCCGGACCGGTTGTATCTTATGTCGAAGCATCCGTACTCGTCGCGGGGGTACCTTTTTCTGTGGTATGTCGAATAGTTCGGGCTGAAGCCGTGGGGTGTGATTTTTTCTACCGCTATCGTCAGCTGGCGGCTTTTCAAAAGGTCGTCGAGTATGGCATAATTGACCTCCAGGGCTGCCGTTACGCTTTTATGGTATCTCCTTGAACGCTCCGTCTCTTCGTTGTGGTAGGCGTTCTTGCATTTTGTGTCGCAGAATTTCTTGTCGGAGCGTCCGTACATCTCTGTGCCGCAGTGGAGGCAGTGTGACTTTATTGCAATCGGTTCATCAAACATAGCATTTCGGTTTTTGCCAAAGGTGGCCCGGAGTTTTCTAATGTCAAAGAAATTCTCGAAAACATTTGAAGATTTATGCAAATCTTTCTACTAAGATTTAATTTATATCCATAACAATTCTTCAATTGTCATACTGAATCATATATTTCGCGTCCTTCCATACGCGAGCCTGTTTCGTATCTGAAATATTTGCCCCTACTTTGCAATGCCTCGGACACCGCGGGTCTGATGTGAAATAATTAATAATTATGCAAAAGTATGGAACAATTGAATCGAATCGAGCTGAGAGGAACAGTGGGGAGTGTACGGCTCCAGACTTTCAACGACACACAGGTCGCGCGCCTCTCCATCGCAACAAACGTCGCGTACCGCGACAGGGAAGGGTCTGCCGTAATCGAAACAACCTGGCACAACGTCAACGCCTGGGAGGGAAGGGAGATCAAGGATCTCTCAAGGATTGAAAAAGGAACCAAGATATATGTCGAAGGCCGTGTCAGGAACACGCGCAACGTGGGCCCTGACGGCATTGACCGCACCTATTATGAAATACAGGCAAATCGCCTTGTCATAATTGACGGCAACGAGCCTCTGCAGTATGAAATGTAGGTGCCGATACAGGTTTTTGCTTGCCTTGGCGATTGCGCTGGCCTGCGTGGGATGTGCACAGTCGCGCAAGCTCTCTGAGATCCGTGGTCGCGAACTCGTATGGTCGCAACTGAGGAAATCGATGCCGCATATGTGGTTGCTCGTTTCAGAAATGTCGCGGAGCGTCACGGGAAGATAGACCAGGAGTTTCGGCTCTCAGCCGCCCTTGGGTGTTCGATCCGTACTTCCTCAAGAACGGACAGAAATACTATTCTTCCACAGAGGGTGAGGTGTCCGGAAACCAATATCTCAAACTTGGAATAACCAGTCAAAACATAGGATATGTTCTAATTGAGTAAAAAATGATTATCTTTGTCTAATTATGAAGAAATCTGTCATTATAACCGGAGGTGCCGGCTTCATCGGAAGCCACGTGGTGCGCTTGTTCGCCAACAAGTACCCGGAGTATAGAATCATCAATTTAGACAAGCTGACATACGCGGGTAACCTCGCGAATCTCAAGGATATTGAGGATAAGCCGAACTACCGTTTCGTCAAGATGGACATCTGCGACTTCGACGGCGTCCTCAAGCTGATGCAGGAGGAGAAGGTCGACGGCATCATCCATCTGGCTGCCGAGTCGCACGTCGACCGCAGCATCAAGGATCCGTTTACGTTCGCCCGGACCAACGTGATGGGAACCCTCAGCCTGCTTCAGGCAGCAAAGCTGTATTGGGAGAGTTTGCCGGAGAAATACGACGGCAAACTCTTCTATCATATTTCGACGGACGAGGTGTACGGCGCCCTCCAGATGACGCACCCTGAGGGAATCGAGCCTCCTTTCACTACCAGGGCATCTTCAGGCGAACACCACCTTGCCTACGGCGAGAAGTTCTTCACCGAGGATCTGAAGTATCAGCCTCACAGCCCGTACAGCGCCGCGAAGGCCGGCTCGGACCACTTCGTGAGGGCGTTCCACGACACGTACGGAATGCCTACCATCGTGACGAACTGCTCGAACAACTACGGTCCGTACCAGTTCCCGGAGAAGCTTATCCCTCTGTTCATCAACAACATCCGCCACCGCAAGCCGCTCCCTGTCTATGGGAAGGGCGAGAACGTGCGCGACTGGCTGTACGTTGTGGACCACGCCAGGGCGATAGACACGATATTCCACAACGGGAAGGTGGCCGAGACCTATAACATCGGCGGCTTCAACGAGTGGAAGAACATAGACATCATCAAGGTCCTCATCAACACCGTGGACAGGCTTCTCGGCCGTCCTGAGGGAGCTGATATGGACCTCATAACATATGTGACCGACCGCGCGGGCCACGACCTGCGCTATGCGATAGACTCTTCGAAACTCCAGAAGGAACTCGGCTGGGAACCGTCCCTGCAGTTCGAGGAAGGAATCGAGAAGACAGTGAAATGGTATCTGGACAACCAGGAGTGGATGGACAACGTCACTTCCGGCGACTACCAGAAATACTATGAATCAATGTACAAGAACCGTTAAACCAACTTTCCTGATTATGACACCGGAAGCAATGCACGCCCTTGACTCTGTCAACGTCACTCTGAACGTGGGCGGGATGAATACCATCAACATCGTGCTCGCATTCGTGATGTACGGCGTAGCTCTCGGCATAAAGCCGAAGATGTTTGTCGAAGTATTCAGCAAGCCTAAATCCGTGATCCTCGGAATGTGTTGCCAGCTTATCCTGCTGCCACTTTTCACATTCCTGCTGACGTTGGCCCTCGGGGCCAATATCTCCTGGACAATGGCTATGGGTATGATACTTGTAGCCTCCTGCCCCGGCGGGAACATCTCCAATTTCATGAGTTCGCTTTCAAAGGCAAACATCGAACTCTCTGTCAGCCTGACTGCAATCAGCACCGCCCTTGCCGTCTTGATGACCCCGTTCAACTTCTGGCTTTACGGCAACCTCTATCTCAAGTATGCTGAAGTGGCAGGTGAGGTTCCTCAGCTGGTAATTCCTCTCTGGGATGTATTCAAGACCATTTTCATCCTTCTTGGCATTCCTCTTACGCTCGGCGTGCTCACGTCGCAGTATCTGCCCAAGGTGGCCGGGAAACTCAAGAAACCGCTCCAGTGGTTCAGCCTTGTGTTCTTCATCATAATGGTTGTCCTTTCGTTCATGGGCAACATTTCTGTATTCCTTGAATATTTCAAGTATTTCTTCCTCGTTGTGCTGATCCACAACCTGCTTGCCCTCGGCATAGGATTCACCACTGGATCCGTATTCAAGGTTTCCAAGCCTGACAGGCGCACCCTTACCATCGAGACAGGCATCCAGAACAGCGGTCTCGGTCTTGTCCTCCTTCTCGGCACTCAGATATTCAGCTCGCTTCCGCCTCACGGAGGAATGCTGGTGATCACCGCGTGGTGGGGTGTCTGGCATATTATAAGCGGCCTCTGCGTCAGCTCGTCATTCTTGCTTCACGATTGCAGGCAAGCCAAGAAAAATCTGTAACGATGGCAAAGTTCTGGGAGACTACGAACGGATACATCGCTCTGCACGAGTATGTGGGCGCCTGTACCCGTATGAGCTTCTCCAAGATGACCCTGGAGGGTCTGGAGAAGATTCCTGATTATGACAAATACGCAGTGATCCTGGCGCCTAACCATTGCGCCGCGATGATTGACCCGATACTCGTGCTGCAGGTGAGGCGTCACGCCCCGGTAGGCTTCGGTGCACGTTCCGACATCTTCGCGAATCCCAGGACGGCAAAGATGCTCCGCTGGCTCCGCATTCTTCCCATAGCGCGCGAACGCAACGGCGCTGCCGAACTGAAGAAGAATTTCGCAATCTTCGACGAGGCCGTCGAATGTATGGACCACGGCACTCCGTTCTGCCTCTTCGCTGAAGGTACCCATAGGGCGGAACGGGGGATGATGCCCGTCAAGAAGGGCATATTCCGCATCGCAAAGATCGCAATCGACAAACTTGACAAGCCGGTATGTGTCGTGCCCGTAGGCATTGACTACGAGTATTTCTTCCTTGAACACGGCCGCGTCGCCCTCCGCATAGGAGACCCTATCAATGTAAGTCAGTTCTTCCTGGACCATTCGGATATGCCGGAAGGCGACATCTACCGCCTGCTCTGCGAAGAACTTTACGAACGTGACCTCGGCCTGATCGGCCGCATTCCGGACCATCGCCACGACCTGAAGGCACTCCGCCTTCTCGGTGCCGTTGCATCTCTTCCGATTTTCTTGGCCTGCGGTGCGGTCTCCCTCCCTGTATGGCTCCCCTCCACCATCATAATGAAGACTTTCGAGGACAAGGCCTGGACTCATACCGTCCATTATGTGCTTCGTTTCATATTCCCGGTCTTCTGGCCGTTCCAGTGGGTTGCAGGGGTGCTGTTTATATTCTATCACGATTTGATCAAAGACCTGAAATAATGAAAAAGACTATTTCTCTGGCAGTGCTTCTCATCGCTTCGGCGCTCTTTGCCGGTGCACAGGAGAAGAAGGATATCATCAAGACCGGTTGGAACATCGGCCCGCTCCCGGCAGTCGCATTCGACGCGGACAAAGGCTTCCAGCTCGGAGCCATCATCCAGCTCTTCAACTACGGCGACGGACACAACTATCCGAACTACGACAGCAAGATATACGCGGAGGCTTCCTATTTCACAAAGGGCAGCTGGCTTATCCAGACAATGTACGACGCGAAGGAACTCATCCCGAACGTCCGCTGGACCACCGCGTGCATCGTGGCTCTCGACAAGGGTATGGACTTCTTCGGCTTCAACGGATACGGTTCATATTACAATCACGAACTCGTGGCCGCGGGCAAGGACAAGGCAAGCGACTTCTTCATCTACACCCCTTACTACAAGATGAAGAGGAACTCGGTTCTCTTCAAGACCGACTTCGTAGGCAACATCACCGACAGGTTCAAATGGGCCGTGGGTTATCACGCAAGTTATTTCGACCAGGGCGCAATCGACTATGACAACATCAACAGGGGCAAGGCTGACGTCAAGAAATTCCCGAAGGCCGGCGCCCCCAACTATGTGGGAACGTTGTACGAAGACTTCGTGAACTGGGGCCTCATCTCCGCCGACGAAGCGGATGGCGGTTTCGTAAGCTCTATCCGTGCCGGCCTCTCGTATGACTCACGCGACAAGGAAGGCGCCCCTTCAAGGGGAATCTGGGCCGAGGGTCACGTAACCCTTGCTCCGAAGTGGCTCGGTACGAAGATCCCGTTCGCACGCTACTCCCTGACATTCCGCCACTATGTGCCTGTCGTAAAGAACGACGTGCTGACTTTCGCATACCGTCTAAACTATGAGGGTACATTCGGCAACAGCGCCCCATACTACGTCCTCCCTTATATGACTGTCCAGGGCGAGAACTGGGACCGCGACGGAATGGGCGGCTACAGAACCACCAGAGGTATTATGCGCAACCGCGCCGTCGGCCTCGATATGTTCACCTACAATGCCGAATTCCGCTGGCGTTTCGTCAAGTTCCACATCGGCAGGCAGAACATCGCGCTGGGACTTTCCGCATTCAGCGACGGCACCGTCGTCACCCGTGGACGCGATATGAGCTACAAGGGCGACAACTCCATCTCCGGCATTGCAAAATATGAGGAGTTCATATCAAACAGTCAGCAGAAAGACAGTTTTCACATCACTGCCGGCGCCGGCTTCCGCTTCATAATGAACGAGAATTTCATCGTGGCCGCGGAGTACGGTATGCCTGTTACGCATTTTATGAAAAACAGCGCCAGGTACAATCAGGACGGTACGGGCGCGTTCTATCTCAACGTAGGTTATCTCTTCTAGAATATGAAAGGAATAGTTCTCGCCGGAGGCTCCGGCACCCGCCTCTACCCGATTACGAAGGGAGTGTCCAAACAGCTCCTTCCCGTATATGACAAGCCGATGGTGTATTACCCTATCAGCGCCCTTATGCTGGCTGGAATCAGGGACATACTCATCATCTCGACTCCGCAGGACCTCCCGGGATTCAAGCGTCTGCTCGGAGACGGTTCCGATTACGGCGTGAACTTCTCCTACGCCGAACAGCCGTCCCCTGACGGCCTTGCGCAGGCTTTCATCATCGGTGAGGAATTCATAGGCAACGACAGCGCCTGCCTTGTGCTTGGCGACAACATCTTCTATGGCAACGGATTCACATCTATGCTCCGCGAGGCGGTGCGTACAGCCGAGGAAGAGAAGAAGGCTACCGTGTTCGGCTACTGGGTAAGCGACCCGGAGCGTTATGGCGTGGCCGAATTCGACAGGCAGGGCAACTGCCTCTCCATTGAGGAGAAGCCGACCCGGCCGAAGAGCAACTACGCCGTTGTGGGCCTCTATTTCTATCCGAACAAGGTTGTGGATGTGGCTAAGCACATCAAGCCTTCCGCCCGCGGCGAACTTGAAATCACCACCGTCAACCAGGCATTCCTTGCCGACAAGGAGCTGAAGGTCCAGACTCTGGGCCGCGGCTTTGCCTGGCTTGATACCGGCACCCACGACTCGCTGAGCGAGGCTTCGACCTTCGTCGAGGTTATCGAGAAGCGTACCGGTCTCAAGGTCGCCTGTCTTGAAGGCATAGCCTACAGGCGAGGCTGGATCGATGAAGCAAGGATGCGCGAGGTCGCGAAGCCTATGCTCAAGAACCAGTACGGCCAATATCTCCTCAAGGTCATTGAGGAGATGAAGAGAGACGTTACGTCCTCGAAGTTAGACGGACAGTAATTCTAGCGTTCCTTAATCGGAATGTAAGCGTTCTCGTCGGTCACGCATCTGTATGCGGGACGGATGATGCGTCTGCCTTCGAAGTTCAGTTCTTCGTTGCGGTGTGCGCACCAGCCGACGATTCTCGCCATCGCGAAGAGCGGGGTGTATATCTCGCGGGGTATGCCGATGCAGTCGTATACGAATCCTGAGTAGAAGTCGACGTTTGCGCAGAGTATCTTGTGCTTGTAGCCCTTGATCTTGTAGATGGTGTCGATTGCGACGCGCTCGACGCGCTCCATAAACTCGAACTCCTTGAGACGGCCTTTCTCTACGGCAAGTTCGCGTGCCATTTCCTTGAGAAGGACGGCGCGCGGGTCCGATTTGGTATAGACAGCGTGTCCGATTCCATACACAAGACCTGCCTTGTCGAATACTTCCTTGCTCAGAAGGCGCTTGATGCAGCCCTCTATCTGGCTGTCGTCCTCCCAGTCCTGGACAGCGTCCTTGATATAGGAAAGCATATCGCAGACCTTGAGGTTCGCACCGCCGTGCTTTGGCCCTTTCAGCGAGCCTATGCCGGCTGCGATGGAAGAGTATGTGTCTGTGCCCGAGGACGATGTGACCCTTACCGTGAAGGTGGAGTTGTTACCGCCGCCGTGCTCTGAATGAAGGATGAGAAGGAGGTCGAGCGTGCGTGCGTCCAGCTTGGTGTACTCGTTGCCCTTGATCATATAAAGGAAATTCTCTGCTATTGAAAGTCCTTCCTGAGGGTAGCGGAGATGCAGCGTGCGGCCATACTCCTTGTGGCGGAGCATATTGTATGCATACGCGATGATGGTCGGGAACTTTGAGATGAGCTCTATGCTCTGGCGCATCAGGTTGTCGCGGGATGTGTCGTCAGGGTTGGAATCGTAGGTGTAGAATTCCATAACCGAGCGGGCCAGGATGTTCATTATGTCGTAGCCCTCCATCTCTATGATGTGGAGTATGGTCTTCTGCTCCAGAGGCATATTGTCGAACACCAGATCCTTGAAGGAATCCAGCTCTTCCTTGTCGGGAAGACGGCCTGAAAGCAGCAGGAAGGCGATTTCCTCGAAACCGCAGCGGTCTTCCTTCCTGATGGCGTGGACAAGGTCCTTGACTTCGTAGCCGCGGAAGAAGAGCTTTCCTTCGACAGCCTCGAGAGAACCGTCATCCTTGCGTTCGTAGCCGACGACGTTGCCGATGTTGGTGAGACCGACCAGTACGCCGGAGCCATCCTCGTTGCGGAGGCCGCGCTTGACGTCCAGTTTCTTGAAGAGGTCGGCATCAATCTTCGTGCAGCTCTTCATCTCGTCGGAGAGCTTGAAGACGAGATATTCCTTTTTTGTACTTTTCGGACTCATAATATTGAAATAAGGTGTTTTGTGAATTCAGACGTTGAAAGTGACTTGCCGTCCGGCATAAACCGGGCGAGGTCGGCGGTGGCGAAGCCTTCGCTGAAAGAGCGCTCAAGCGCAGCGTAGATGAGATTCGCGGCTTCGTTCCAGCCGAGGTGCTCGAGCATCATCACACCGCTCAGAATATTGGAGCAAGGATTGACGATATCCTTTCCGGCAATGTCCGGTGCAATGCCGTGGGTGGCTTCGAAAATGGCGCGGCCGGTGGCGTAGTTGATGTTGGCGCCAGGTGCTATGCCGATTCCGCCCACCTGTGCTGCCAGCTGGTCGGAGATGTAGTCGCCGTTGAGGTTGAGGGTGGCGACGACGCTGTAGTCTTCCGGTTTGAGGAGGGCGTTCTGGAGGAATGCGTCGCATATGCAGTCCTTGATGACCAGCCTGCCGGAAGCGAGGGCGTCGCCGAATTCGCGTTCTGCGAGCCCATAGCCCCATTTCTTGAAGCCTCCCTCGGTGAATTTCATAATGTTGCCCTTGTGCACGAGGGTCACTGACGGACGGTTGTGGTCGAGGGCGTATTGTATCGCTGCGCGGATGAGCCGCTCGGACCCTTCCTTTGATACAGGCTTCACGCCGAAGGCGGAAGTCTCGGGGAAGCGGACCTTGGTCACGCCCATCTCGTCTTGCAGGAACTTGCAGAATTTCTGTGCCTCGGGACTGCCGCTCTCCCATTCGATACCGGCGTAGATGTCTTCGGTGTTCTCACGGAAAATCACCATATCGACATTCTCCGGATGCTTTACGGGAGACTCCACACCCTTGAACCAGCGGACCGGACGCAGACATACGAAAAGGTCAAGCGTCTGACGCAGATAGACGTTCAATGATCGGATGCCGCCGCCTACCGGTGTCATCAGGGGGCCCTTGATTCCGATGCCGTATTTCTTGAAGGCCTCTACTGTCCGGTCCGGCATATAGCTGCCGTATTCTTCGAACGCGGATCCGCCGGCGGGGACTTCCAGCCAGTCGATCTTTTTGTCGGAATATGCCTTTGCAACGGCTGCATCGAGCACCTGCTGCATTGCAGAGGTGACCTCGGGACCTACGCCGTCACCTTTTATGAATGGAATTGTTACTGTCTGCATAAGCTGTTCAAGGCTGAGCCTGCGCGGAACCAGGCGATTTGCTGTTCGTTATAGGTATGCGTCGCGTAGATGGTTTCGCGGGAACCGTCGGCGTGGCGGAGTTCGACGGCGAGGGAGTGCCCCGGCGCAATCCTTGCGCAGCGGATGGTGATCCTGTCGCCTGAAAGTATCCTGTTGTAGCAGAGCGGGTCTGCAAATGTGAGGGCAAGTACGCCCTGCTTCTTGAGATTGGTCTCGTGGATGCGGGCGAAGCTCTTTGCGAGGACCACCTTCACGCCAAGGAAGCGCGGCTCCATAGCGGCGTGCTCACGGCTGGAACCCTCGCCGTAGTTGTCTTCGGCAACGATTATGCTCTGCCCGAGTTCCTTTGCGCGAGGAGCGACGGGACCTGATTCCCCGGTGAACGCGTCAATGGCTCCCAGGAGCAGATTCTCGGAGATGTTCTGGAGGTGGCCGCGGTATTTGAGCCAGGGACCGGCCATTGAGATATGGTCGGTGGTGCATTTGCCTTTGACCTTGATCAGGAGAGGCAGGTCGACGAAGTCTTCGCCGTTCCAAGGCTCGAAAGGCTTCAGTTTCTGGAGTCGTTCGCTGTCCGGCTTGATGACCGGTTCCGGACTGCCCGTCTTGGGGGCGGTCATTCCGTTGTCGCAGGCTGCGAAACCTTCCGGAGGAAGCTCCGGACCCTCGGGGGCGTTGAGGCCGGCCGGTATCTCGAATCTGCCGCTGAAAGCGAATGCGACCGCGACTGCCGGAGACACGATGAATGCGTGAGTGTTCGGGTTGCCGTCGGCGCGTTTCGCGAAGTTTCTGTTGAATGAGGTCACGATGGAGTTGCGGCGGGTGTTGTCATCCGTCTGGCGCTTCCACTGGCCTATGCACGGACCGCAGGCGTTTGTCATTATGACGGCGCCGGCCTTGCGGAGCGTGGCGAGTATGCCGTCGCGCTCGGCTGTCGCCTTGATGCGTTCGCTGCCCGGGTTTATTATGAGTTTTGCCTTTGGCTCAAGGCCAAGGTCAAGTGCAGCGCGTGCCACGGCAGCGGCGCGTGCGAGGTCCTGGTAGGATGAGTTCGTGCACGAACCGATGAGGCTTACCTCCACGTCGGCCGGGAAGGCGTTTTCTGCAATCCGGCTCTGCATCTGGCTGAGAGGGCAGGCTGCATCAGGTGTGAACGGGCCGTTGACGTATGGCTCAAGCTCCGAAAGGTTGATGTCGATGACCCTGTCGTAGTACTTCTCCGGTTCGGCGAGCACTTCCTGGTCTGCCTGAAGGTTTGCGCTGTTGGCGCGGGCCTTTGCCGCTTCCTTTGCGCGGCCTGTTGCCTCAAGGTACTGCGCCATTTTCTCGTCGAACGGGAAGACAGAGCAGGTGGCGCCCACTTCGGCTCCCATATTGCAGATGGTGGCCTTGCCGGTGCAGGAGATGCTTTCCGCTCCGGGGCCGAAATATTCTATGATTGCGTTCGTCCCGCCCTTTACGGTGAGTATCCCGGCGAGCTTTAGGATAACATCCTTAGGGGATGCCCAGCCACCGAGTTCGCCCGTGAGGTGTACGCCAATGATTTTGGGAACCTTGAGCTCCCATTCCATACCTGTCATTACATCCACGGCATCGGCACCGCCTACACCGATGGCAAGCATTCCGAGACCGCCTGCGTTAGGGGTGTGCGAATCGGTTCCGACCATCATTCCGCCGGGGAAGGCATAGTTCTCGAGCACGATCTGATGTATGATGCCTGCGCCGGGTTTCCAGAAGTCCATACCGTAACGGGACGCGGCGCTGCCGAGGAAGTCGTACACTTCCTTGTTTGTTTTCAGGGCTCCCGGCAGGTCTGTCTCCACGCCGGATTTGGCGCAGATGAGGTGGTCGCAGTGTATGCTCGTCGGCACGCTGGTGGATTGTTTTCCTGCGTTCATGAATTGAAGGACGGCCATCTGTGCAGTGGCGTCCTGCATCGCTACGCGATCCGGGCGGAAAGTGGCGTAACGCCCCCTTTCCGGAAGTTCGGATTTCTTGTAATAGAGGTGATTGCGGAGAATCTTTTCGGCCAAGGTGCTTGGCCGGTTCTTCACTTCTGGGTCCATACTTACTAACCAAATTTTACTAACCGGAGTGCAATATAAACATTTTTTTGTATATTCGCAATGTTAGTAGTAATTCAACCGTTATGTTAAGTATTTCTCAAAAAGCTCAGACTATGCCGGCTTCCGCTATCAGAAAGCTGGTGCCGTTCTCTGACAAGGCAGAGGCGGAAGGAATCAAAGTGTACCATCTCAATGTCGGCGCTCCTGATATAAAGTCCCCGGACTGTGCGGTCAACGCAGTCGTAGACAAGTGCAAGAGTATGCACCATCTCTCCTACACGAATTCTGCGGGACTGATGGAACTCAGGAAGGGCATGGTCGAGAAGTATTATAAGAAGATAGGTATCGACATCGAGGTCCCGGAGCTTCTCATTGACGTTGCGGGCAGCGAGGCCTTTGCCGTAGCTATGCAGATCGCCGCCGACAAGGGCGACGAGATCATCGTCATCGAGCCGTTCTATACAAATTACCAGACTTTTGCGTTCCTCAACGGGATCACCCTAAGGACTGTCCATACCGATATCCGTCAGGGGTTCGACATTCCGGGTATCGAGGAATTCGAGAAGGTTTACAACCCGGGCAAGACCAAGGCCGTCCTCATCAGCAACCCTTGCAATCCGTCAGGAAAGCTCTTCTCAAAGCAGGAAATGCTCCAGATCGGCGAGTTCTGCAGGAAGCACGACCTTTTCCTCATCTCCGACGAGGTCTATCGTGAGTTCTGCTATACCGACGAGCCTCACTTCAGCGCGATGAATATCCCGGGATGTGAGCAGAATGTCATTCTGGTTGATTCAGTATCAAAACGTTATAATCTTTGCGGTGCACGTATCGGCTGCATCGTTTCACACAACAAGGATGTAATGGCCGCCGCCCTCAAGTTTGCGCAATCTCGCCTCTGCCCGCCGGTTCTCGGCCAGTACGCCTCCATCGGCGCACTTGATACCCCTCAAAGCTACTTCGATGCCGTGAAGGAGGAGTATATCCGCCGCCGCGACACGGCAGTCGAGGCTCTGAACGCTATGCCCGGCGTTTTCGCTCCAAAGCCTCTCGGCGCTTTCTATACGGTTGTCGAACTTCCTATCGACAATGCGGAGGATTTCGCCAAGTGGCTGCTCACCGAATTCCGCATAGACGGCGAGACTGTGATGGTCACTCCAGCCGCTTCATTCTACCGCACACCGGGATGCGGCCTCAATCAGGTCCGTATTGCCTATGTGCTTGAGGTTCCACTTCTTAAACGTGCGATGATGATTCTTGCCGAGGCCCTCAAGGCTTACCCGGGCAGGACAATATGACAATAATCGACGCACATTCGCATCTCTGGCTGCGCCAGGATACGACAGTTGACGGACAGAGAATATACCCGACGGGACGGGGCAGGGCGATGTTCTTCGGCGAAGAACGTCAGATGCTCCCTCCCTTTATGACTGACGGCACCAATACCGCTGAAGTATTCCTTGCAAATATGGATTACGCACAGGTGGGCGGTGCCGTCGTCGTACAGGAAATCATTGACGGCAACCAGGATTCCTATCTTGCTTCTGTCGGGGAGAAATATCCCGACAGGTTCTTCTGCTGCTCCCTGCTTGACCTTGACGCCTGCGTGAAGGCGGGGAAGGGACTTTCCTGCGGGGAGTTCCGTGGGGTCGCCGTCCCGGGGCACCGTGCCCATACCAGCCTTCTGGACCCGGCGGCGGTCGCTATCTTCAAGGATATCGAGAAGCGCGGTCTGATACTGTCGATGTGTCTCGCCGACGATGCCCGCCAGATAGCCGAGTTCCGCGAGGTCATCCAGGAGTGCCCCCGCCTTAAAGTGGCGGTGGGCCATTTCGGAATGGTTACCGGCGAACACTGGATGGATCAGATAAGGCTGGCGCATTCCCCGAACGTCTCGGTTGAGGCCGGGGGGATGACCTGGCTGTTCAACAGCGAGTTCTATCCATATCCTTCGGCGGTGCGCGCAATCCGTCAGGCGGCTGACGAAGTGGGAATAGGCAAGCTGATGTGGGGAAGTGACTATCCGCGTACCATCTGCGCCATCACATATAAGATGAGTTATGATTTCGTGTTGAAGTCGGACCTCCTGACCACAGATGAGAAATCTGCTTTTCTGGGAGAGAACGCGGTACGCTTCTATGGTTTCCGCAACCTTCCTGAACTGCCGTACATTAAAAATATGTCTGAATGAAAACTGATAACAAAAACCGTAACATCCTGCCTCTGGTGCTGATATTTTCGCTCTTCTTCCTTTGGGCGATCAGCAACAACCTGCTGTCTTCGATGGTCAAGAAGATGATGACTATCTTCGAGATGAACCAGGCAGGCGCCGAGCTTATCGAGACTTCCTACTGGCTGGCTTATTTCCTGATTCCCATCCCGATAGCGATCTTTATGAAACGCTTCAGCTATAAGGCCGGCATCGTGCTGGGACTGCTTGTGGCGGCCGTCGGCGGCCTTATGTTCCTGCCTGCCGCAGCGGCGAACAGCTTCCCGCTGTACCTGTGCGTCTTCTTCATCGTCGCCATCGGAATGTGTGTCCTGGAAACAGCAGCCAATCCTTATGTCACCGAACTCGGAGACCCCGCCACTGCACCCCGACGTCTCAATCTGGCGCAGGCGTTCAACGGGCTCGGCGGTTTCATTGCCGCGATGGTGCTCAGCAAGGTCGTCCTCGGGGAGGACTTCACCAAGGCCAGCCTGCCGGCAGACTATCCGGGCGGGTGGGACGGCTTCGTACAGACGGAAAGCCATAATTTCAAGGTCACATACGTTGTCTTCGGCATTCTGCTGATAGTCATTGCCGTGATTTTCATCTTCTCGAAGCTTCCGAAGATACAGGAAGAGGAAGGGCAGGGGAGCGGCAGGCTGCTTTCGTTCGGTGTGCTCGGACGCAGGCATCTGCGCAACGGCGTGATAGCCCAGTTCTTCTACAATGGCGGCCAGACAGCCGTCAACAGCCTGTTCCTCGTGTACTGCATCAACTATACAGGTATGTCAGTAAGCCAGGCTACGACTTTCTTCGGCTTCTATATGCTGAGCTTCCTTGTGGGACGATGGATAGGAACCACACTTATGGTCAGGTTCAAGCCTCAGAACATGCTGGTGTTCTATGCTCTCGCGAACGTGCTGCTGTGTCTTTTCGTCTGCGTGATAGGAGGACGTGCGGCGGTCTATGCGATGCTTGGCATATCTTTCTTTATGTCAATCATTTATCCTACCCAGTTCTCGCTTGCCGTACGTGATCTCAAGGGGGATACCAAGAGCGGCTCGGCCTTCCTGGTAATGGCCATCGTGGGCAATTCCGTCATCCCTCTGCTTACCGCGTACGTCCAGAAGTCGCTGGCGAATCCGAGCGTCTCATATTTTATTCCTATGATTTGTTTTGCCGTCTGTGCCTGGTACGGATGGCGCGGATATAAACTTGAAAAATGCTAGCTGTCAAGATTTTCGAGCCGGGCAAAGCCGGTGTCTGCGAGCTTGTGGCGCCTGTCTGCGGGGCTGACGAGGTGCTTGTGAAAATTCATTATGCAGGATTCTGCGGGTCGGACCTGAATACTTTCCGCGGTGCAAACGGGATGGTCTCATATCCCCGTGTCCCCGGGCACGAGATCGGAGCCACCATCGCAGAAATAGGCTCTGAAGTACCTGCCGGCTTCAAGGTCGGCCAGCCTGTCACGCTTAATCCCTATACCAACTGCGGCCACTGTGCGTCCTGCAGGCGCGGGAGGGTGAATGCCTGCGAGAATAACGAAACCCTTGGCGTTCAGCGCGATGGCGCGATGAGGGAGTTCATCGCCGTGCCGTGGAGGAAGGTCATTCCCTGTGATGGTGTGAACCTCCGCGATGCCGCGCTGATAGAGCCTATGAGCGTGGGTTTCCACGCCGTTGACCGCGGGCGCGTGAGTGATACCGACGTCGTGATGGTGATCGGCTGCGGTATGGTGGGTCTCGGTGCCGTCGTGCGTGCCGTGCTGCGCGGAGCGACAGTGATTGCTGCCGACCTTGACGACGAGAAGCTTGCCCTTGCAAGGAAACTCGGCGCCGCCTATACATATAATACTGCTTCGGAGTGGGCGGCCCTGCCTGACCCAGATGTCGTGATCGAAGCTGTGGGGGCTGTTCTTACGTATCAGCTGGCGGTCAATCGGGTTGCATTCACCGGGCGCATCGTGTGCATCGGCTATGCCAAGTCCGATGTCGCGCTGCCGACGGGCCTTTTCGTCAAGAAGGAACTGGACATTATGGGGTCGCGCAATGCGAATCCGTCTGATTTCGAGGCTGTGGTCAAATATGTCCGCAGCCACGACGTATCTCAGTTCGTCTCCGGGGTCATAAAGCCTTCCGAGGCGCAGAAGGCGCTTTCAGACTGGGTTGCCGCTCCTGGAAAGGTGTTCAGGATACTGGTTGAATTCCAGTAGTTGCCAATTGTTCATTAATTAACTGATAACCAATGGAATATAGAGAATTGGGCAAGACAGGCCTCAAACTGTCGGCGCTTGCCTTCGGCGCATCCAGCCTCGGGGGCGTTTTCCACTCCCTGAAGGAGGAAGATGGCATAAAGGCGGTGCATACCGCCGTTGACAATGGGATCAATTTCATCGACGTTTCGCCATATTATGGTCATCTGAAGGCTGAGATGGTGCTTGGCAAGGCCTTGCGCGAGATTCCTCGCGACAAGTATATCCTTTCGACCAAGGTGGGCCGCTACGGAAAGGACGGCGTCAACACCTGGGACTATTCTGCCGCCCGTGCCCGCGCCTCCGTGTTCGAGAGTATGGAACGTCTGGGGGTCGATTATATCGACCTGATCAATGTCCACGACATTGAATTCGCCGATCTTGAGCAGGTTGCTTATGAGACTCTGCCCGCTTTGGTGGAACTCCGCGAAAAGGGTTTCGTAGGTCACGTGGGCATTACCGACCTGCAGCTCCCTAATTTGAAATGGGTAATCGAACACGTCCCGGACGGCACTGTCGAGAGTGTGCTGAATTTCTGTCATTATTGTCTTTGCGACGATGCCCTGATGGATGATATCGACTTCTTCCTCAGCCGCGGCATAGGCGTCATCAATGCCAGCCTGCTGTCGATGGGTCTGCTTTCGCAGCGCGGTGCCCCCGACTGGCACCCGGCTCCGGCGGCACTTCACGAGGCCTGCCGCAAGGCCTGCGAGTATTGCAACAGCGTCGGCTATCCTATTGAGAAGCTTGCCATACAGTATTCTGTGGGCGAGCCGAGGATCAGCGCCAACCTTTTCAGCAGTTCCAGCCCGGTAAATGTCCTCAAGAATATCGAGTATGCTTCCGAGCCTGCCAATCCTGAGGTTGTGGCCAAGGTCCGCGACATCATCGGCGATGCCTTCCGCCTGACCTGGAAGAACAGTTGATCCTGCGGTGACGGCACATACAATAAAGATGCTGCGAAAACAATCTTCGCAGCATCTTCGTTGTGAGGCTTAGCAGATTTGAACTGCTGACCTCTTGCCTGTCAAGCAAGCGCTCTAAACCAACTGAGCTAAAGCCTCGATTCAGCGGATGCAAATATAGGAAGAAAATTTGGTATATTTGCAAATTGGTAGATTCTTATGACGAAGTTTGCGAAGCCATATACGTTTTTGCTTGCCTTTGTGCTGGCGACATTCACATTGGATGCCGCGCAGCCATACTTTTGCAATTCGCAGGGGCGCGTGCTGTCCTATGTCAGGCGCGGCCCGGACGGCGACAGGGTGAAGTGGAAATACACGATATCCATAGACGGGGTGTCGGATGCGTCTGACGGAGAGAAGGTCGACTACACTTACGATTTCCGCAAGCCCGGCGGTGCGCAGATGTATGGCGGGCCGATTGCCCTGCGTGCGCAGATAGCTGAAAACGGAGACGTGACGCTGGACCTTGCCGCAACTATGCTGGCTGTTTTCAGGAATATGTTTCCGCGTTCGTCCTTCAGTTCGGAGGGAGGCCGCACCGTGCTGCCTGCCGGCATTGAGCCCGGTGACACCCTTTCGGACGCTTCTGCGGAAGTGAAGGTCGGCGCCCTGAGGTACAACGTGTCCGTCACGGGACGGAAGGTCCTGCGCCGTGAGAGGCTGAATACTCCGGCCGGGGAGTTCGACTGTATCGTGGTGTACGAACACAAGGTGGAGACCGGCCTGCGGTCGAGGGATGTGCTGACTCTGACCTGGTATGCCCGCGGAGTGGGGGAGGTCCGTCACGATACGATGGACAAAAAAGGCAAACTTGTGACTTCGGAGGTGTTGGAATCGATAGATTGATTATCTTTGCAGAATACTTGGTAAGAAAATGGAAATAAGTCAAAGAGCGCAGAATATGCCGAGCTCGCCGATACGCAAGCTCGCGCCTTATGCCGAAGCGGCCAAACGCAACGGCGTACACGTGTATCATCTCAATATCGGACAGCCGGATATCAAGACCCCGGAATGCGGAATCGAGGCACTTCGCAACGTGGACCGTTCAATTCTGGAATACTCTCCGTCGGACGGCTATCTCAGCCTTCGCACCAAGATGGTCAAGTATTATGCCGAATACGGCATTTTCCTCAGCCCTTCCGATATAATAGTGACTACGGGCGGTTCCGAAGCGGTACTCTTCGCTTTTCTTGCCTGCCTCAGCCCGGGTGATGAGATAATTGTCACCGACCCGTTCTACGCCAATTATATGGCCTTCGCCATTTCTGTCGGCGCCGTGATCAAGAGCGTCAAGACTTCGATCGAAGACGGGTTCCGCCTGCCTTCCATCGAGGCGTTCGAGCAGCAGATCACCGAGCGCACCAAGGCCATACTGATATGCAACCCCAACAACCCGACGGGCTACCTCTACACCCGTGAGGAGATGTACCGGCTCCGCGATATCGTCAAGAAGCACAATCTCTTCCTGTTCAGCGATGAGGTTTATCGCGAATTCATCTATACGGGTATGCCTTACATCTCTGCGTTCCATCTGGAGGGCATAGAGGAAAATGTCGTGCTTTTTGATTCTGTATCAAAACGTTACAGTGAGTGCGGCATACGCATCGGTTGTCTTTGTACGAAGAATAGGAAGGTGCGAGACGCCGTGATGAAGTTCTGCCAGGCCAGGCTTAGCCCTCCGCTCATAGGCCAGATAGTCGCCGAGGCGTCCATCGATGTCCAGAAGTCCTATCTGCAGAGCGTGTACGAGGAGTATCTCGACCGCAGGAATTTCCTGATAGACGGCCTGAACAAGATTCCGGGAGTGTATTCTCCGATCCCTATGGGTGCGTTCTACACCGTCGCGAAACTTCCGGTCGACGATGCCGAAAAGTTCTGCATCTGGTGTCTCCGCGATTTCCAGTATGAGGGTGCTACCGTGATGATGGCTCCGGCAAGCGGCTTCTATACGGAACCGGGCGAAGGAAAGCAAGAGGTCCGTATCGCGTATGTGCTTAATAAAGAAGATCTTGGCAAGGCACTGAAATGCCTGGCCAAGGCTTTGGAACAGTATAACTCCCTCAATCAGTAAGAATGGTTTTCCGGCGCTTGAATATCGTTCGTGCCGCGGCGCTTCCGGTGCTGCTGGCCCTTTGTGCGCCCGCTTTCTCACAGGAGACCGATACTGACGGGATTCTTGATGACCTGAAGTACGAGGGGTATATGAATCTTCGTGCCGCAGAGGACAGTTCGGCCCTTCTCATTACGCTGGAGAATGATACCTACAAGATTGAGTCAGAGGGCTTTGCGCATGCGATTGAGGTGATGTACAACCGTGGGCTTCCTCTTGACAAGCCGACCATGGTCATCGCCACGTCTCGCGGCGTGCCGCAGGTTACGATGACATACGATCCGGCGCTGGGGTCGTGGAAGACCACGGGGCGTGTCAAGGACTGGAGCAAGGTCCGGAAGATCAAGCCTCTGAACAGTTCCTTCGGCAAGGTCGACATTGTGGTTTACCCGCAGGTGTCGCTTATGAACCTCATCATCACGCAGGTCTACCAGTCCCTGTGGCAGATAAGTCCCGCGCTTGAGGTCACCTTGTGGCCCGGGGCCAAACTCTCGTACCAGATAAAGATTCCGATATTCAATGACGGATATGGTCTTTATGAAAGTCGCATCCACCCCGGACTGATAACCTTCAGCCAGATGTTCAGGGACCCGTGGAACCTGAACATAACCGGACGCCTTACCCTCGGCGTGTTCAGCAATTCACGTTTCGGCGCCGTGCTTGACCTCAAGTACGTCTTCCCGAACGAGAGGTTCTGGATAGACGGACAGGTGTCGATGCTCAACCCATATTACTTTGAAGGATTCCTGATGCATTATGACATAGATCCGGATTTCTACTGGGCCGTAGCCGGGAATTTTTACTGGCCTTACGCAAAGACCCAGTTTTCTCTGAGGGCGCAGAAGTTCATATACGGCGATGTCGGATACAAGTTCGAGATGATACGTCATTTCCGCCGCTGTTCGGTGGGTTTCTATGCCGAGAAGACCAAGTATGGTCATACCAACGGCGGATTCCGTTTCCAGGTAGCCCTTCCCCCTTACCGGTTCAAGCGGACCGGCAGGCTGCCGAGGGTGACGACATCCGGCCAGATGGGCCTGATCTACAATGCCAATAATGAGCAGTACTACTACCGCGAAAGCAAAATAGAAGCGTCTGACAACATAATGCAGTCGAATAGTTTCAATCCGTTCTATATCGACTCTGAAATCAGGGCTCTGACCCGCTGATTTTTTTCCGAATTCTTGCACATTTCAAATAAAGTCACTACTTTTGTGCGCTCGTCATATGCACTATGGCGTGTGCGCGCCAGAAACGCGTGGCAATGAAAGTTTAATTAATGTTATCATAATCCAAAAAAAGAAATGAAAAAGTTTTTTTCTCTTCTCGCGTTAGTAGGTGTACTTGCTGCTTGTCAGAAGGAAGACCTTAAGACTGCGTTCAAAGTAGATCCGGGTGTAGCAACCGTACATGCTACAGCTATGTCTATTGACGGTAAGGACATTACCGCTGATGTGACTTTCAGTTTCAATGGCCAGAGCGGCAGCTCTTCTCAGACTTTTTACAGCACTGAGTATGATGCTTTCGACCAGGAGGTTTCCGTAGCAGCTGTCTGGACCGGTTATAACGGTAAAAAGAATTTCATAGATGAGAAGAAGGTACGCGTACACGTTCTTCCTGGCGGCAAGGCAGACTACAATGTTGTCCTTACCCTTGGTGAGTTCATCGAAGGTGATTATTCTTACGATATGAAAGATATCCTCGACGAAGATGTCAAGATTGAATTCTTCTCTCTCACCCAGTCTCACAGTCACGCTGCCACCCACTCTGCACCGCTTCTCTATCACGACGGCAAGGAGTATGATGCGACTTATCTTATGAACCCTTCAGAGTTCATTCTCCGCGGTACTCTCAACTATAAGAAGAAGGAAGGCGTAGTTCCTAACACTCCTAT
>JAZLGQ010000073.1:0-6797 GCA_045616385.1 Candidatus Cryptobacteroides sp.
ACCGCCGTGTCGACCTCGACGCCGACATCGTCGAGCTCATATCAAAGGACGTGTCCCAGTTCAGCAAGCGCATCAACCAGAACGAAGACATCAGCGAGGAATTCCTCCTGGACATCAACCAGCTGCAGGAAAACGCGATGATTGTCCGCGAGAACGTCGTGGACAAGCAGCGTCTCATTTCCAACATCCTCAAGAGCAAGCGATGCCCCAAGCATGCGGATATACGTGAGCACCTGCCAATCATCCTCCAGGATATCGCATCGTTGATCAATCATACCACTTTCGCCTTCGAGAGGCTTGAATATCTGCAGGATACCGTCGTCGGTATCATCAATCTCGACCAGAACAGGATAATGAAGATCTTCACCTTCGTATCCCTGCTTCTTATGCCTGCAACCCTTGTCGCCAGCTTCTATGGAATGAACGTCAAGCTTCCTTTCGCGGAGCAATGGTGGGCCTGGCTTGCAATTATTATCCTTATGTTGTTGCTTGTTATCGGTATTTGGTTTATCTTTAAGCGTAAAAAGATGCTATAACCAAAATAACCGATGAAGAAGATATTCTCTCTCCTCTTAGTCCTCCTTCCGCTGACGCTCAGCGCAGCCGTTGAGGACTGGCAGAATCCTGCAGTCAACCAGCGAAACCGCCTGCCTATGGCGGCAAGTTTCACTACGGACAGCCCTGTGATGTACCTCCATGGGGAATGGGCGTTCAAGCGTTATGACAGCCCGTCCGTGCGCTCCCTCGATTTCTTCAAGACCGGTGTGGACGATTCCGACTGGAGTACGATGCCGATTCCGGGAATGTGGGAACTCAACGGTTACGGAGATCCGCTCTATGCCAATATCGACTACCCCTGGGCCGGCCATTTCAAGAACGATCCGCCTTTCGTCCCGGAGGAGCACAACTATGTCGGCCAGTATCGCAGGAATTGGGTCATCCCGGCAGAGTGGAAAGGCCGCGACCTGCATCTCGTGATCGGATCCGTCACTTCCAACGTGCGTGTCTGGATCAACGGCAAGGAGGTCGGCTACAGCGAGGACAGCAAGCTGGAAGCCCGTTTCGACATAACGAAATTCGTGAAGTTCGGCGAGGAGAACCTTTTCGCATTCGAGGTTTTCCGCTGGTGTGACGGCACTTATCTGGAAGACCAGGACTTCTGGTCCTACACGGGTTTTGCCCGCGAGACATATATCAAGGCCCTGCCGAAGGCACGTCTGGAGGATATACACATCAGCGCCGGGATGGACGGAAAGTATGTGATTGACGCAAAGCTCACCAAGGGTGCAAAGGCGAAATACTATATCAGCGGCCCGGGTATGACGGAAATCGAGACCCCGCTTGAGGGCGCTCTCGAAAACGTCAGGCTCTGGTCCGCAGAGGAGCCTGATCTCTACGGTCTCAAGGTTGTGGTCTCAGACAGCAAGGGTGTCACCCAGACCAATTACATCAACTTCGGATTCCGCGACGTGCGCATCGAGGACGGCCAGTTCCTGGTGAACGGCAAGGCCGTGCTCATAAAGGGCGCCGACAGGCACGAGATGTCCGCCAAGGGCGGATACTTCGTTAGCGCGCAGGAGATGCTTCGGGACATCGGGATAATGAAGCGTCTCAACATCAACGCGGTCCGTACGAGTCATTATCCTAACGATCCCGTGTGGTATGACCTGTGCGATATGTTCGGCCTTTATGTCATTGATGAAGCCGACAACGAGTCGCATGGAATGGGATACGGGCCGGAGAGCCTTGCCAAGAGGGAGGATTATGCCCAGATGCATACGGAGCGTGTCAGCCGTATGGCGCAGCGCGACTTCAACCATCCTTCCATCGTGACGTGGAGCCTCGGCAACGAGGCCGGAAACGGAATAGGCTTTTATAAGGCATACGACTGGCTCAAGGCTTATGATTCTTCACGCCCTGTACAGTACGAGCGTGCGATGAACTACGACTTCACGTCGGAATACAATACCGACATTTACTGCCCTATGTATATGGAGGTGCCGGACCTGATCAGGTATGCGTCTGAAAAGAGGGAAAAGCCTCTCATCCAATGTGAATACTCTCACGCGATGGGCAACTCAATGGGCGGGTTCAAGGAGTATTGGGACGTTTATCGCAAATATCCCCAGCTCCAGGGCGGATTCATCTGGGACTTTGTGGATCAGGCGGTGCGCTGGCCTTCCAGGAAGTCGTTCAACGGTTATATGTATGCCTTCGGCGGGGACTTCAATGATTATGATGCTACAGACAACTCTTTCAACTGCAACGGCATCATAGCGGCTGACCGCAGCTGGCATCCGCACGCCTACGAAGTTCAGAAGGAGTATCAGAGCATCTGGACCTCGGCAACTCAGGAGGAACTTCTGAACGGCGTCGTGACCGTGTTCAACGAAAATTTCTTCAAGGACTTGAGCGGGTATGAACTCCAATGGTCCCTTTCTTCCGGCGGCGAGTTGCTGAGGGTCGGAACGGTCAGTGACCTTGACGTCCGGCCTCAGCAGACGGCGAAAGTCGACCTGGGTTGCGGTGACCTCACGGCCTTTGCGGCATCAGGCGCACGACCTGACCTGTTCCTCAATGTCGAATACAGGCTCAAGGCCGCTGATGGTCTTTTGCCGGCAGGCTTTGTGGTTGCGCATCAGCAACTGACGGTCAAGGATGATTGCGAGGCCGTATATGCCGCATACTCAGCCGCGGACAATTGGAACGGGATAGAATATTCGATGGACTTCGATGACAGGACAGGTGCATTGTGTTCGTTCAGGGCGGCAGGCATCGAACTCCTGGCCGAGCCTGTGATGCCTTGCTTCGGCCGCAGCGTCACCGAGAATGACCTCGGCGCCTGGCTGCAGGTGCGTATGAAACCTTGGCTCTATCCTGAATTCACCGTAGAGTCGATGAATCGCGACGGCGACGTGATGGATGTAGTTTACAGGGTGTCCGACCTCGGAAAGGTCAGTATGAAATATGAAATGAGGGCTGACGGCACCATCAAGGTTACCGAAAGGCTTTATGACGTCCGCGAGGACGCACCCGGACTGTTCAGGGTGGGCGTCGAGTTCGCGATGCCGGGCCAGTACGACAGGATTGACTTCTACGGAGAAGGACCTTTCGAGAACTATGCCGACCGTCAGTCGGCTTCCGAGGTCGGCAGATACATTCAGAAGGTGGCCGACCAGTACCATTATGGCTATGCCCGTCCGCAGGAGTCCGGAAACCACACCGGCATCAGGTATATTTCCGTAATCAATGACCTGGATCAGGGCGTCAGGTTCATCTGCAGCGGCAAGCCGTTCGAGGCCACCGTGCTTCCATTCGGCCGCAGGGCGGTCGATATGTCGATCACGGGCGGCGGCCGCAACCGCGGTGGGGACCAGCGTCACTCCGTAGAGCTCCGTCCGGACGGCCTTACCCACATCAACCTCGACCTTGTGCAGATGGGCGTTGCCGGTGCCAATTCGTGGGGCGCGATCCCGCTGCCTCAATATCGCATCGCTCCGGGAGAGTATGAATTCAGTTTCATAATCGAAGCGCAACTGTAAAATCCACATAACACAATACCGATATGAAAAAACTGTTTACAATGATTGCATTGGGAACACTTGCGGCTGCAGGCGTTGCGGCGCAGCCGAAGTTGACAAAGGATAATATCGATGAGGTCATCGCCGCGATGACCCTGGAGGAGAAGGCCACCCTGGTGGTCGGCTCTGGCTGGGGCAGTATGAACGCCGGCTCAATGACCGCGGCTTCACGCGTGCTTGTGCCGGGCGCGGCAGGCACCACTCAGGCGATTCCGCGTCTCGGTATCCCTCAGACCGTCCTTTCCGACGGTCCTGCCGGTCTCCGCATCGATCCCAAGCGTCCCGGTACGGACAAGACTTTCTACTGCACGGGGTTCCCGGTAGGTACCGTCCTTGCCTGCACGTTTGACGCCCCTATGGTTGAGGAACTCCTCGCCGCGATGGGCAACGAAGTGCTTGAATATGGTGCCGACGTGCTCCTCGCCCCGGGTATGAACCTGCACCGCAACCCTCTCTGCGGCCGCAACTTCGAGTATTTCTCCGAAGATCCTTTCCTTAGCGGAAAGATTTCGGCTGCATACGTGCGCGGTGTCCAGAGCCAGGGCGTGGGCGTGTCAGTGAAGCATTTCGCCTTCAACAACCAGGAGATCAACAGAATGGAGAACGACGCCCGCATCGGTGTCCGCGCCTTGCGCGAACTCTACCTCAAGAATTTCGAGATTGCCGTGCGCGAGGGCGACCCGTGGACGGTGATGTCTTCATACAACAGGGTCAACGGCTGTTTCACCCAGCAGAGCCACGACCTTCTCACCACCATCCTCCGCGACGAGTGGGGGTTCAAGGGAATGGTTATGACCGACTGGGGTACCAAGGACGGCACGGTGAAGGCTGTCCGGGCAGGCAACGACCTTATGGAACCGGGAGCTCCCGTTGAGACCCAGCGCATCGTCGCTGCCGTGAAGGACGGTACCCTGGACGTCGCCGATCTCGACAGGAACGTGAAGAAGATACTTCAGTTCATCGTACGCACTCCGCGTTTCGCGGGATACAAGTATTCCGACGCACCGGACCTTGAGGCTCACGCGGCACTTGTGCGCAAGGCAGCCGCCGATGGTATGGTGCTTCTCGAGAACGACGGGACCCTTCCTTTCAGCACGACCGGAAACGTTGCGCTGTTCGGACTCAATGCGTACAAGTCCATTGCCGGCGGCACAGGTTCCGGTAACGTGAACAAGCCTTATGTCCGCCATATCAGCGAGGGTCTTGCCGCGGCCGGATTCAAGCTTGACGAGAGGATCGCCCTCCTATACAAGACTTACCGCGATTATCAGAATGCCGAGGACGTCAATGCCCGCTTCCTTCCGGGACAGCCTCTCGGAGGAGAACTTTCCCTCGGCGACGGCGTAATGCCTGAGATGGCGGTCCGTCCTGTCGTAATCAACAATTCAGTCGCGCGCAACGATGCCGCAATCGTCGTCATCGGCCGTAACGCCGGCGAAGGTGATGACCGCACCCTCGAAAACGATTTTGACCTCACCACCGCGGAGCGCGACCTCCTCACCAACGTCTGCAACGCCTACCACAAGGAGGGCAAGAAGGTTGTTGTCGTGCTGAATGTCGGGGGAGTGGTCGAGACCGCATCCTGGAAGCATCTGCCGGACGCAATCCTCCTTGCCTGGACTCCCGGTCAGGAAGTGGGCAACAGCGTCGCCGATGTGCTGACCGGCAAATCGAATCCTTCCGGAAAGCTCTCGATGACCTTCCCTGTGAACTATCTCGACATCCCGTCATCGCACAACTTCCCTTACTACAAGCCTCAGCCTCAGAGAGGCCGCGGATTCTTCGGACCGGCACAGAAGCCTGCTCCGCTCAAGGATTACGACTACACCGACTATGCCGAGGGCCTGAATGTCGGTTACAGATATTTCAGCACCAACGGCGTGGAGGTATCCTATCCGTTCGGATACGGTCTCAGCTATACCACCTTTGAGTATGGCAAGCCTGCTGTCAAACTCGCCTCCGACGGCAGTGTGACAATCACCGTCACGGTCAGGAACACCGGGGAGGTGGCAGGCAAGGAGGCCGTCCAGGCATACGTCGCAGCTCCAGCCGGAGGTCTTGTGAAGCCTGCACGCGAGCTCAAGGCATTTGCCAAGACACGTGAACTCCAGCCGGGCGAGAGCCAGACCCTCACGATGAAGGTCAGCGCCTATGAACTCGCTTCATTCAACGAGGAGGCGTCTGAATGGCAGACCGCCGCCGGAACCTATAAGGTCCTGATAGGCGCATCGGTGAATGATATCCGCGGCACGGCCGACTTCAAGGTTTCCAAGGCGAAGAGTTGGAAGGCAAACAGGGCTCTCTTATGCGAAAAATAGTATATGCAGTTGCGCTGGGGCTGGTGTGCCTCGGCTGTACCCGTACTCAGTGCCCGCAGGATGTCCTGATGGGGCACGAAGATGAGATCGATGCCATCATTGCGCAGATGACCCTTGAGGAAAAGGTGCAGATGCTGCATTCGAAGACCATTATGTCTTCCGAGGGCGTGCCGCGCCTGGGCATACAGGACATCAAATATGCCGACGGTCCGTTCGGGGTGCGCGAAGAAGTCGGCGACGGTTTCCGCCCGCTCGGCTGGCAGATGGATTCCGCGACATATTTCCCGACCGGTTCGGCTCTCGCCGCAACCTGGTCGCCGGAACTTGCATACAGCTATGGAAACGGTATCGGACAGGAGGCACGCCGCCGGGGGAAGGATGTAATGCTTGGTCCGGCAATCAATATACAGCGTCTGCCTGTGGGTGGCCGTTCGTATGAGTATCTGAGCGAGGACCCGTTCCTCAGCGCCCGTCTCGCAGTGGGTTACGTGAAGGGAATGCAGGATGCCGGCACTGCCGCCTGCGTAAAGCATTTCGCACTCAACAACCAGGAGACGAACCGCGGTTCGGTGAACGTCATCGCCGATGAGCGCACTATGCGCGAGATCTATCTGAAGCCGTTCGAGGCCGCTGTACGAGAGGGCGGCGCGATGTGCGTGATGCCGGCCTACAACAAGGTCAACGGCGATTATTGCTCCGAGAACGAGCATCTGCTCAACGAGATACTCCGTGGCGAATGGGGCTTCAAGGGTATGACCGTTTCTGACTGGGGCGGCACCCACAGCACTATGGGCGCGGCCCTGCACGGACTTGACGTCCAGATGACCGGGGACAACTATCTTGGCCGGCCAGTCATCGATTCCATTGCCACCGGTGCATTGACGGAGGCGGTCGTGGA
>JAZLGQ010000074.1:0-16505 GCA_045616385.1 Candidatus Cryptobacteroides sp.
TGGAAGAAGCCGAGCAGAACCTTAGCCAGCTGCTCAACCACGGTTTCGTCCGCCGCACTCTGCAGACCAGCCACTTCCCATACAGGGGTGTGTTCCCTGATCTGACGGGAGCTGTACCGGCGTTCCTTGTGGAGATGTGCGTCTTCAGCGAGCCCGGCACGGTGGAGCTCCTGCCGGTGATGCCGGCCAACCTGATGCACGGCGCCATTGACGGCGTGTGGCTGTATACCTTCGCCAAGCTTGATCATATGGACTGGGACGAGAAGGGCATCCGCGCCTCCATCACCTCCAATCAGGCCCAGACCCTGACGCTTCGCAACCGCCGGGAAGGCTGCCGCATCCTTATGAACGGCAAGGAGTTGGCCAAGGACGGAGACCATATCCGGTACACGTTCAAGGCAGGCGAGACCGCACAGGTCGAAATCATCTTCTGATCAAACCATCTCCGGTGACTTTTTTTACGTATATTTGTGAAATTATTCAATGATATGAAACGAATCTTCATCGCAGCCGCTGCAGCGCTTTTGGCAATATCCTGCTCAACAATCAGAAATGTAGTCGATCCGGTCCATAAACAGATAGTCCGGGGAACGGTCCTGCCGGAAGTGGTCGGCATCTGGAACAATGACGAGGAGATCAAGGGCGAAGACCGTACGGGCAAGGTGCACGACAGCTACACGTTCAAATCCGACGGCACTTTCCGCCAGAAGGGCAGTATGACGGTCGCGATGGAAAAGGAGGCCGGCACATACACCTTTGAGATCGCTGTTGCGGGCGGCGGCACCTATGGCATTGAAGAGGGCAAGATTTTCTTTGACTATGACCCGAGCCTCGCCGCTGCGGATCTTATGGGCTTTGATACGAAGGTGAAAGGCAAGTCAGCCGATGTAAACAAGGAGACCTTCAATATAAAGAACTTTGTCATCAAACCTATGAAGGTCTCGATAAAGACCACTATGAAGTCTGACCAGGTATACACTCTCGATTCTGTCAATGAGTCAGAACTTGTGATCACAAACACAAAGGGCAACGACAGGCAGCCGCAGTCCTTCACCAAACTCAAGTAAGAAGCGATACATACCCGATACTACGAAAAGAGCACCGCACAGGCGATGCTCTTTTTGTAGTGGGTAGGAGAATCGAACTCCTATTGCGAGATTGAGAATCTCGAGTACTAACCGTTATACGAACCCACCATTTTGGTTTTGGGACTGCAAATATAAGTATAAAATCGAAATCCCCAAATTTTATTTCAATCTCACGACAACCGCATCCCACGGATCGACACACACGGCCTCGCCGGAACAGCCGCAGGCAGGCTGCACCTCAACCGGAATGGCAATGCGCATCTTTGCCGGAAAATCCGAGAAATTGCATACCACCAGCCACGCACTGCCGTCATCATACCGCAGGAATGCGAAATGTCTGTCGGCATCAAAACCCTGCGAATCATAATTGCAGTAGCACAGGTCCCATACTTTCCCCTTGGAGAAAGCATCGATGCGAGCATAGCCCAGGAACTCGCGATACCTACGCAGCACCGCCGCCTCCGCTTTCGGAAGTCTCTTGCCGGATTCGATGGAATCAACCAGGCGGCCGACGGATGCCGGGCGGCACCAGTTGAAAATCGAAGTCCTCCCCTGATGACCTTCGGCGGCATTCTCCCCCACTTCCTGACCGAAATAAAGAAGGAAGGAGGCCGTGTTGAAAAGCAGAGAAGCGGCAAGAGCGGCATATCCGCGCGGAGCGCCGCCGAGAAACTCCGGAGAAGCGGCGCGCTGCTCGTCGTGATTCTCAAGGAAATTGATCATCCGAGGCTGCAGAGGGCCCAGCCACTGCCAGTTCAAGGTCAGCGACCTTGCAGTTCCGCCATTGCAGCAGATGGCACGCAGGCTGTCGTACATCCCGGACTTGTCATAGAGAAGGTCGAACCCGACAGTTTCGGAATAAAGGGAATAGTTCTCCTTACCATATACCTCCGCGATAAAGATCAGATCGGGCTTTTCCGCCTTGAGTGCGGCTATCAGGCCGCGCAACGCATCCGCCGGAACCAGCTCGACCATATCACAGCGGAAGCCGTCAACGCCTTTGGAAACCCAGAAACGCAATATGTCAAGCATCGCATCGAAGGTGCGCGGGTCGCTCCAGTCATTCTTGAGAGTGTCCGTCCAGTCGCCGTCGCAATAATCAAAATGCCGGATGCCGCCCTCGTAATCGCAGGCCACGTGATTCGGAATATAATCGACCAGCACCTTGAACCCCGCCTTGTGGCAACGCCCGACCAACCCCTCGAATTCAGCCATCCTGCAGTCCGGGTCATCGGCAAGATACGGGTTGACATCCTTCCAGTCGGATATCGAATACGGGCACCCGGGATCGCCCTTGACAAAAGGCTTTCCAGACGCGTGACGCGGGACTCCGGTAAACCAGATGCAATCCGCACCCAGCGATGACAGATAGCGGAACGCTGCCGCATCCCAGGCAGAAAAACGACCGCTTCCCCATAGCCGGGGCAGAACCTGATAGACAATGTGCTTCATATTAGAAAGGATATCCTATACCGAGATGAACGGCAAAACCGTCCCTTTTGAACCATTGTGCGGGTCCGACCCACCTTTCGCCCTCATTACGGCTCGGCTCATATACCTTGAAACCGCCATCGAGGCGTACAAGGATAAAGTCAAGGTTAAGCCTCAAGCCGAGGCCCCAGTCTCCGGCGAGGCTGCGGATAACATCGTAACCGACAATGGAATCCCACACATTGCCGACTTCCGCAAACAGAGCGCCCTCCAGTTTCCAGAACATCTTGAATCTGTATTCCATATCAAATTCAAACTTGTAGTTGCCGGACTGGCTTGGGATGGAAAAAAACTCGGACACAGGGTCAAAGCCGGGGCCGAGAGACCTTGACCGCCAGGCGCGCATGCCGTTTGCGCCTCCCGCAAAGAACTGCTTCTCGTATGGGATCTCACTGGAGTTCCCATATGCGAATCCAGCCCCCAGAACAAGTCTCATAGCAAGCGCCTGGCCATTTTCCGCGCCCCACCTGAAAGTTTTTCCAAGATTAAGTTCCGCTCTCACGAACTGCGAATACGGTGAGCCGAAGATCAATCTCTCGCCATACGCACCGACAGGCATAGACCTGTTGAAAAGGCTCAGAACGTTGCCGGAGCCGTCGAGGTTCAGCCTGACAAAATAGTAGGAAGTCTTCGGGACCAGGGCGGGGTCGGACGTATAGTACCACGTACTGGTGAGTCCGGCATTGAAGTGGCTCTGGAAAGTGGCTCTCAATCCGCGGTCCTGAATGAGCAGTTCCTGAAAAGAATCACTGACCTTGCTCAGGAATACGTAGTTGATCTGAATCGGCGACACCTGATAGAAAAAGTGATCTCCTATCTGGCCGTTGAAGCCATAGCTGAAACTTGCGATGTCACGTACATATTCAGGTCTGTCCTGAAAACTGTAAGACGCCGAAAAGTCCGTACGGGGTATGTTGGGGCCGGTAAAGACCCTCATCGGGAGTCCTACGAACCGGGGAAGGCTCAAGGCTACTGTCGCCGTATATTCGGTCGAACGCAGATCCGTCTTGGGCTTGAACTGAAAGTTGCCCGAGAAGTCTATCGACAGGCGCTCGCCTCCGTGAAAGATATTCTTGTGGAAATAGCTGATTTTCGGAGCGATGCCGACGAGTGCCGATGAATTGGTGGAAGCTTCGATGTTGAATTTCACGCCCTGCATCTTTGACTCACGGAGGTCGATGTTGCAGTCAAGGGTATGGTCGGGCTGAGGCTGCAGTTCAATGCCGACGCTGTTGAACACACGTAGCGTGGAAAAGCGGGCGAAATCGACATTCACGGCCTTCTCGCTATAAAACTGTCCGGGCTTGAGGATGTTGATCTTTTTTAGAAGATTCTCGTTGAACGGGACATCCTTCGAGTGGGAGATGCTTATGTCTCCGAACCGGTACTTCTCGATCAGGCGGTCATCTTCCCCCGTCTCGTTGCGGGTATGATTTTTAATAGCATAATGGAGAATGTTCCGTGAGCCCAGGGTGTCGGCCTCGAAGAAATAGTTGCTCTTGCTGAAATCGTAGTATCCGAGGTTGCGGAAATAAGTCATTCCGCGGACACTCTCCTCTTCAAGGGCAGACTCGGAAAGCCAGTCTCCCGGCTTCACCGACACGGATTTCATATCAGCCGCGAACTCGTCGGAGAACGCGCCTTCAGGCACGGAAAAATCGATCGAATCAATCTTGTAACGCTTGCCCAGGTCCACATAATAATGGACGGTCGTCAGCCTGTTCCTGGTCACCGGTTCTGCGGTAACCTTTGAGCCGTAGTAGCCGAGATACTCCAGCCTGGTCTCCATATTCTCAATGGAATTCGGTATGATCCCCTCGTCAAATATGACAGGGGCGATGCCTATCTTGCGGCAGAACCTGTTCCAGCCGCTGTCCGCTCTTGTAGTGTCGGCCCAGTTGTAGATGCTCAGCCCGGGGCTCCACTTGAAGAAGGTGTGAGTGTTGGGGGTCTGCTTGGCATAAGCCGAAAGCGAAGAAGGCTTCAGTTCCGTCCTGCCGTTGAAATGTATCTTGTTTTCCACGAGCCGGCTCTGGTCTCCGGTCAGCAGCCTCGTAGTACTGCAGGAAACCAGCGTAAAAAGTGCCAATAATAGAGCCGACAAGCGTTTCATAACCTACAAATGTACGCATTATTGTCTATATTTGCGAAATATTATGCTGACAAATAATGAGATAAAGACCATTCGTTCGCTCAAGGACAAGAAGTTCCGTGACGAACTCGGCCTGTTCGTGGCCGAGGGCGAAAAAATGGTAAGAGAAGCCCTGGATTCCCAGCTCGAGGTCATCGCCGTGCACCGTATGGAGGAAATAGGCACGGCCGCGATGGCTAAGATTTCCCACCTCACCACTCCGTCACCCGTGCTCGCGGTGGTGAAGATTCCTTCCGCCGCCGTCCCCGAATCTCCCGGAGGGCTGTCCATCGCGCTGGATTCCGTCCGCGACCCGGGAAATATGGGCACCATCATACGGCTTGCCGACTGGTTCGGCGTCGACTGCATTTTCTGCTCCCCCGACTGCGTCGACCCGTACAATCCCAAAGTGGTCCAGGCAACGATGGGGGCCATCTTCCGCAAGAAAATCATCTTCTGCGACATACCGGAACTGTGCAGCAGATACAAGGCCGGGGGCAAGTCTGTGTACGGGACGTTCCTCGACGGAGACGACATCTACCGCAGCCCGCTGAAGAGCGAAGGCCTGATAGTGATGGGAAACGAGTCCAACGGCATCAGCCAGGCTGTAGCCGCCGAAGTCGACGCCCGCCTGCTCATACCTTCTTTCGGCGGTTCCAGAGCCGAATCCCTCAACGTTGCCGTCGCCACCGCCATAACTCTTTCAGAGTTCAGAAGGCGCGGATAATAAACTTATTTTTACTAAATTTGCGCCTCGGTCATCAGTTCAGCAACCAGTAATTCATCAAAATATCATGACATCTATTTCGAATCTTCAGAAAGCTCGCGCTGCATATCAGCCAAAGCTTCCAAAGGCTCTCCAGGGTCCTGTGAAAGCTATCGAGGGTGCTGCCACCCAGTCCGTCGGCAACCAGGCCGAAATCAAGGAACTCTTCCCGAACACCTACGGTATGCCTGTAGTCGAGTTCGCCAAGGGCGAGAAGGCTGACAACGCCAGGTTCAACGTCGGCGTCATCCTTTCAGGCGGCCAGGCCCCCGGCGGGCACAACGTCATCTCAGGGCTCTTCGACGGCATCAAGTCGCTCAACCCGGAGAACAAGCTCTATGGCTTCATCCTCGGTCCCGGCGGACTCGTTGACCACAAGTATATGGAGATCACTCCCGAGATAATGGACGCATACCGCAACACCGGCGGATTCGACATCATCGGCTCAGGCCGTACCAAGCTTGAGGAAGTGGACCAGTTCGAAAAGGGTATCGTAATCCTCCGCGAGCTCGGCATCAAGGCTCTCGTAATCATCGGAGGCGACGACTCCAACACCAATGCCTGCGTCCTCGCAGAGTATTACGCCGCAAAGAACTACGGCGTCCAGGTGATCGGCTGCCCGAAGACCATCGACGGCGACCTCAAGAACGAGCAGATCGAGGCTTCATTCGGCTTCGATACCGCCTGCAAGACATATTCAGAGCTCATCGGCAACATCGAGCGCGACTGCAACTCTGCACGCAAATACTGGCACTTCATCAAGGTTATGGGCCGCTCAGCATCCCACATCGCCCTTGAGTGCGCACTCCAGACCCAGCCTAACATCTGCCTCATTTCCGAGGAGGTGGAGGCAAAGGAACAGAGCCTCGACGACATCGTGACCTACATCGCCAACGCAGTTGCCGCACGCGCCGCAAAGGGCGACAACTTCGGCACGGTCATCATCCCGGAAGGCCTCATCGAATTCATCCCTGCAATCAAGAAGCTCATCTCCGAACTCAACGACATCCTCGCTACCGACGAAGCAAAGACAGTGGCCCGCGAGAACCAGATCGAATATGTGAAGGCTCACCTCAACGCAGCCAACCTCGCAACCTTCGACAGCCTCCCTGCAGGCGTTGCCAGCCAGCTCGCACTTGACCGCGACCCTCACGGCAACGTTCAGGTTTCTCTCATCGAGACCGAGCAGCTCCTCGCCGAGATGGTGGGCAAGAAGCTCGCAGAGTGGAAGAAGGAAGGCAAGTATGTCGGCAAGTTCGGCACGCAGCACCACTTCTTCGGTTACGAAGGCCGCTGCGCAGCACCTTCAAACTTCGACGCAGACTATTGCTACTCCCTCGGATTCAACGCATCACGCCTCATCTCAACTGGCAAGACCGGTTATATGTCAGTGATCCGCAACACCACTGCTCCTGCATCGGAATGGATTGCGGGCGGTGTGCCTATCACGATGATGATGAATCTCGAGAAGCGCGCCGGCAAGTTCAAGCCGGTTATCCGCAAGGCCCTCGTCGAGCTCGACGGCGCTCCGTTCAAGTACTTCGCCGCGAACCGCGAGGAGTGGGCAGTCAACACCTGCTACCTCTATCCGGGTTCCATCCAGTACTGGGGCCCTTCAGAGGTCTGCGACCAGACCACCAAGACCCTCCAGCTCGAGCAGCAGAAGTAGTCTTCAGACACATTTCACAAATTCATACCCGGAGGGTGGCCGCACAGCCACCCTCCTTTAATTATGCAATAATTAAACGGAAATGACTATATTTGTGAGATTATGCTCAAATCGGAGGCTAAATACAGGATTGACGAACTCAAAGCGACTCTTTGGGAGAACAGCAGGCGCTACTATGTAGACAACGCGCCGGCAATCTCCGACTTCGAGTACGACCGCCTGATGCACGAACTTGAAGCCCTCGAAAACGAATGGCCCGAGTTCCGCACCCCCGACTCCCCTACCCAGAAGGTCGGTTCCGACCTCGACGCCCCGGTAGGAGAAAACGCAGAATCCCTCGCAGGCAATGACTTCGCGAAAAGAGCACACAGATATCCTATGCTCTCTCTGGGCAACACCTACAGCATATCAGAGATTGAAGATTTCGCCGCCCGCGCCGACAAGCTCCTCACAGAAGAGTTTTCCTACTGCTGCGAACTCAAGTTCGACGGCACAGCCATATGTCTCACGTACAAGGACGGCAAACTCGTGCAGGCCCTCACCAGAGGCGACGGCATCCAGGGAGACGACGTGACCGAAAACGCAAGGCATATAGCCAACATCCCTCAGGCGCTGCACGGCGATTATCCTGAAGAATTCGAGATCAGAGGCGAGATCCTTATGCCGTACGCCGCATTCGACGCACTGAACAAGGCAAGGGAGGAAAATGAGGAAGCGCCTTTCGCCAATCCACGCAACGCCGCTTCCGGTTCGCTGAAGCTCATCAACCCCGCCGAAGTCGGCAGACGCGGTCTTATGTGCACTCTGTATCATATCCCGGCACAGAGCGTCACTTTCAGCACTCACGACGAGGCCCTGGCAAAAGCCGCCTCCTGGGGACTGCCCGTCGCCGACAGCAGAAAGCTCTGCAGGAACATCAACGAGATCAAGGCTTTCATAGACTATTGGGACAAGGAACGCAAGTTCCTGCCATACGCCACCGACGGATGCGTGATCAAGATAAACGAGCTCTCCGCCCAGCGCAGCCTCGGATACACGGCAAAGTCGCCGCGGTGGGCTGTCGCCTACAAATTCAAGGCAGAGCAAGCCTGCACAGAACTTCTGAGCATCGATTTCCAGGTGGGTCGCACGGGCGCAGTCACCCCTGTGGCCAACCTCTCCCCCGTCCAGCTCAGCGGTACCGTGGTGAAGCGCGCCACCCTGAACAACGAAGACTGGATGAAAGAGCTGGACGTGCACGTCAGAGACTTCGTCTATGTCGAGAAAGGTGGAGAAATCATCCCGAAGATCACCGGGGTGGACCTGTCACGGAGACCTGCGGGCGCACAGATTCCTGTCTTCCCGGACAGATGTCCGGACTGCGGCGCGGTCCTCGTAAAGGCGGAAGCCGAAGCCAGGTGGTTCTGTCCTGACCGCGACGGCTGCCCTACCCAGATCAAGGGAAGGATGCTCCATTTCTGCAGCCGCAAGGCAATGGACATCCTCGCCGGAGAATCTTCCATCGAACAATTCTACGAGGCGGGGCTCGCAAGCTGCGTCGCCGACCTCTACGACATAAACAAATTCCAGCTGACAAGCCTGGAGGGCTGGCAGGACAAGTCCGCCCAGCGCTTCCTCGACAGCCTCGCCGAGTCGGTATCGGTGCCTTTCGAGCGAGTGCTCTTCGCAATCGGCATACGCTACGTCGGCGAGACGACAGCCAAGGCCCTCGCCCGCCATTTCGGCAGTATGGACGCACTGGCCGCCGCCACCGAAGAGCAGCTGCTGGAAGTGGAGGACGTGGGAGAAACCATCGCCCGGAGCGTTTTCGACTTCTTCCGCACCCCGTCCCACGTCAGCGAAATATCCCGCCTCCGCGAAAAGGGGCTGCAGTTCGCAGCCGACGGCAACGCGGCGGCATTGTCAGACGCCCTGACCGGCAAGACCATCGTAATCTCAGGCAATTTCAGCATCAGCCGCGACGCGATGAAGGATCTCATCACCGCACACGGCGGCAAGGCCGGCTCGTCCGTCAGCGCAAAGACGGCATTCCTGCTCGCCGGGAGCAAGCCGGGCCCTGAAAAGCTCAAGAAATGCGGGCAGCTTGGCATACCTGTACTAACCGAAGACGACTTCCGCGCCCTTCTGCCTGAAGTCCAAGCCTCTCCAGCCGCGCAGCCGCAACCTGTGCAGGGGGGCCTGTTCGAAGAACCAACATTGTTTTAGTATGACAAAATCGGACAAATTCACTGACCTTTTCTCTGACTCCCTATGGGCAATCGACACCACAGGCTGCTCCAAGGCATATCGCAGACTTGTCCGCTTCATCAAGCTGTGCCGTATCACCATCAGCTCGTTCTTTGAGAACAAGATGGGATTCCAGTGTGTCGCCCTCAGCTATTTCGTCACACTCGCAATCATTCCTTTCGTCGCATTCCTGTTCGCCATCACCGGCGGTCTCGGTCTGTCCGACCTGCTTTCCGATGCCCTTCACCAGTTCCTGCCGAACTACCCGGAGCTGATCGACACCGCGATGGACAAGGCCAACAACATACTCAACGTTGCAAAAGGCGGCGGTGTGGGATTGCTCTCCGCGTTTCTCTTTCTATGGGCCGTCCTGTGGATGATGTTCCAGGTAGAGCGCGTTTTCAACAATGTCTGGGGCATAAGCAGGATCCCGCGCAAGATATACACGCGGTTCGGCTTCTACTTCCTCGTTCTCATCCTTTCACCGTTCCTGGTGATCGTGTTCGGCACAGGCATCGCTTATTACACCAACGTCACCAACCTTATCGGCCTCGACCTTTCGGACATCTCGTTCCTTCCGAAACTGCTGCTTTATCTCGGATTCTACATCATCTGCGTGCTGACGCTGTCCGTTATGTACAAGTTCATCCCCGCGACGCCGGTACGGTTCCGCTTCGCATTCAAGTCCGCCCTGCTCACGGCTGTGTTCTTCGCCCTGTTCCAATACCTCTACCTTGAGACACAGATGTTCGTCGGACGCCTCAACACTGCATACGGAGTCATCGCGGCGGTCCCTTTGTTCCTCATCTGGCTCAATTTCAGCTGGCAGATCATCATATATGGAGCCGAACTCACCTACGGCTACCAGAACGTAGACAAGTATAACATCCCGGAATGGGAAAGTGAAGACATAAAAAAATGAGTTTCTCAGAGTTTTCAGAACACGACTATCAACTCATAGACGAGGCCTACGAGTCGCTTAAGCAGGTGGCGCACAACCGCTGCCGCAACGAGAGAGAGAGAGAATTCGTACGGAAGGCCTACGACTTTGCCAACAGCGCGCACAAGAATGTACGCCGCCGTTCCGGCGAGCCGTACATCATACATCCTATCGAAGTGGCGAAGATCGTCATCACCGAGATCGGCCTGGGATACAAGTCGATCTGCGCGGCCCTGCTGCACGACGTCGTGGAAGACACTTCCTACACGGTCGAGGACATACGCAATCTTTTCGGCGACAAGATCGCCTCACTCGTCGACGGCCTCACCAAGATCAAGACCGCCCTCGACAACGAAGACCGTCTCGGCGGCGAAATGATTGCTTCCGAGAGCCTCCAGGCCGAGAATTTCAAGCGCATCCTGCTCACGATGGGAGATGATGTGCGCGTCGTGCTCATCAAGCTTGCCGACCGTCTCCACAACTGCCGCACCATCGACAGTATGCCGGAGCACAAGCGTGACAAGATACTCTCCGAAACGATGTTCATCTTCATCCCGCTGGCCCACAGGCTCGGCCTGTATGGCGTCAAGAGCGAGATGGAGAACATCTGGCTGAAATTCAAGGAGCCTGAAGCATACAACGAAATATCTCAGAAGACGACACAGGACCTTGCCAAGCGAAGCAAGGACATCGATGACTTCGTGGCCCCCATCGAAGAAGCCCTGCGCTCAAGCGGATTCGACGTATCCATCAAGAAGCGTATCAAGACGCCATATTCAATCTGGTACAAGATGCGCACCAAGCACGTACCGTTCGAACAGATATACGACCTCTACGCGGTCAGGATAATCTACAATTCGCGTGACGACAAGCCGCAGACCGAAAGGAACGAGGCATACCTCATCTATTCGACCATTACAAACCTTTACAGCGAGAATCCGTCCCGCCGCCGCGACTGGATATCCCAGCCCAAGAGCAACGGATATGAAGCGCTCCACTGCACCCTGATGAGCCACGCAGGTGTCTGGATCGAGGTCCAGATACGGTCCAGACGAATGAACGACATCGCGGAGAAAGGTATCGCCGCACACTGGGCATACAAGAATGACGGCTTCATCACCGAGAATGACTCCGAGATGGACAAATGGCTTGCCGAGATTCAGGACATTCTGGTCAGCGATGAAGTCGGCGCTATGGAATTCCTCGACATCATCCACAGGGACCTCATCAGCTCCGAAGTCATAGTCTTCACGCCAAAGGGCGAGCAGAAAAGCATCCGCAACGGAGCGACAGCCCTTGACTTCGCCTATATGATCCATACCCACATCGGCGAGAAGGCCATTGCGGCAAAGGTGAATATGAAGCTCGTGCCGCTGTCGCACCCTCTCAAGGCCGGCGACCAGGTGGAAATCATCACCGCCGCCAACGCCAAGCCCAAGATGGAATGGCTCAGCTTCCTCCAGACGCGCCACGCGAAGACAAAGGTCATCGAGTATTTCCGCGACAATCACGCCGAAATCGCGGCTTCCGGGGAAAAGGTCTTTTACGAGAGACTGTCCACTATGGGCATCAGCGCCTCAAACGATGTGCTTCGCAAATTCCTTGATTACTCGCAGCTTCACGATACCGAAGAATTATACTTCCGCGTCGGGCTTGGCATACTCGGGCCGGAAGATTTCTACCGCATCATCAACGAAGATGCTCTCGCAACATCCCAGAAGCCTGACGAGTACTACATCAGCACCGGAAACAGCGGCGACCGCAAATACGTTATGGCAGAGTGCTGCAACCCCATTCCGGGAGATCCGGTAATCGGGTTCCTTTCAGCCGACGGCTCCGTGACTATCCACAAGAAGTCCTGCGTCGTGGCCGAAAGCCTTGCCAGCAAGTACGGGGACCGCGTCATCATCCCGAAGTGGCTGATATCCGACAAGGAATACCCGATACGCATATCCCTCAAGGGAATTGACCGCGTGGGGCTTCTCAGCGACATATCAAGCTTCATCTCGCAGACTCTTGGCATCAATATGCGCAAGCTGCAGCTCAACACCGACGAAGGCGTGTTCGAAGGATATATCGAACTCCTCGTCAAGGACAAGAGGAATCTCGACAATATGGTCAGCGGGCTGAACAAGATCAAAGGTGTCCAGGACGTTGTCAGAACAGACATTTAGTTATGAAGAGATTCATTCCATTGATATTGGCAGTCGCCGCGGTGCTGGGTCCGCTTCTGTTCGCGCCTTCCTGCGCGAACACCACGGAATCGCCTACCGGCGGAAAAAAGGATACCATTCCTCCTTACATCACCGACATCATCCCCCTCCCGGGAAGCACCGGCGTTCCCGTCAAGGGAGCATCGATCACCTTCACCTTCAACGAATATGTCGTAGTCAAGGAGCCTCGCAACATATTCCTCTCGCCCCCACAGGTCAAGGCGCCGAAGCACAGGCTCAGAGGGAAGAACCTTATCGTATATTTCGAAGACGAACTTGACTCCAACACGACATATACCCTGACGTTCACCGACGCCATAGCCGACAACAACGAAGGCAACAAATTCCCCGGATACACTTATGTGTTCTCCACCGGCAGCAGGATCGATTCCATGATGATTACCGGCACCGTGGAGAATTGCAACACGCTGGACCCAGTCAAGGGAGCAACCGTTCTCCTGTACAGGGACCTCTCCGATTCTGCTGTATTCCTGCACCGCCCTTATGCTGCCGTCAAGACCGATGACTGGGGTTTCTTCGCGCTTCCTTTCATCGCTGACACGTCCTACCGTCTCTATGCAATCAAGGACGAAAACAACAACAACATCTACGACCCCGACAATGAAACCGTCGGATTCGTAAGCGACACCATCAAGCCGGTCCTTGTCGCCCACGACACCATCAGGGAGATGCTCAAGTACGATATGAAGGACACGCTGAGCTGCCGGGAGCGCAGAAGCGAGTACGAAATCCTCCTGTTCAGGGAAAAGCCTGCAAAACAGCATATCGTCAACAGGGTACGCACTGCTGACCGCGCGGGATATGTCACGTTTATGGCTCCCAATGCCTGGATCGACTCTCTCTGGATCAAAGGTTACAAGCCGGACAGGACCATCTCACAGTTCAACATCCTCAACGACAGCCTCGAAGTCTGGCTCAATGACCGGGGACCGGTCCCGGACACCCTGAAACTGATGGTGAACTACAGGAAGACAGATTCCCTCGGCAGGCTCAAGCCCGTCCTGGAGCAGATCAACCTGATGTATCCTGAAGGCAAGTCAAAATCCTCCAACAGGGGAAGACGGCGTGAAATCAGCCACGAAGACACAATCTGCGTGGTGAAATTGTCCGCCGACCCTAAAACGGTAGAACAGGTCGGTTTCGACCTTATGTTCAACTACCCGATCATCTACGAAAAATTCGACTCCCTGGTCTTCAGATATGTGAATCCCCGTCAGAAGGAATTCACAGGAAGTTTCTCTGTAGAACGCGACTCCCTGAACCTGCGCCACTATTCCATCATCCCGAAGGAACAGCTGCTTCCTGGATACGACTACTTCCTCAAGGTGCCGCAGGGGGCGTTCCGCGACATCAACGGGTTCTACTGCGACAGCCTGGAGGTGAAGGTCACGTTGCCGAAAGATGAGAAGCTGGGCAGCATCGCGTGCGAGATGACAGGTGTCGACCGCAAGGTCATCGTCGAACTCCTTGACGAGAAATGCACAAAAGTCCAGCGCAAGTACATAATCACGAAGGACTGTACGCTCAGGTTCCCTTATCTCAACAAGGGGAAATATTGCCTGCGCCTGACCGAAGACAGGAACGAAAACTCATTCGTGGACACCGGTTCCGTGCTCGAAAGGAGACAGCCGGAAAAGGTTGTTTTCTATAAGCTGAACGGCGACAGATACATAGAGGTGCTTGAAGGTGCCGAGATGGTCCAGACCGTCAACGTTGGAGAACTGATCAGATGAGAATGAAAAAGATACTGCTCATATTCACCCTGCTGTCGTCCTGCCTGGCTCTCAAGGCACAGGAGTCCGACAGCACAGAGGTCACCAGGACGCTCATCAACGACTATTCGATGATTGGCGTCAACTATGGCGTCACCTTTTCAAACACCGTGTTCAACCCCTCAAAACACGGCCGTGCCTGGGTCACCACGCCCAACTACATTTCCATAATGTACACCAAATACAGCAAGCTGTTCGACTATCTGCCATATTTCGGACTCACGATAGGTGTCGCCTACGGGCACGAAGGCTATGCGTTCAAGGCAAATGAAAGCACCGGATACACCGAGCACGTCGATGGCGCCACCTGGTGCTCTATGGACGTGATAGAGATTCCGGCAATGATGCAGTGCCACATCGATATGGAGCCGTTCAAGATATTGGCAAACCTCGGCGTTTACGGCGGATACCGCAGAAGCATAGAGCGCAAAGGCCTGGCGCCTTACTTCGACGAAGCCTATGCCCATAAATTCAAGGACTACGAAAACACTTTCGATTACGGACTGCAGGGCGGTGTCGGCTTCGGCATTATGCTTGATCCTGTGGAGATACACTTCAATTGCCTCCTGCGGTGGTCCTGGTCAACGCTTTACGCACCTGACTACTACAGCAGTTATTTTTATCGTTTCGCCAATCCGGTGGACATAATGGCCACGGTAGGCGTTTATTTCCAACTTCAGAAACGTACTGGCAAGACGACGGCGATGCTTCGCCGGGAAGCCAGGGAAAAGGTATATGGAAAGACTGAAAACACTTCCGGTAAGAATAGGTAAGGACCTTGTCATTGGAGGCGGCAACCCTGTTGTCGTCCAGACTATGTGCAACACGCACACCTGTGACGTTGACGGCACCGTGGCGCAGTGCCTTGAAGTCGCGGCAGCCGGAGCCCGGCTCGTCCGCATCACTGTCCCCGGACTTGCCGACATCCCTCACATCGCCGCCATCAAGGAGAAACTGCGCGCCGCCGGCTGCAACGTGCCGATAGTTGCAGACATCCACTTTTCTTCAGAGACTGCCATCGCAGTTGCACCGATAGTTGAGAAGGTCAGAATCAATCCCGGGAACTTCCACCCCGATCACGACAAGGCCCGCGAACAATTTGCGCGTTTCCTTGAAGTCTGCCGCGAGCACGGCACTGCAGTGCGCGTGGGGCTCAACCACGGATCCCTCGGCAAATACATCACCGACCGCTATGGCAACACGCCTCACGCAATGGCTGTTGCGGCAATGGAATGGCTGGAGATGTGCATCGCAGCTGATTTCCTCAACGTCGTCGTTTCCCTCAAGGCATCCAACACCGTGGTGATGGTTGAAGCATACCGTGAACTCGCCCGTATGATGCAGGAGCGCGGGGTTGTCTTCCCGATGCATCTCGGCGTCACTGAAGCCGGGGGCGGTGACACAGGACGCATCAAGTCCTGCGTAGGCATAGCGACCCTGCTTCGCGAAGGCATAGGCGACACCATCCGCGTGTCGTTGACGGAACCGCCGGTCAACGAGGTTCCGGTCGCCATTCATATCGCTTCTCATTTCCTGCAGTCAGACCCCTCCAGGACCTTCGCTTCGCTCATCCCACCACCGGCTTCGCCGGCGGTCCCCCCTCTAACGTGTCCGAGGGTGGACACGGGTCTGGAGGGGTCTGACTGCAGGAAAATGCTTGACGAAGCGATTGAATGGGGCCCGAAACTGCTCACGCGTGAGGTGGACGATATGCCCGACAGTCCTTGGAAAGACGACATAATGCAGGCTGCAAGACGTCTGTTCACCAAGCCTGAGTATATTGCCTGCCCGGGCTGTGGACGGACGATGTATGACCTACAGAAGACCTTCGAGGAAGTCAAGGCCCGGACATCTCACTTGAAGGGTATGGTCATCGCTGTTATGGGCTGCATAGTCAACGGCCCGGGCGAGATGGCCGATGCCGACTGGGGATACGTCGGAGAAGGCTGCGGCAAGGTATCAATATACCATAAAGGAGAACCCGTGCTGCGGCATATCCCGGACTCGGAAGCGATAGACAGGCTGCTGGAACTTATCGAAACCTATTCCACGTAGAGGAGAAGGCCTTTCAGGTACTCTCCTTCCGGATGATAGATGCTCACCGGATGGTCTGCGCCCTGACACAGGCGGTCAAGGATGCGCACGCTGCGCCCTGTCTGGGCGGCAGCGGAGGACACGGTATTGGCGA
>JAZLGQ010000075.1:0-13538 GCA_045616385.1 Candidatus Cryptobacteroides sp.
TTGTCCTGTTTTCAAGTTCTTCTTGTTTCTATTGCTGATACCTCCCATCTACCTTTGATGTCCCTCCGAGATAGCTCCGAGATAGCTCTTAGCTTCGCAGTATGTCGAGATACTCCGTAGCAAAGAGGTACCTTCTAGGGACCAAGGAGCTATCTCATATAATGGTCCTATTTCTGCCGAATTCTTCACTTGCGAAACTTGAGTATTCTTACCTTCTCACCTTTCTTGAAGATACTCCACTGTTTCAACAACTGTTTTCTATAAGTTTTTGTCAGTTCCAGAACCTGCTTGACTTGAGCATCTGTCAGATCCCCTTGGTCAGCCATTTCGATATCGGGCTCAAGCCATATCTTGCATAACCTCAACGAAGCCTTCTTCCCTACCTTCCTTCCAACGTGAACGTGTGCTCTAATACTTTAGGCATCTTGATGCAAATATATTAAATTTCATCCATTTGACACATAGTGATTTTTTTTGTTTATATTTGCGCCCAAGTTTAACTAAACCCTTTTTTATGGTTAGAAATGAAGAAAATACTATCATTGTCCGCAGCCATGCTGCTATGCTTCCTTGCGCATTCGCAAGAGGCTGAGAACCTCGGTAGTTATGCCGAGGTGAGCATCATCCCACGTCTGGATCTTAATCCTTTCTATTCTTCTGAGGATTCAAAGTTGGGTTTCACCCACGGCAATTCTTCAATTTACACCCTTTTTGAAGGCTCCGTCGGAGAGCATTTTTCCTGGACGCTGGCCAATCACTGGATTTCTTCCCTGAATGAGCCGGCATCCGATGAATATAACTATGCCTGGCCATACAAGTCTCTGGGCTATTCCGACCGTACCAATTGGATTGACTACTGCAAGGTTGACCTTACCTTCGGCAACTGGGCCTTCACTCTCGGCAAGGACTGCCTGAGCACCCTCGGTTTCGAATATGAGGACTGGGACTGGGATGTCCATTTCGACCTTACCACTCCGTTGTGGAACAACATGACGTCATACCAGTGGGGCGCAAAGGTGGCATATACCGTTGCCGACGCCACCACCTTCTCCCTTCAGATGACTTCTTCGCCATACGGCGAACGCCCGTTCGCAAGCGGACTATGGGCTTATTCATTCCAGTGGCGCGGCGAGTATGACTGGTTCGAGCCTATCTGGAGCTATTCTGCATTCCAGTTCGACAAAAGCAAGGGTGCGTTCCAGAACGTCGTCTCATTGGGCAATAAATTCAATTTTTCTGATGAATTCAACTTTGTCCTTGATTGGACGGGTTCGTTCGTGAAGACCGAGTGGCGGAGCGCTGATTCAAGCTTCAACCAGTTCCGCGGCGTGTTCACTTACGCTCCGTCGGATCGTTTTGACATATCCCTTCACGGTATATTCTACAAGGCATTTGAAACGGAGCTTGAGTCAAGGTTGGGCGTCCTTGCGCAATTCTATCCGCTAAAGGATAGCCAGGACCTTCGTCTCCACGCCGCTTTTACATATTTCATAAGCGAGAAGATGCCTTCGCTTACATTGGGTGCGCGGTACGACATCCGCATCAATTGCTGGTAGGAAATGGCCGGTTCTGAATACATTATCGAGATTCAACATCTCTGCAAGTCTTTTGACGGTGTCAAGGTGCTGGATGACATCAATCTTAAGATCCGCAAGGGCGAGTTTGTCACTCTTCTCGGCCCTTCCGGTTGCGGCAAGACCACTCTGCTCCGTCAGATTGCCGGTTTCATAGCTCCCGACGAGGGTACGATACTGATGGACGGCAAGGACATCTCCGGCATTCCGCCGTACAAGCGCCCGCTGAATACCGTTTTCCAGCGCTATGCGCTGTTCCCGCATCTCGATGTCTATGAGAATATCGCCTTTGGCCTCAAACTGGCCGGTGTTGACCAGGACGAGATTGACAAACGCGTCAAGAAGATGCTCAAGCTCGTGAGCATGTCGGACTATGAAAGCCGCGAAGTGGATTCCCTTTCCGGCGGTCAGCAGCAGCGTGTGGCTATCGCCAGGGCTCTGGTGAATCAGCCGAAGGTGCTTCTTCTCGACGAGCCTCTTGCCGCCCTTGACCTCAAGATGCGCAAGGATATGCAGATCGAACTGAAGGAGATGCACCGCAAGCTCGGCATCACATTCATCTATGTGACCCACGATCAGGAGGAGGCGCTGACCCTGTCAGACACCATAGCTGTCTTCAACGAGGGCTGCATCCAGCAGATAGGCACCCCTACGGACATATACAACGAGCCGCAGAATTCCTTCGTGGCTGACTTCATCGGTGAGTCCAACATCTTGAACGGACGTATGATAAGTGACCGCAAGGTAGAGTTCATCGGACACGAGTTCGATTGCGTCGACGAAGGCTTCGGCGAGGATGTGCCCGTGGATGTGGTTGTGCGGCCGGAGGACGTTGAGATTCGCAGGGACCAGAGCAAGGCTGAGTTTTTCGGAACCGTGGCGTCGTGCGATTTCATGGGAGTGTTCTATAGGATATTCGTCAATACCGAGTCCGGGTATGAGCTGATGCTTCAGAACTATCGCTGCTATGACGTGGGTGAGAGGGTTGGAATGCAGATTCAGCCCGGCAACATCCAGGTGATGAAGAAGGAACGCACGCACAACACCTTCGAGGGTATGGTGGTTGACGATACTCACGTGGAGTTTATGGACGCACAGTTTGAGTGCAGGCCGCTCAAGGGTTTCGAGGCAGGAGAGAAGGTGAATGTCGAGGTCGCTTTCAATAAGGTCGATCTTCTTGACCATCAGGAAGATGCAAATGTGGCCGGGGAAGTGCACTTCATCCTTTACAAGGGTGACCATTATCATCTTACAGTCCTCGCTGAAGACGGTACCCACGTATATGTCGATACCAATGACATCTGGGACAAAGGCGACCTTGTAGGTGTGAACATTGCAGTCAAGGACATTAAGGTAAGCAAGCGAGATGAATAAAAGAAGCAACTGGAGCCTTCCGTATCTGGTCTTCCTTGTATTTTTCGTGGTCTTGCCGCTGCTGCTTGTTGCGGTCTATGCCTTTCAGGATGCCGGCGGTCGTTTCACTTTTTCGAACATCACAAGGTTCTTCAGTGACGGCGACGCGCTGAGCACTTTTGCCGTGTCCATTGAGATAGCCATCGAGAACACCCTCATCTGCATACTGCTCGGCTATCCGGCAGCGTGGATACTTGCCAACAGGAATCTCAACCGCAGCGCCGTCACAATAGTGCTGTTCATCCTTCCGATGTGGATTAACGCCCTTATGCGGACACTCGCGACTGCCGAGCTTTTCAATATGTTCGGCATCGGGCTGGGAAAGGGTACGCTCATTTACGGTATGGTCTATGACTATCTGCCGTTTATGATTTATCCTATCTACAACGTTCTTGACAAGATGGATAAATCGTATGCCGAGGCGGCCCAGGACCTTGGGGCAACCCCGTGGAAGGTGTTCTGGAAAGTCACGGTGCCGCTTTCAAAGCCCGGTATCGTTAGCGGCGTGATGATGGTCTTTATGCCGACCGTGAGCACTTTCGCGATTTCGGAGTTTCTCACCAACAGCAAGATCAAGCTGTTCGGTACGATCATCCAGGAGAATATCAACTCGTCGATGTGGAATTATGGTGCTGCGCTTGCATTCATAATGCTCATCATCATCGGCATCACATCACTGCTTGCGGGCAATGATGACAAGGAAGCTGCGGGAGGGCTGATTTAAGGTATGAAAAGATTCTTTGCACAGGCATATATCTGGATCCTGCTCATCCTTCTGTACTCTCCGCTGATTTTGATTACGGTGTTTTCATTCACTGAATCGAAAGTCCTCGGCAGTTGGACCGGCTTCTCTACCAAACTGTACTCCAACCTGTTTTCGGGAGGCGGTTCCGGCAGTGGCTCGCTGCTTGCGGCCATTGAGAACACGCTGCTCATCGCGCTTGTTGCCTCTGTGGCCTCGATGATACTCGGCACCATAGCGGCCATAGGCATTTACAACCTCAAGGGGCGCAAGAAGCAGACGATGACATTCCTGAACAGCATCCCGATGATCAATCCCGACGTGATCACCGGTGTGTCCCTGTTCCTGCTATTCGTTTTCCTTCACTTCACGCAGGGCTATGTGTCCGTGATTCTTGCACATATCACCTTAGGCACTCCGTATGTGGTGTTGAGCGTGATGCCGAAGCTCACCCAGATGAATCCGAACATATATGAAGCTGCCCTCGATCTCGGAGCCACTCCTGCCCGGGCCCTCACGAAGGTGCTTATCCCGCAGCTTCGCCCCGGGATGATCTCCGGCCTCATCCTGGCATTCACGATGTCACTCGATGACTTTGCCGTGACTTTCTTTACGAGAGGCACCATCGGCCTTGACACCCTTTCGACCTATATCTACACCGATGCGCGAAAGGGCGGACTCACACCTGAACTGAGGCCTCTTATGACATTGATATTCTTATTCGTATTAATACTCCTGCTTGTGATAAACATCAGGCAGGCAAAAGCAAAAAAGAACGCAGAGAAAAAATGAAAAAGTTCGCAAGTATCTTGACAGCCGCGCTTATTCTGGCAGGCTGCAGCACTGACCGCAGCAAGGAACTGAAGGTCTACAACTGGTCAACCTACATCGATGAGAGCCTTATCGAGGAGTTTGAACAGTGGTATCAGGAAGAGACAGGAGAAGAGATCCACGTCATCTACCAGACCTTCGACGTTCTCGAGACTATGCTTTCCAAGATCGAGAAGGGACACGAGGACTACGATGTCGTCTGCCCTTCAGATTACATCATCGAGCGTATGCTCCAGCAGAATCTGCTTCTTCCTATCGATACCACCGTTTTCGGAGATACGCCGAACTACATAGCCGCCAACGTTTCACCATTCATAAAGGGCTACTTCGACAAGATTGCCGGCAATGGGAAGAACGCGAACGACTATGCTGTAGGCTATATGTGGGGAACGACCGGCATCCTCTACAATGCAAAGTATGTCACTGATGAAGAGGCCTCCACCTGGGAGATCCTCCATAACCCGAAGTTCGCGGGCAAGATATTCATCAAGGACTCCGCACGCGACGTGAGCTCTCAGATACTCTTCTGCGTCCGTCAGGATGACCTTCTCAACGGCACCGTCACGGCCGACGAACTTATGCTTGACTCTTCTGACGAGTCTCTTGAAAAGGTTGAGGATTGGCTCAATGAGGCGAAGCAGTACATCGCCGGCTGGGAAGCCGATTTCGGCAAGGAGCAGATGATCAAGGAGCGCGGCTGGGTCAATGTGAACTGGAGCGGTGACTCCGAGTGGGCTATTGAGGAGGCCGCCGAGGTGGGCGTCGATCTCCGTTTCGCCACGCCGAAGGAAGGCTTTACCATTTTCTTTGACGGCTGGGTTATCCCGAAATATGCCAAGAATACCAAGGCGGCCAATTATTGGATCAATTTCCTCAGCCGTCAGGACATCGCCATCCGCAATGCCGATGAGATCGGCTATGTCTCCTGCATCGGCGGCCGGGAAGTGCTTGATTATTTCACCGACGATTCATTCGACCCTATCGACGTCTCATACTTCTTTGGTGCCGAAGCTGATTCTGTATGTGTGAATCCGGTGCTCTATCCGGATATCGAGGATATCAACCGCAGTGCGATGGAGCACGACTGGGGCCGGGATACCGAGAAGCTCATTTCGATGTGGAGCCGCGTGAAGGGCAGCAATGCCAACGCAACCACCATCATCGTGATTGCCGCCGTCGGAGCAGCTCTCGTCTTCTTCCTTGTCCGCTCCCGCATCGCCGCCTCCCGCAAGAAGAAGTCTCATCGCCGGAAATAAGAAGAATTTTATTACTGCTTCTTGCTCGGTTCCTTGAACAGGATCATAAAGGCGATGCCGACCACGAAGGCGTAGGCGGCGAAGATGTACCATGCTTTTGACCAGCTCGGAGCGGCTGCGTTGTAGACGCAGGCATCGACGACCGCACCGGCGGCGAGGGTTCCGATGGTGGCGCCGAGACCATTGGTCATAAGCATAAACAGGCCCTGGGCAGACGAACGGATCTCCTTGCCGGCATTCTCATTGACATAAAGGGAGCCTGAGATGTTGAAGAAGTCAAAGGCGACGCCATAGACGATGCAGCTGAGGACAAAGAGAAGAACGCCCGGCATATCCGGAGCGCCGAGCCCGAAGAATGCAAAGCGGAACACCCAGGCGAACATTGCGATGAGCATCACTTTCTTGATGCCGAATTTCTTCATGCATACCGGGATGAGAAGGATGCACAGGGTTTCGGATATCTGGGAAAGTGAAATGAGCGCATTGGAGTTCTTGACGGCGAACGTGCCGGCGAAAGCCGGATTCTCACCGAAGGAACCGAGGAAGGTGTTGGCGTAGCCGTTGGTGATTTGCAGTGATGCGCCGAGGAGCATCGAGAAGATGAAGAATACGGCGAACTGCGGGTCCTTGAACAGGGTGAAGGCCTTGAGGCCGAGGGATTCGGCAACGCTCTGTCCAGCCTGTCCCTTCTTGGTCGGGCAAACCGGCAGGGTGAGGGCATATCCGCAGAGGATGAGGCCGAGGATGCCGGATGAGATGAGCTGTGTGTAGGAATCCTGCATTGCCACACCGTCAATCTTGAGGAAGTTGGTGAGAAGCATACTGCAGATGAAACCGACGGTGCCGAACACCCTGATCGGAGGGAAACTCTTCACGGTGTCCTTGCCTGCGGTCTCCAGGGCGTTGTAGGCAACGGAGTAGGAGAGAGCAATTGTAGGCATAAAGAAGGCCACGCTCAGGCTGTAGAGCAGAAAGAGCGGTGCGAACTCAAGCGCGGCACCGGCATTGTGGCAATATAGACCTGCGCCTATCATAAATGCGCCTGCGAGGCCCTGGCACAGGGAAAGAACCTTCTGCGCCTGGATGTGTCGGTCAGCCACGATGCCCATAAGGGCAGGCATAAAAATCGACACGATGCCCTGCATCGCATAGAACCATTTGATCTGAGGACCCATTCCGACCAGTCCGAGATAGCGCCCGAGGGAGGTGAGATATGCTCCCCATACCGCGAACTCGAGGAAGTTCATCACGATGAGCTTGAGAGAGATGTTGCTGTTCTTCATTATGTAGTGTATTTTGGTTTTTGATACGTCAACAAAATTACAAGTTTTTCGCCGATTCTCCGTATATTTGAAAGATGAAATTTACAAAGACAGCATCAGATTCAGCTTCAAGCGCCAGATGCGGTGTCCTGGAAACGGACCACGGCAGCATCCGGACCCCCATCTTCATGCCGGTAGGTACGGTGGGCTCGGTCAAGGGCGTGTATCACAGGGACCTGAAAGAAGATGTCAAGGCTGAAATCATTCTTGGCAACACATATCACCTTTACCTCCGTCCGGGGCTCGAAACACTCAAGGCTGCGGGCGGCCTGCACAAGTTTGAGAACTGGGACCGTCCCATCCTTACCGACAGCGGCGGCTTCCAGGTCTTTTCCCTCAGCCCGATACGCAAACTGACGCCCGAGGGCTGCACCTTCCAGAGCCACATCGACGGCTCCCGCCATCAGTTCACGGCTGAGAACAACGTGGAAACCCAGCGGATAATCGGCGCCGACATCTGTATGGCACTGGACGAATGCTGCCCGGGCGATGCCGACCGCATCTATGCACGCAAGAGCCTGGACCTGACCAAGGGCTGGCTCGAGCGCTTCGCGAAGCATTTCAGGGAGACCGACCCGGTTTATGATTACCGGCAGACATTCTTCCCGATAATTCAAGGCTGCACTTTCCCGGATATGCGTGCCGAGGCGACTGAACACGCGCTGCAGTTTTCCGAAGTCGGAATCGCAATCGGCGGTCTGGCAGTGGGTGAACCGGCGGAAGTGATGTATGAGATGATAGAAACGGTATGCCCTCTGATCCCGCAGGACAGGGCGCGCTACCTGATGGGCGTGGGTACGCCTGCCAACATACTTGAAGCGATATCCCGCGGCATCGATATGTTCGACTGCGTGATGCCTACCAGAAACGGCCGCAACGGGATGCTGTTTACCTGGAACGGCGTGATGAATATGCGCAATGCCAAATGGGCGCAGGATTTCTCTGAAATCGATCCTTCGGGCCCGTCGTTCGTCGACCACACATATTCCAAGGCATACCTCCATCACCTGTTCGTGGCGGGGGAGATGTTCGCCGCAATGCTTGCAAGCGAGCACAACCTGGCCTTCTATCTCGACCTCGTCCGCCAGGCGCGGGCACATATCGAGGCTGGGGATTTCACAGCCTGGAAGAACGCTGTAATGCCAAAAATCACATCCAGGCTATGATCAGGTGGAAACCGAAGATAATTGACAAGTACATTGCCAAGAAGTTCATCGTCGCCTTCCTGATATCGATGCTGCTCATCATCGGCATTGTCATAATCTTCGACCTTTCCGAGAAAATTGATGATTTCGTGAAGAATGAGGCCTCCCTCAAGGCAATAGTCTTTGACTATTACGTCAATTTCATTCCTTACTTCATCAATATGTTCTCGCCTCTGTTCGTTTTCATCACGGTCATTTTCTTTACGTCCAGGATGGCTGCGAACACCGAGATAATAGCCATCCTTTCAGGCGGCATCAGCTATCGCAGGATGATGGTGCCATATCTGGTCTCCGCCGCCCTCATAGCGCTTCTGTCGCTTGTCCTGAACCTCTATGTCATCCCGAGGGCCAATGCCACGCGAATAGACTTCGAGGCGAAATATGTCAAGCACCACAACGAATACAAGGATTCGAACATCCATTATCAGATAGCGCCCGGGCAATTCGTCTATATCGACTATTTCACTTCCTGGAACAAAACGGCACGGCATTTCACCCTCGAGTCCGTCGAAGGGAACAGAATCGTGAGCAAGCTCACGGCCGACGCAGCCGTATGGGACAGCACTTCCAGGTCGTGGCTGCTCAAGGACTATTTCATCAGGAATTATTCCAACGGACTTGAAGATTATGTCACAAGCGGCGAGAAGATGGATACGACCATCGCCCTGACGATCGAGGATTTCTTCCGGAACGAGAAGACGGTCGAGACCCTCCCGGCAAAAAAGCTCAATGAACTGATAGCCGTCCAGAAGATGCGTGGCGACGAGGGCGTGATGTATGCCCAGATCGAGAGGACCAGGCGGTGGACACTTCCGTTCTCCGCATTCATCCTGACCATAATGGCGGTAGCGCTGACTTCAAGAAAGAAGAGGGGAGGCATAGGATGGAACATTGCCGTCGGAATAGGCCTGGCCTTCCTATATATCCTGTTCCTGCGCTTCAGCGAGATGTTTGTCTATACCGGGACGTTGCCGCCGGGAATAGCACTATGGCTGCCTAATGTCGTATATACGATAATAGCGGCGGTTTTGTACAGACTAGCACCAAAATAGAATGAAAGTCAAAGTGATCAACAAGTCCGGAACAGCGCTTCCGGCCTATGCGACAGAGTTCGCGGCGGGTATGGACGTCCGCGCTTCCATCAGCGAACCTATCGTCCTCAAACCTCTCTGCAGAGCTATGGTGCATACCGGGCTCTACCTTGAAATACCTTCAGGATATGAAGTGCAGGTGCGTCCCCGCAGCGGCCTGGCCGCAAAGAAGGGCATCACCGTGCTGAATGCCCCGGGCACGATAGACGCTGATTATCGCGGTGAAGTGTGCGTTATCCTCGTCAATCTTTCAAATGAGGATTTCGTTGTCGAGAACGGTGAGCGTGTCGCGCAGCTCGTTCTTGCAAGGCACGAGGTCATAGAATGGGAAGAAGTTGATGAACTTGCCGCATCCGGGCGCGGGGAGGGCGGCTTTGGCAGCACCGGTACAAAATGACGGACTTATATTCAAAATATGCCGGATGTGGCTTCAAGGTCACTACCGACAGCCGTGCAATCAAGGGCGGTGAGATGTTCTTTGCCCTTAGGGGCGATAATTTCGACGGCAACGACTATGCGGTCAAGGCGCTGGAACTCGGCGCGGCGTGGGCGGTGGTCAACGAAGACGCCGACATCCCGTTCGACAAGAGGCTGATCAGGGTTCCCGATCCGTTCACTTCGCTCAAGTATCTTGCGATGGAGCATCGTTCCAACCTGAAATTCCCGGTTGTGGGGCTCACCGGCACCAACGGCAAGACTACCACAAAAAACCTCATCTCTGCAGTCCTTGCCAGAAAATTCAAGGTGTCAGCCACTGAAGGCAACCTGAACAACGATATCGGTGTGCCGCTGTCCATACTTAAGATTGTCCCCGACGAAACTGAAATCGCTGTCATTGAAATGGGCGCGAACCACCCGGACGACATAGCCAAGCTGGTCAAGGTGAGTCAGCCGGATTACGGCCTGATCACCAACGTAGGCAAGGCGCACCTCCTCGGCTTCGGCTCCTTCGAAGGCGTTAAGAAGGCAAAAGGAGAGCTATACAGGTGGCTTGGCGCACATCCCGGATCCCTTATCTTCCTGAATGCCGATGACGCCGACCTTCGGGAGATGTCAAATGGGCTCCCGTGCCATTTCTTCGAATATGGCGTGAAATACCAGGGGGCTGAGATTCTGCCATCCACCCCGGAAAATCCGTTCTTGAGAATCAGGCTTGGCGGGGACGTGATAAACACCAGCCTGGTCGGGGCCTATAATGCCACCAACGTGCTTGCCGCAATAGCAGTGGGCGAGTACTTCGGAGTCAGCCGCTCAGAAGCAATCGCCGCGGTCGGATCATTCGTGCCGACGAACAACCGCTCGCAGATGACGCGAACCGTCAGGAACACCCTGATAGTGGATGCATATAATGCCAATCCGTCCTCAATGGCAGCTGCGCTCGACAATTTCAGAACCGTCGAGGCTGAGCGCAAGGTCGCTCTGCTTGGTGATATGCGGGAACTCGGCGAGGATTCTGTCGCCGAACACGTCAAGGTCGTCCGCAGGCTTGTGGAAATGGGTGTCGGGGCGTTTCTCGTGGGAGAAGAGTTCCGCAAGGCTCTTGATGCAGAGGGGGCCGGTTTCAAGTGGTTCGATTCTTCGGAGGCGCTTGCCGGCTTCTTGTCTGCCGACGTGCTGGAAGATGCTGTCATCCTTATCAAGGGGTCTCGCGGGATACAGATGGAGAAGGTGATCCCCGTCTTGTAGCCAGATTCGGGATTTTCAAAGTATATTGCAACTTCACCTCGAAGCGTGAAGGTTTGGGCTCGGGCATCCACGGGTAACTTGTGATGCCCGCCCTTGCGTGAATCGTGTGCTGCCGGGAGAATTTGAGAGCGGCTGTGAGAGAGGCGGAGAAGCCGCGCCCATATAGCGCCGGGACATTGAACGACCCGGGCGCGTCGCGTTCGTAGACGTATATCCTGTCATCCCAGTTGTCAATGAAGAATACGGTGCCGCGGGCATATACTGCGTATTTCCCGTTCCTGAAGCCTCCTTCAAGATAGCCCATCCAGGAATAGTCCTTGCACCACAGGCAGTTGAAGCGCAGATGCGAAAGCCACACATCGCTTGTCGCTTCGATGTCGGCCCGCAGGTCGGTGCGCCAGGGCGACGGCTCCTGCGGTTTCAATCTGGCCGATATCCTGATTGCCGGGTTGAGCGTCCATTCTCCTTTCTCAAAAGACGGCGAGGTCGATATGACGAGCTTATAAGTCTCTCTCATCTTGTTGTAGTCCAGGTCGGACTGAACTGATGCCGTAAGGTATCTGGTGTCGGCGCAGATGGCGCAGGTAAGCTTGTGGTCCTTGTATTTTGCAAGCGCTGCGTATTTGCTGCCGTATTCCGGGATCCATATTGTTCCTGCCAATGCCATCGGTGCCCCGTTCCATCCGGCCTCGCCGTACAGGCTCAGCCCGGCGAAGCTTACCGTCCAATCGAAAGAGGCCGCCCCGCTACTTGCCGTGAGGCCGAATGTGGCCGTCTCGCCGACGCGTGCGACATTAGCGACAGGAAGCCTCTCGGAGAAGGACCAGGCACCGCTGATGCACCATCTTCCGAAGCGCAGTTCGATGCCGAGCCCTTTGCTCTTGGATGTGAAAGAGGTGCTTGGGGACAGACCGGAGGCATTGCGCCGGAATGCCTGGGTGGTTGTGTATCCGCTCAGGCTGAATCCTGTCCAGGCGGTGAGGCCCTGGCCGAAACGGGCGCTGAAGTCACCCGCAACGACCTTGCTCAGCCATCCGCGTCCGTACCAGGCGGCGCTGATCGTCCCGGGTTTGAAATTCCCGTCTTCATATGTTGTCCTGGTTGCCCAGTTGAATTCTGCCCTTTCGCCCCACTGGAGTCCATATTTGACACCGTAGTTGAATTCCGGTGCCGAATTTTCAGCCTGCCGCACGGCGCCGCGCAGAATCATTTCCTGACTGACGGCGTTCCGTTCCGCCTGTCCCGGAGGCCGTCGGCTTTCAAGCTTCACGAACTCTTTCAGAGCGGTGACCAGTTCCTCGTTGAAACCGTTCACAAGCGCAAGTTCGGTCCACGACATTATGTCGCCCGTCTGCTGCCTGTATTCAATGAGGGCGGCAATCTGGAAAGGGGAGAAGAGGCCGCAGACCTTCAATCTGCCGGGGCCGGCGGCATTCAGGTCAAGCGGATGTGCGGCGAGAGTGCGGTATCGCTCCATTTCATCTTCGGCGAGATCCTCGACTTCCGCTGCGCCGCTGACGGCCAGAACGGCCTTCTCAAAGTCTCCGCCTGAAGCGGCCAGCAGGCAGAGAAAGCACATTATCACACTCCTCATATGCCGCGAATATGTTGAAAGGATTCATCAAAAACGCAAAGATTCAGCGCAGGTGTCTTTATTTTATGAAATTAAGTCAAATTATATGTATTTTTGTCTTATGGAAAACAATAGAATCAGACTTTGGGACAAGACTTTCAAACCTTATATCCCGGCCGAAAAGCTTGATGAGGCCATTGATGCGGTTGCCGGCAGGATCAATGCTGACTTTGCGGGTTGCAAAGACATCCCGGTCGTGCTTTGCGTGCTTAACGGTGCCATAATGTTTACGGGAGAACTGATGCAGAGGTTTACCTTCCCGTGCGAACTTGTGTCAATCAAGCTGTCTTCCTATCAAGGCACGCAGTCAACCGGTACCGTGCTCAACATCCTCGGCCTTACGGCAGATGTGCGCGGCCGCCGCGTGATCATATGTGAGGATGTCGTCGACACCGGCAACACCATAACCGCCCTCAAGGAACTTCTCCTTGCCAAAGGGTGCGGAGAGGTCCGCATCTGCACTATGCTTTTCAAGCCCGAGGTCTATAAAAAGCAGGACAAGATCGACTATATCGGTATGTCCATACCGAATGATTTCATAGTCGGCCACGGACTTGATTATAACGAGCTTGGCCGCAACGGCAAGGATATCTACGTGATTGACAACGACTAAGTCGCTTATTTGCATAGTTATGCCAGACAGTAATTTCATAGACTACGTCACAATGCTATGATTTTCAACCATAGCGAAAAATACAAAAACATAGATAGACGGCCTTCTACGGCCGTTTTTCATTTTCACCCTCTTATGCTTACCTATGCTTAAAACTCGTTTTCAACTACAC
>JAZLGQ010000076.1:0-7639 GCA_045616385.1 Candidatus Cryptobacteroides sp.
GCCTGCGCGGGATGCGGCGAGACCCCGTACGCTAAACTGCTCACCCAGCTCTTCGGCACACGCGCCTTCTGGGCAAACGCAACAGGCTGTTCACAGGCCTGGGGCGCAGCGATGCCGGGCATACCATATACCGTCGATTCACGCGGATTCGGCCCTGCCTGGACCAACAGCCTCTTCGAGAACAACGCCGAGCTCTGCCTCGGAATGTTCCTTTCGGTCAAGCAGAGAAGGGCTCTGGCACGCATCAAGGTGACCGCTCTCAGCGAAAGCGCTTCCGGCGCCGTAAAGGATGCCTGCAATGCCTGGCTCGACGCCTTCGACTCGTTCGACGGCTCACGCAAGGCTTCCGATGAACTGATCTCCGCCCTGTCCGCCGACGAGACGGCTGCTGCCGCTGAAATCCTCGCGATGAAGGATATGCTTGCCAAAAAGACGTTCTGGATGTTCGGCGGCGACGGTTGGGCCTACGACATCGGCTTCGGCGGACTCGACCACGTCATCTCGACAGGGGAGAACGTCAACGTCTTTATCGTCGACACCGAGATGTACTCCAACACCGGAGGCCAGTCATCCAAGGCTACTCCTCTGGGCGCAGTCGCCAAGTTCGCCTCTTCCGGCAAGAAGAGCAGGAAGAAGGACATCGGCTCCATCCTGATGACATACGGCAACGTCTATGTGGCCCAGGTCGCTATGGGCGCAAACCCTGCCCAGCTCGTCAAGGCCATCAAGGAAGCGGAAGAATATGACGGTCCTTCAGTTATCGTAGCATACACTCCTTGCTCATCGCACGGCATCTGTGCGGGTATGCAGAAGGTACAGGACGAGATGAAGCGCGCAGTCGAGGCCGGCTACTGGACACTCTACCGCTATGACCCGCGTCTCGAGCACCCGTTCCAGCTTGATTCGAAGGCTCCGACACTGCCGTACGAGGAATTCCTTGACGGAGAGGTCAGGTACACGTCGCTCCGGCGCACCTTCCCTGAAAATGCCGAGAAGCTCTTCTCACAGGCTGCCCGCGACGCAGCCGAGCGTTACGATGCCTTCAAGGGCAAACAATAGGACCGAAATCTGTGATTTATGAATGGCGGAGCTTGAGCTCGGACTCGAGGTCGGCTATCGAAACACCCATCGACTCCATCAGGACAAGAGTGTGATATACGAGGTCCGAGGCTTCGTAGACGAAGCGCTCGCGGTTGCCGCTGACGGCTTCGATTATTGATTCAGTGCATTCCTCACCGACTTTCTTGCCGATAACCTTCGGACCCTTGATGAAGAGTTTCGTGGTGTAGGACCCTTCCGGCATCTGCTCGTGGCGGCCCTTGATGACGCCGGCGAGGGTGCGGATGAAGCCTTCGTCTTCCGGGGTGTCGAAGCAGGCGGTGGTGCCGCGGTGGCAGGTCGGTCCGACAGGATTGGCCTTGATGAGCAGGGTATCGGAATCGCAATCAGCGAACATCTCCACAATGTTCAGGAAGTTGCCGCTTGTCTCACCCTTGGTCCAGAGTCTCTGCTTGCTGCGTGAGAAGAAGGTGACGCGCCCTTCGGCCGCGCTCTTCTCAAAGGCTTCCTCATTCATATATCCAAGCATCAAGACCTTGAGTGTAGTTGCGTCCTGAACGATTACCGGCAACAGCCCGTCACCGGTTTTTTCGAGATTGAAATCACTGAATTTCATAATAATATTATCTGACATTGATGTTTGATTCCCTCAGACGTGCCTTGAGGTCCGGGATGGATATCTCGTTATAATGGAAGATGCTCGCGGCAAGGGCGGCATCGGCGCGGCCGCGCGAAAGCACATCCACAATATGATCAATGGAACCCGCGCCACCAGAAGCGATTACAGGTATGCTCAGCATATCCGCCAGGCGGGCATATTGCTCGCAGGCATATCCGGCCTTGGTGCCATCGTGATCCATAGAGGTGAAGAGTATCTCGCCGGCGCCGCGTTCCTGAGCCTCGCGGGCCCAGCTGAAGAGTTCGCGCTCCGTCAGCCGGCTGCCGCCGTGGGTGGTCACGCGCCAGACGCCGTCGATACACTTGGCGTCGATGGCGCACACGCAGAACTGGCTGCCGTACTTGCCGGCAATTTCGCTGATGAGTTCGGGGCGGGCGATTGCCGCACTGTTTACGGATACCTTGTCGGCGCCCGCATCAAGCAGGCGGGAAGCGTCGTCAAGCGACGAAATGCCGCCGCCCACGGTGAACGGAATATTGATGCCGAGGGCGATCTTCTCGACCAGCCCGGTAAATGTGCTGCGTTCCTCCTTTGAAGCGCTGATATCGAGATACACCAGTTCGTCGGCACCCTGTCTGCTGTAGCGCACGCCCATCTCGACGGCGTCGCCGACCTCCTTGAGACCCTCGAAGTTGATTCCTTTTACTACCTGACCGTTCTTGACGTCGAGGCAGGGGATTATTCGCTTAGCGACCATCTCTTTATATCCTCCAGGCTTATTCGTTTCTCATAAATCGCCTTGCCGACTATCACTTTCGACAGGCCGAGTTCATTCAGACGCACGATGTCGTCCATAGTGCTTATGCCTCCGCTGACGGTAAAGACCACCTGCGGAAACTCCGCCTGCAAGCGGCTGTAAAGGTCAAAGGACGGCCCCTGCAGCATACCGTCACGGGAAATGTCGGTGCAGATGACATACTTCAAGCCATCCGCCAGGAACCAGCCTATCTGCTCCGAAATGGTCAGGGCAGTCTGCTCCTGCCATCCCTTCACGGCGACAACCCCATCCTTCACATCAGAGCCCAGAAGCATCTTTCCGCCACCGAAGCAGAGCAGCCATTCACGGAAAAGCTCAGGCTTCAGAGCGGCGACACTGCCTACAATGGCCTGCGTCGCGCCTGCATCGAAGATGGATTTCAGCGCATCTGCATCGGCGATTCCGCCACCCCATTCTATTTCAAGCCCCGACTTCACGGCGCACGCCTCAAGCGTACGGAGATTGAAGGGACGGGAAGCCTTTGCGCCGTCAAGGTCAACCATATGGATGCGCTTCACGCCGCAGTCGGCATATTGCATAGCCATATCGACAGGTGAGGCGTCATAGACTTTCTTCTCGGCATAATCGCCCTTGGTCAGACGGACACAGCGTCCATCGATTATATCGATTGCAGGGACTATCTCTATCATAATGCAACGAAGTTCTTGAGTATCTTCTCTCCCACGTCACCGCTCTTCTCCGGGTGGAACTGGGTGCCATAGAAGTTTTCATATTTGAGAGCCGCACTGAAAAGTGTCTTTCCGTGGCGGCAGGTCGCAATGGTATCAGTACAGAGGCCGGGAAAGTAAGAATGCACGAAATACACGCAGCTGCCTTCGTCGAGGCCCCTGAAGAGCTTGCTCTCAAGGTTCGAGATGCCGTTCCAGCCCATATGTGGGACTTTCACACCGTCCTCGGGACTGAACCTGCACACGTCGCAGTCGAAGAGTCCCATGCACTGCGCATCACCCTCCTCGGACCGGCGGCACATTATCTGCATCCCCACGCATATTCCCAGTACCGGCTTGCGAAGCCCCTTGATTACATCTACGAGACCTTTGTCCCGGAGGCTCTTCATAGCCTCGGCCGCATTGCCGACACCCGGCAGTATGATTTTCGAAGCCGCCCTGATCCTCTCAGGATCGGCAGTCAGTTCAAACCCGACGCCAAGTCGCGTCAGCGCATTCATCACAGACTTTATATTGCCTGCGTCATAATCTACAATGGCTATCATAACAGTCCCTTGCTGGATGGAAGTTCATAACTGAATACATTCCTGCAGGCCGCCTGCCTTATGGAGCGGGCAAAGGCCTTGAACACGGCCTCGGCTATGTGGTGGTTGTTCTCACCTCTGGCCTCGATGCGCAGGTTGCACCTGGCCGAATCGCAGAAAGACTTGAAGAAATGCTTGAACATCTCGGTCGGCACGTCACCCACATACTCGCGGGTGAACTCCACGTCCCAGACGAGGTCGCTGCGTCCGCCGAAGTCAAGCAGCACAAGGGCTGCGCTCTCGTCCATAGGGAGGGCGAAGCCATAGCGGCCTATGCCTCTCTTGTCGCCGAGAGCCTCACGGACAGCCTCACCGAGGGCAATGCCTAAATCTTCCATAGTATGATGTTCATCAACCTCGAGATCGCCCTTGCACTTGACTGTGAGGGATATCCCGCCGTGGTGCACCAGCTGGTCAAGCATATGGTCAAGGAACTTCAGACCTGAATCCACACAGGATTCTCCTTTCCCGTCAAGGTCCAACTTTATGCAGATGTCGGTTTCGCCTGTCTTTCGGGCGACGGTGGCGCAACGTGAGCCGCCTCGTATCTCCTCCACAATCTGCGCCCAGCTGAGATCGCCAAGTCTCAGTCCGCGGGCCCCGAGATTCTCCGCCAGCTGCATATCCGTGTCACGGTCACCGATAACGAACGAAGCCGCCATATCGTAGCTGCCGTCGAGGTACTTGCCGAACATTCCGGTACGAGGCTTGCGGGTAGGTGCATTATCCTCGGGGAAGCTCTTGTCGATCAGCTCGTCATCAAAGACAACCCCTTCACCTGCAAGAGTTTTAAGCATCTTATCGTGAGCTGGTCTATAGGTTTCCCAAGGAAACGAAGCCGTGCCGAGACCATCCTGGTTGGAGGCCAGTACGATATCGAACCCCAGCCCCATCAAGGCCTTCATCCCCGAGATGGCGCCGGGTACGAACTCGAGTTTCTCGAGAGAATCGACCTGCTCGTCGGCAGGCTCAACTATGAGCGTGCCGTCCCTGTCAACGAATATTGCCTTATTCATAATCGGAAAGTGATTTCAGGAGTTTGTCGTTTTCTTCCGGGAGTCCTATGGTGATACGCAGGCAGCCGGCACAGCCTGTCACCCTGTTGCGGTTGCGGACGATGATTCCGTCCGAAATCAGATGGCCGTACAGCCTGTCGGCGTCATCCACCTTCACGAGGATGAAGTTCGCCTCGCTTGGGTAGACCTTCCTTACGAAAGGATACTTCGGGAGTTCCTCCGCGACTCGTCCGCGCTGGGCGACGATTTCCGCAACCTGGCCTTCCACAGGCGAATCCAGGGCATCAAGCGCGAGTTTCTGCGTGGAGGCGTTGATGTTATAAGGATATTTCACCATCATCATAAGCCTGATGACGGAAGGATTCGAGAAAGCAAGTCCGAGACGGAGGCCGGCAAGGCCGCGCGCCTTGGAGAAAGTCTGAAAGACCACCAGGTTGGGGTAGTCCCCGAGACTGCCAAGGAGGCTCGGAACCGAACAGAAGTCGATATAAGCCTCATCCACTACGACCATTCCCCTGAATGCGGAGAGAATGCGGAATACCTCCTCATTCGGGAAAGCATTTCCCGAAGGGTTGTTGGGGCTGCAGAGGAAAATGGCCTTGGTGTTCCCGTCACAGGCTGCGAGAAGCTTGTCGACAGGGAGTGAGAAGTCCTCGTTCAGGGGGACCTCACGCACTTCCACATCATTGATGTCTGCGGATACGGAGTACATTCCATAACTTGGTGCTATGGCAACCACGTTGTCCTTACCCGGAACACAGAATATCCTGAAGATCAGGTCTATGGCCTCGTCGGAACCGTTTCCGAAGAAAATGTTCTCCGGGGCAACTCCCTTGATAGGGGCAAGCTTTTCGCGCAGAGCCGTCTGACGCGGATCGGGGTAGCGGTTCCACCCGGAAGGGTAGGGGCTTTCGTTCGCGTCGAGGAATACGCCGAGAGCGCCCTTGTATTCATCGCGGGCCGTAGAATAAGGGCAGAGTTTCTGTATGTTGGGGCGCACCAGCGCCATTACTTCTTCGTTATTCATCTATTCTGACTTTTACTGCATTTGCGTGTGCCTGGAGACCCTCTGCCTCAGCCATTGAAACGATGGTTCCGGCAAGTCCCGCGAGGCCTTCGCGTGTTATTTCCTGAATGGTCATCTTGCGGATGAAGCTGTCGATGTTTACACCGCTGTAAGAGCGCGCCCAGGAGCAGGTCGGAAGGGTGTGGTTCGTGCCGGAAGCGTAGTCGCCCGCGCTTTCCGGAGTATATTCACCCACAAACACGCTGCCTGCCGCAAATATGCCGTCGACTATGCCGTATGGCTTTTCCGTTGACACGATAAGGTGCTCCGGAGCATACTCGTTGGCGAAGTCCACGATGTCGCGGGTATTCCTGAACACCACGGTGACGCTTTTCTCCAGGGCGGCTTCCGCTATCCCGGCACGGCCGAGGACGGCAAGCTGACGGCTGACCTCCTCCCCGACACGGGCCGCGAACTCACGGCTGTCGCAGACCAGGACGACCTGGCTGTCACGTCCGTGCTCGGCCTGTGAAAGCAGGTCGGCGGCGACAAAGGCAGGGTTGGAAGACCCGTCGGCGATGACCATCACTTCAGACGGGCCGGCCGGCATATCGATGGCAACGACGCTTCCGCCGAGAATCTGCTTGGCAGTCGTGACATACTGGTTGCCCGGACCGAAAATCTTGTCGACCTTTTCGATGCTGTCGGTTCCGAAAGCCATAGCTGCAATGGCCTGGGCACCGCCGACTTCATATATCTTGCCAATACCGCAATACTTGGCGGCATACAGGACCTCCGGAGCGATCCTGCCGTTCTTTCCCGCCGGCGTGCAGAGGATCACCTCTTCGCATCCCGCCAGTTTAGCCGGCACAGCCAGCATCAGAACGGTCGAGAAAAGGGGAGCGGTGCCGCCCGGGATATACAGTCCGACACGCCTGACAGGCACAGGTCGCTGGATACAGGTCACGCCGGGAGCGGTCCTGACCCTGATCTCCTTCGGAAGCTGCTTCTTATGGAACCTGCGAATGTTTTTCCCGGCTTCCCCGATAGCTTTCCTGACTTCAGGGGATACGAGGGAGCAGGCTTCGCGCATCGCCTTTCCGCTTACTGAAAAGCTTTCCGGGCAGCGGCCGTCAATCTCAAGCGCGAGTTCGCGGAGAGCCTTGTCGCCCTCGTTGCGGACACGCTCTATGATGGCCTCGACCCTATCCCTGACGGCGGGATTGTTGTCGGCCGGACGCCTGCAGATGGCCGCCCAGTCACTTCTGGATGGGTTTTCGTATATCTTCATATTACGGAATGATCTTGTCTACGGTCAACACGAGTATGCCTTCTGCGCCTATTTCCTTGAGCTGGCGTATCTTCTCCCAGAGTTCGTCGGCGTTGACCACGGAATGCAGGGAACACCATCCCTTTGCGGCCAGCGGCATCACGGTAGGGCTGCGCATAGCGGGAAGTATCCTGATGGCATCCTCAATGGCGGATTCCGGCAGGTTCATCAGGATGTATTTCTGCCCGCGGCTCACCTTCACGGAGTCGATGCGGAAAAGGATCTCGTCGAGGCTCTTCTGATCCTCTTCGGAGAGGTTTCCGCTGCTGATGAGGACAGCTTCGGAGAAGAACACCTTCTCGACCTCCTTGAGCCCGTTGGATACAAGGGTGCCGCCCGATGAGACTATGTCGAATATGGCATCGGCGATGCCGGCTGCCGGAGCAATCTCGACAGAACCGGTTATAACCTCGATGTCGGCACTGATGCCGTTCTCCGCAAGGAATTTCCTGAGGATGCCGGGATAGGACGTGGCTATGCGGTTGGCGTTGAAATACTGCGGGCCGTCATATTCGTCAC
>JAZLGQ010000077.1:0-3396 GCA_045616385.1 Candidatus Cryptobacteroides sp.
GTTCTGCCTGCGACGGCGTATGTCAAAGTGCCCGTTGGCTTTCACAAAGTCTATATAGGAGAAGACCATTTCGAAGATCTCCTTTATACCGGTACCGTTCAGTCCGGAGTAGGTGAGAACCTGACGTGTCCAGCCACTTTCGGGGGCCGGGAAGAAATGAAACGCATTGCGCAGCTGGATTGCAGAAAGATTGCAGGCGTCCACATTGTCCCCGTCGCATTTGTTGATGACAATTCCGTCCGCCATTTCCATAATGCCGCGCTTGATGCCCTGGAGTTCGTCTCCGGCGCCGGAAAGTTGGATTACCAGAAAGAAGTCCACCATTGACTGGCAAGCTGTTTCGCTCTGGCCTACACCGACTGTCTCGATGAAAATCTTGTCGAAACCGGCGGCTTCGCAGAGCAGCACGGTCTCCCTTGTCTTGCGGGCCACACCGCCGAGACTGCCGGCCGAAGGGCTTGGACGTATGAAGGCATCCCTGCGCTGCACGAGGGTTTCCATACGGGTTTTGTCTCCGAGTATGCTGCCTTTGCCGAACTCCGAGGAGGGGTCGATGGCAAGCACGGCAAGTTTGCCTCCGTAATTGTCCAGCAGATGAACGCCGAACTTGTCTATGGACGTGCTCTTGCCTGCTCCCGGCACGCCGCTTATGCCTATGCGTACCGACTTCCCGCTGAGCGGGAGGCATTTCTCGATTACTTCCTGCGCCTTGGCGTAATGGTCCGGGTTGGTGCTTTCCACAAGCGTCACCGCTTGTGAAAGGACAGTGATATTACCCTTTGATATACCCTCAACCATCTCTGCCACAGACAGATCGTTGTGGTGAAAACTGTTCCTTTTAAGATATGGGTTGACCAGCGGAGGCTGTGCGACTCCTTCATTTACCACAAGTCCTTTGTATGCTTTATCGTTTTCAGGGTGTTCCATATTGCCGGGCTTTAAAGTTTCGTGTCAGCTATGCCTGCATCGGCATTGAGCCTGCGTGAAAGCGCGAACATCAGGTCGGAAAGGCGGTTGAGATATTTCAGTACCCCGTTGCTGTCGGTCTCGATATGATTTTCGCGGAAGAATGTCACCACACGACGTTCAACCCTCCTGCAAACGGTTCTGCATACCTGGCATTGGCAAGATGCGGGACATCCTACAGGAAGGATGAAGCACTTGAGCGGTGGCAGACTGTGCTCGATCGAGTCAATCTCCGTTTCAAGAGCTTCGATTTCTTCGGAAAACGTTTTTTCGGCGCCGGGGCAGGCGATAGCTCCTCCGACCGCAAAAAGTTCCCGGATAATCCTTTCAAACAGAGGACTGTAATACGAAACTCTGCGGCAGGCAGGTATATTGCCTTCCGCAGAGCATAACGCATTCAGAAAAGAAATTTGCGAGGTCAGTTCATCCACATCTCCGTACGCTTCCACTCGGGCGTCGTCTTTGGACACTCGTTTTCCGTCCGGCAGGGATGTGTTCCCGCTATCTCCTTTCCGGGTATAGAGCGACATTACTTCTTCTTTTCACAAAGTTCGGTGAGAATGCTTTGGGTAGCCTTGGGATGAAGGAAAGCGATGTTCATTCCGTCAGCGCCTGCTCTGGGCGCGGCGTCGATGGTACGGATTGACTTCTCTCCGCACTCGGCAAGAGCATTGGCGACACCATCCTCTACGGCGTAGGCCATATGGTGGAATCCGGGACCTCTTGTCTCGAGGAACTTCGCTACTGTGCTGTCCGGGCTTGTAGGCTCAAGAAGTTCGAGTTTTGTGTCTCCGACCTTGAGGAAAGCGGTCTTTACTTTCTGGTCTGCGACTTCTTCAGTCTTGTAGCATTCGAAACCAAGGACGTTCTCATAGAAAGGGAGAGCCTCTTCAATGCTGTTCACGGCTATGCCGATGTGTTCGATATGTGAGATTTTCATAATGTTATTGTAATTGAATTAAACTATCCGAGGAATCCGAGCAGGATACCGGCAGCTACGGCTGAACCGATAACTCCGGCTACGTTGGGTGCCATTGCGTGCATAAGCAGATGGTTGCCCGGGTCGCATTCAAGACCTACCACTTCGGATACACGTGCGCTGTCAGGCACTGCTGACACACCTGCATTGCCGATGAGAGGGTTGATTTTGCGACCTTCCTTGCAGAACAGGTTCATGAACTTGACGAACAGAACTCCGCAAGTCGTTGCGATGACGAATGACAGGAGTCCGAGTCCGAAGATCTTCACTGAGTTTCCTGTGAGGAATACGTCTGCCTGTGTGGATGCTCCCACTGTGAGACCGATGAGGGTAGTCACAACGTCGATGAGCGGACCGCGGGCGGTCTCGGCAAGACGACGGGTTACGCCTGACTCCTTGAGAAGGTTACCGAAGAACAGCATACCGAGCAGGGGAAGTCCTGAAGGAACGATGAAAGCTGTGCAGATGAATCCGATGATAGGGAAGATGATCTTCTCTTTCTGGCTCACCGTGCGGGGCTTGGCCATACGGATCATACGCTCTTTCTTGGTGGTGAGCAGCAGCATTATCGGCTTTTGGATTACCGGCACAAGGGCCATATACGAGTAGGCCGAGACTGCGATGGCTCCCATCAGGTCCGGGGCGAGACGTCCGCTGAGGAAGATGGCGGTAGGGCCGTCGGCTCCTCCGATGATACCGATGGCACCTGCTTCGCTTGGAGTGAATCCGAATGCAAGTGCGAGAAGGTATGCACCGAAGATACCACACTGTGCGGCTGCTCGGATGAGAATCAGCCGGGGCTGAGATATCAGCGCTGAGAAGTCGGTCATGGCGCCGATGCCAAGGAAGATCAGCGGCGGATACCAACCTTTTCTTACGCCTTGATACAATATGTTAAGCACGGAGTTCTCCTCATAGATGCTGACCTGAAGGCCCGGGAACAGCGGGATGTTACCTATTACCATACCGAAACCGATAGGTACCAGCAGCAGAGGCTCCCAGTGCTTGACAATACCCAGAGTGATGAATACAAGGCCGATGCCTATCATCACCAGGTGCTGCCAGGTACAATTCGCAAATCCGGTGAACTGCCAGAATTGCTGGAGGCTTTCAATAATATTTTCCATTAAGCGACAGTTACTATGTTGGCACCTTCAAGCACTGAATCACCCTTTGCTACGTGGATGGCTGAAACGGTTCCGTCAAACTCTGAAAGAATCTCGTTCTCCATCTTCATAGCCTCGAGGACAGCAATCTTCTGCCCTCTCTTCCCTGCCTGGCCTTCCTTGACGTCTATGCTGAGAATGACACCGGGAAGCGGGCTCTTGATGGCCTTGCCGCCTGCAGGGGCTGCTGCCTTGGGTGCTGCGGGTGCGGCTGCAGCTGCGGGTGCTGCTGGAGCGGCCTGAGCCTTGGGTGCTGCTACTGGAGCTGCAACAGGTGCTGCTGCC
>JAZLGQ010000078.1:0-35749 GCA_045616385.1 Candidatus Cryptobacteroides sp.
GAAGCTTTGGTGTTAACGGCTGCTACGATTGAACAATCCTCGACGAATGCGCTCAACACATACTCGATGTCCTTCTTGATGTCTCTTAAGTTCATAATTTATCTTGTTAGTGATTGGATGTTGCAAAGATAAGTAAAAATGTAAAGATTCCGCATCGTCAACTTTCAATATTGGCCTTGAAACGGGATCCGAACAGGCTCCCGATGCCCGGCTTGGACTGGAAGACTATATCACCGCCCATCTTTTCCGTGTAGGTTTGTGCCAGCGACAGCCCGAGGCCTACGCCTGTGATGAACATGTCGTCTTTCCAGAACATATTGAAAATCAGTTTGCGTTTTTCCGGACTTACACCCTTTCCGGTATCTTCTACATAGAGCAGGACCGTGTCTTCATCCAGATTGTAGTCCCAGCCGATCTTGACATATCCGCTTTCCGTAAATTTGAACGCGTTGCTCAGATACTGCCCCATAATGTCTCGAACGCTCCGACGGTCAATCATTGCGTGGACGTTCTGACGTCCGCTTTGCAGGCTGAATTCAAGTCGCTTCGGTGCTTCATCCTTCCAGGTCTCATAGACTTCAGTTATCAGTTTTGCGATATCGACATCTTCCGGGTCGAAGTCGATACGGCCGCTTTCGAGGCGGGAGAACTTAAGGATTACGTCGATAATGCGGCTCAGGTCGGCATTGCTGTTGTGGACGTATTGTGCAATTTCATTCCGCTCTTCTTCTGACATACTGCCGTCATCCAGTCCAAGAATCTGCGAGAATCCGACAATGGCGTTCAAAGGCGTCCTGATTTCGTGTGTGATGTTTTTCACGAAGTTTTCCTTGAGCCGTATCTGCTCGGCAATCTCGGCATTCTGAGCCATCTGGTCCTTGTACTTGTATGTTTCTTCCACATCGATGAATACGCCTGGAAGATCATTTGCGTCACCGCTTATGACCGTGCCGCGTCGGAACTGCCATCTGCGCCAGGTCTGCCCTCCGTCATCTGTAAGCCTGATTATCGGGCTTTCGTTCTTTTTTGTGCCGGCTGAGCCATAAAGGATAGTGTTGAGGACAATGGTTTCATCGGGATGCATCTTATCCCGAAGGGCCACCACATCCTCCTTCTTGCTGACGAAAATGCAGTCGGTGTTCTGGACGGCGACCGAGAACAGGTTGAACTCCCTGTTCAGATTGTCGATTTCCCGGTCCATCTTCTTGAACGGCTGTTTGAGAAGATTCCGGACTATCGCGATGAACAGGTAAGTGAAAACCAGCAGAATCAGAATCAGGGCCGGGATGATGTATTTGCGGTATTTCTCGAAACGGGAGATGCCGACGATTTTGAAAGCCACGTTTGCACCATTATTATCCGCGTATGCAAAATCATTGTACTTGATTCCGGACAGGGACATCGCCTCCCAGTCTGCATAATAGTCCTTTTTATGGGACATTACCGGCAGATTGCCCACCTTTTCACCATTCAGGATCCTGGCGACATAGGCACCCTGGTCATTGGCGACCGTTTCGTATGAAGCGAAATATCCGCAGAGGAAATGGCTGTTGCCATCGTAGAAACCGTCCCTGATTGCAGCGAACTGGGGCTTCTGCGAATGGTTGAGCATATCGTCGCTATCAAGGTCCTTCTTTACGGCAAGGAGGGTGGTGTTGCTCACGCTCTGAAGGACGCGCTTGCGAAAGAGATATATATCATCGTTATAACCGTTGAGCTCAGGGTTTGCGTTTGAAAACACACTGATGAAGATGGAGTCGTGATATTTCTCCTCCAGCACATCCATATATGTGTTCTTGATATGGAAGTCTGCATTGTTCACGAATGGCGGGTGATCCGTTTCCGTCGCAAGACGGTTGCGCAGCCGCATATCGTATGAGCCATAGTCCAACTCTATGGTGACGACGCTTTTCCCCGATATGGCCTTTGCAAGAATGAGGTTGGTCTCGAAATCGATGAGGTCCGTGCTGACGGCGACATTGTCGTGGCTGTTGATCATCTCCCAGTCCGGACAGTGGAGGCCGGATGCCACGATAGGAAGCGACAGGGCGGTAAAGTCGAACCACTTGTCAAACTTCCCGAGAAGGATGTTGTCCAGGAGGCGGTCTTCACTGATGCATATCACATCCGGAATCCAGCCCTCATTCTGTAATGCCGCCAATTTCTTGTGGCAGTTCAAGTACATTTCATCCTGAGCCCCGCACTGGTAAATGAATCTGATTTCAGGATTGGCCCCATTGGCTCTTATGGAGTTGGTGAGGGCTTCGGTATATCCGATACGGGCGCAATATACGGAGTCCATACTTTGCAGCACGAGTACTTTGCCGGAAAGCTCCGCGGTGATTTCTTCTTGCGGATCCTTTGAACAGGAGAAGCATACAGCCGCAAAAAGGCAGGCTATGAGAAGATATGCTGATTTTTTCATTGTTCGCCGTTGTTTTCCTTATTATTCAAGACAGGCAGGCTGAAATGGAAGCAGCTGCCCTTTCCCAATTCGCTTTCGAATCCGTATATGCCGTTTTCCGCGGCAATTATCTTCTGGCAGATGTCAAGGCCGAGGCCGGTACCTTTTCTGTTGCCTTTTGCCATTCCGAAACGGCTTCCGATTATTTTTTTATCCTCTTCGCTGATACCCATACCGGTATCCTCCACATATACTTCGGCCATCGTGTCGTTTTCCGTCATTCTCCATCCGAATGTGATGCTGCCGGACGGTGTGTACTTGAAGGCATTGCTGAGGAAGTTGTTGATGACCTGTGTGGTGCGGACTACGTCGCATCGAACCCTGACATCGGTACGTCCGGCAGGCTTATAGATGAAGGACAGGTGGCCCGGGCAGAGAATCTTGTTTGTCTTGTAGCTGTCGTCAATAAGTTTGCTGAAGTTGGTCTCCCTGAACTTGAACGACATCGAGTCGGTGCTGTCGGACTGCATTACCGCCGCTTCTTCAAGAAGATTGATCATCTGCTCGGTATTGCCGCTGATGATTTCCATAAATTCCATTCTGTCTTCCTGATCCAGGTTCGGGTCAAGAAGCAGCTCCGAGAATCCTGTAATGGCATTGAGCGGGGTCCGGATATCGTGGGTGATGTTTGCGATGAAGCTTTCTTTCGAGAGTACCTCTTCAGCCTTGATGGCGGCGTCAAGAGCCTGGGCTTCGATATTTGCGATATCGTCAATGTTGATGATACTTCCGATTATGGCATTCCGGTCAGAGCTGAGCGTGTCGAAATACAGGTTCCACCAGCGCCAGCCGGACCCGTTGAAGTCGAGGCGGATTCTGATTTTGCTGCGCCTTGTCTCTCCGTTCGGATTCTTGAGGATGCTCTGGATGGTCGGAAGGCTGTCCGGATGCACTGCCCATTTCAACTCGTCAATCATAATCTCATCATTCGGGAGGCCCTGCTTCTTGGCAAAACCGAAATAGAATGTGAGAATCCTGTTCTTCAACATAAAGAAGCCGGTCTCAAGGTCTTCCAGCGCAAGGATGCGCTTGTCGATTTCCGTCTGGAGCCTTTTCAGATGTTCACGCTTGCGGTTCTTGGTTTTCTTCAGGAAGGTAACATTTATGAATATGCAGAGGAAAAGGAAAAGGGCCACGATGAGACCCACACCGGCAAAATAAGCCTTTTGGTGTCTGACCCTCAGCGGGGCATTTATTATTGTGAATTTGTTCGAGAAGTCATCGTACTGGAGTGGCGGGTTGCATTTTTTCATTGCCAGCCAGTCCATATACAGGGACTGGTCGTGAAACAGCAGAGGAAAAGACGAAGGAGCTACGCCTTCGATAATCTGTACGGCATAGTCGACCTGGTCCCGAATCTGTGTCTCGACACTGGCGAAGAATCCGCAAAGGAACCTGGTGCGGACTTTTTTGTCGTTCTGCGGGCTCTCGCTGCCGAACTGCTCCCGGATGCAGGTGAACTGGGGACGTCGGTCGGACTCTATGATTTCGTTGCTGAATACGTCGTATTTGACCTGAATCTGGCTTTGGGGAGAATTAGGTGCTGAAGTCTTCGCCAGTCTTGATATCAGGATGCCTTCATCTTCGGAAGTTCCCAACATACGGTTGCTCTCCGGATGCTCCATCGACAGGAAATTTACAACCATATGGTTGGTGATTTCCGCATTGTCGTCGCGCTCCCTCAGGTCAGTCAGGAAGAATTCGGCATTGTTGATGAAGCGGGAAGTGTCGCGGATGTTTTCGAAAAGAAGACGGCGCAACCTGTCCTGATATCCTCCGAAATCAAGCTCCACCACCGCGTTGTGGCCACCTGTGACCTGGTTCATAACCTCGCAGTTTGTGGACAGGTTGACCCTGTCGGTTATGCCGCAAAGCAGCGGAAATTCCTTTTTGTCCCAATGTCTTGGCGCGCTGGTGCCGGCGAATACGGTCGGCTGCGTTTTGAAAAGCGTGTCGCAGTTGTTGTAAATGTACTCCAAGGCCAGGTCGTCATTGACAAGAAGCACTTCCGGTTTATAGGCAAGCACGCGTTTCGCGAATGTACTTCCACCACCTTCGGACTCTCTGACGGGCTGTTCGTTGCTTACGAGGTCGAGGTAGATATGGGTAATTTCCGCATTGATTTTCTTCTTGCGGAATTCGCTGTTCATGACTTCGCGGAAGTATGATCCTTCCTGACCGGAATCGTCGTATGAATGAATGCATACGATTGCGTGTTTTTCCCTGGTTGACACAGGCCCGCATCCCGACAGGAGGAGGATTCCGGCCAGTGTGACCGGAACGAAAAGGCGTGAAATGATGGAATTTGTCATATTCATTGGTAATGATTTGTAAAATTAATCATTTTCCCAATAAAATGTGTTAAATTTGTGTATAAGAGCCTGACTGTATTATGACTGCTTTGATTGTTGTGTTCTGGATAATGGCTGGAATAGTGTTCTACACGTTCTTCGGCTATGGTATTGTTTTATGGATTCTTGTCAAGATCCGGGAAGCGCTGCGTCCACGGCAGGAATATCCCGTTTCCGAGGAATATCCTGAAGTGACGCTTCTCATAGCGGCCTACAACGAAGAGGATTGCATCGCCGGGAAGATGTGCAATTGCAGGGCGCTCCAATATCCTGCGGACAAGATTCATTTCGTGTGGGTTACCGACGGCTCCACCGATTCGACGCCCGACCGTCTGCGCGAATATCCTGAGAACACGGTGCTTCACGAGGACCAAAGGCGTGGGAAGAGTGCTGCGCTGAACCGTGCGATGCAGTACGTTTCCACTCCGTACGTGGTGATGACCGATGCCAACACCATTCTCAATGCCGAATGCATATACCGTATCATACGCAAGTTCGACGATCCGGAAGTCGGATGCGTCTGCGGCGAGAAGCGTGTGCTTTCCGAGGACGGATCAGCCGCCGGCACCGAAGGAATTTACTGGAAATACGAGTGTGCGCTGAAAAAACTGGATGACCGCCTGTACTCTACAATGGGTGCGGTCGGCGAGCTGATAGCAATCAGACGCCCGTTGTGGGAGGACATTGAGCCGGACGTGCTTGTGGATGATATGATACTCTCGATGGGCATAGTCCGCAAGGGGTACAGGATTGCGTATTGCTCCGACGCTTTTGCCTGCGAAAAGCCGTCCGCCAACATCGCCGAAGAGCGTAAGCGCAAAGTCCGTCTGAGCGCAGGCGGTTTCCAGGCGACGCACAAGCTCCGCGATCTGCTGAATCCTTTCAAATACGGGGTGGTGGCATTTCAGTTCGGTTCGCACAGGGTCCTCAGATGGGTGCTTACTCCATCGCTGCTTGTGCTGCTGCTGCCTGTAAATATCGCTTTGGTCTGCCTTGGCGCACCGGTTCTATATACTGTCATACTTGTCCTGCAGGTGCTCTTCTATCTCTGCGCGTTCGCCGGATATCTGGCCGACCGGAAGGGAAGGAAGAGCCGGTTCCGTGTTCCGTACTATTTTCTGTTCGCCAATCTGACAACATTTGCCGGTTTGAAATATTACATCAATTACAATGGCAACGCCGCCTGGGAAAAAGCCCGAAGAGCTTAGAGGAAAATGAAAAAGAACAGAGGCTCGTCCCATCCTTTTGCAAAATTCATCTTTTTTTTGTTTCTGGCCGCACTGCTGATGTGCCTGGCATATTGGGCGGTCTGCCTTTCAAGACCCGGTAAGGGAAGACTTTGTCCGAAAGCAGAAACCGCGCTGCGGGTGGCTACAATCAACATAAATGCGTTCCGTTATCTGAAGACCCCCGAAGATGCCGCCCGCTACCTGATTTCAGTCTTTGAAGGCAACGATGTCGATGTGATGCTGATTCAGGAATACTTCCAGTCCAAATGGTTCTCAGATACCGAATTCAAAGATCTGTTGAGCGACGAATACAAATATGTGATAACTGCCGGAGAGCAGGCCATCATATCGAAACATCCGGTCCTGGAACACGACCTTACGGTTTTTGACAGCAGCAGCAACTCGTTCCTTTCAACAGTTATAGACTTTGACGGAGAACCGGTGACCGTGATTTCGGTTCATCTTCAGACGACCGGGTTCAATGCTGTTGCCGGAGAGGAAAACAATCGCCTGATGGTAGGTTATGTGCTGAAAGCCAATGAAGAGGCAAGATTGTACCAGGCGATGCAGCTGAGGAGTGTAATCGACAGGTCGGAGTATCCCGTAATAGTCGCCGGCGACTTCAACTCCGTACCGTACAGCAAGGTGTACAGGACGGTGAAGCAAAAGACCCTCAAGGATACGTATATGGAAAAGGGGCGCGGAAAAGGCGCCACATACAGGAATCTGTATGACATGCTGAAGATCGACTATATTTTCCACGACGATTCTTTCGTGTGCACGGACTGTATGATTTGTGAAGATTTTATCAGTGACCACAGAATGCTCATCTCAACATTGAATAGAATATGAACAGGCCAAGAGTAAGTGTCATCATTCCGGTTTATAATACCGGAGATTATCTGAACGATGCGCTGGAATCCGTAAGGAAACAGACATTGCAGTACATCGAGGTCATCGCCATAGACGATGGCTCGACAGACAGCAGCGCAGGTATTCTGAAAGAATGGTCATCCAAGATGAATATCATCATTCTGGCCAAGAAGAATGCCGGACAGGCTGCAGCTAGAAACGACGGGCTTGACATTGCCGCCGGTGACTATATCTATTTCCTCGACAGCGACGACTGGATCGAGCCCGATACGCTTGAACGTTGCGTTTCGGAATGTGACAGGCACAATCTCGATTTCGTATTCTTCGACGCGGTGTCCTTCGGTGACGACGATCACGCCGGACAGTGCGATGCGAAGTGGTTCGACTATCACAGGGGAGGCCGATATCCTTTTGCCCAGTCGGGGCCTGCGGTGCTCCAGGATATGCTCCGGAATCAGATATATCGTTGTTCCGTATGTATGTCACTGTTCCGCAGGACTTTCCTTATGAAGAACTGTATCCGCTTCAAGGAAGGGATCATCCACGAGGACGAACTCTTCTCGGCGCGTGCATATTTCAGTGCGGAAAGGATAAAGGGTCTGGCAAAAGAGTTTTATCACCGCCGTCTTCACGGTGAGTCTACAATGACAAAGGAATTTTCGGACAAGAACGTAGCCGGATACCTTACGGTTGCCAGTGAAGTCTGCAGGGCTGAGAAGAATCCTGAGCGCAGGAGTGCGCGGAACGGACTTATCTCGTCATATATGCTGTCGCTGATGCACAACGGGTGGAATCTAAAGTTCAACACTAAGTGCAGAATTGCATGCGCCGTTCTGTTCAAATATCCGTACTCTTTCAGGTTGAAGCCGTTTTTGGGCTTCATGTTCAAGAAAGGCCTGAAGCAGTAAGCACCTTTCCCATTTGGGTCTTCCAACTTAAGTTGTCCACTGACTCCCGGATCTGTCCGGGGGTCATTTTTTGTGCGTCAAGAAAGTCCTTGATGAGGCTGACATCCACCGGGCTCTCGTCGGCCGGAACCTTGAAAACGTATGGGGCGTTGTCGAAATCGGAGTCGTTTTCGGAATAGAAGAAGGCAAAGCCACGTGCCGCATACTCGCGGTTTTTCAGGGTCTTTATGTCGGAAATGCCGCTCCGATGCCGTCCGAGGCTGCCTACGGCAACGTTTGCCCACTCGAATTCCCTGTCCAGGGCGTCCCCGAACAAAGGTCCGGCAATAAGTATCCTGTCAGCAATCCCGGCCTCTTCAGCCTGCTTGCGGTATCCGTCGATGATATCGGAAAGTCCGTCGCCCACTATATGGAGCGAGGCGTTCACGTTCTTGTGTGCGGCCATTCCGGCTATGAGCCTGTCGAGCCCGTGCCAGAGGTGGATGTTTGCAACGGAAAGCATCCGGAGTTCATCTCCGGGACGGTAGCCGTTTGAAGTGAGTTTCACCTTGTTAAAATCCACGCCGTTGCTGATGTTTATGGCAGGGCATCCGAAGATCTCTTTGCAGGATGCGTAGGTTACCACCCTGTCGCAGTGCTTGAAGAATGAGTTCCGGAAGAGTTTGTCGACAAACAGTTGTGCCTTCAGTTTCAGGCTCTGTCCTTTGAATTCGCCATCATACGGCCAGGTGGGAATTTCCACCATCACTCTGACCCCGAGGCGCTGAAGTTTCCGGACCAGGGACGCCGTGAACGGGTCTGCATTTATGTCGTAGCGGATATATACGGCATCGATTCCGTTTCCAGTTACGTATCCGGTGATGTCTGAATACGATACGCGTTTTACGATTTTTGCACGGAGGCCTTTCCCGAAAGTCCGTATCGGAGTTCCGTTGCAAAGGCGCTGCTGCGTCCCGTCTTCAGTGAAGTGCAGGGTGCAGAGAGACACTTCCGCACCACATTCGCGCAATCCCCCGACCTGGGCGAGGATCTTCTTGCTTATGCCGCTGTACTCGGCAAGCGCGTGATATACAAGGAAGAGGATTTTCATACTCTCTCCCAGATTTTTGTTTCCTTGTTGTAAATCTTGATGACTTTCGCCGGATTGCCGACGGCAACGCACAGGTCGGGGAGGTCTTTGGTAACGACGCTGCCGGCTCCCACCTGAACGCGGTTGCCTATGTGAACGCCGCCTATTACGGAGCTGTTCGCTCCTATCAGGCATTCGTCGCCTATCGTTATCTCGCGGAAAGTCAGCCCCTGCTCGTTCCAGTCGCGGTCGCCGTCTTCAAAGGTGTGGTTGAATCCGGCAATGTGCACGTGCGGGCCGAGCGACGTGCGGTCGCCTATGCGAACGGGGCCCACGACCACGCTTCCGATGCCGATGCGCGACTTCTCTCCGATGAACACGTCACCCGCACCGTTGTTGACTACGGCAAAGTCTTCTATGATGGCACCTCTGCCCAATTCGAACTTGCGCCACGGGAACACGTCAAGACGGGAACGGCGGCATACCTTGCTGCCTTGTCCGCGCTTGTGAAAGAACGGGTTGATAAGCCATCGTGTCCAGATGCGGGGACGCGGATGTATTTTCCTTGACAGGAAATCAACGATAAACTGTTTCAGTTTCGGATGTTTCTCCTTGAGATTGTCGGCTAATGGCATATCTTGGCTTTTATTTTTGTAATGATGTCATATTCTCCGGTGAGCTGGACAAAAGCGAGCGATATCGCCACGCTTGCTGCGGTATATATCACGAGGGCGACGAAATGGTTCGTTATCCCCTTTATGGCAAAGGACAGGCCCCAAAGGCACGCGGCAAGTATTAGCGATAGAATGAACGGTCCGACCAGGGTCTTCCAGAATTCTTTCCATCCGTGTTTGAGCGTGCCTCGGAACAGAGACCAGTAGCACTGGAAGAAATTCGCCGCGAAGGCTATGCATAGGCAGGCTGCAACCATTTTGGTATCGTGAAAAGCGAAAATGCCGGTGCAGATTGCAGTGATCATTGTGACTGCGGTGAATATTCCGCATCCGAACAGTCTCCTTGTGTCATTGGATGCCTGGAAAACGGCTCCGGAGGATGAAGAAATGATTTGGAAGGCAACGGACAGGGACAGTATCTTGAAGCACGGCACGGACGGGCCCCACTGATTGCCGAAAAAGAACAGTATCAGGTCGGAAGACATGAAATACATCGCCGCGGTCAACGGAAAGCCTATGTATGCCAGCAGTTTGATGACTTTGATGTAGGCGTTCGCAATGTGCTGCCTGTCATCCTGGATCTGGGCGAATACGGGATGCATCACCGGGGTGAGTACGAACGAAATGTTCTGAAGCGGCATCATCATCAGGCGGTACGACTTGTCATAATAACCCAAATCGGCCATACTGATGTATCGTCCCATCAGAAGCTTGTCCAGATTGCGGCTGAAATAGTTGACAATCTGGAAACCGAACTGGAAGGCGGAGAAGGAAAACACCTTCCGTACAGTTTCCATCCCCGGGTTGAAACGGGTTTTGAGAGGATGCTGGCAATAGTTGATTATGAAAATCGCGATGCTTGAACATACCGGATTGATGGTCAGGGCGTAAATGCCCATTCCGAGCAACGCCGCCGCAATGGCGGCCGCACCGCACACCAATTGTACCGTCAGCTGGCGTATGGCTGCGAACTTGAACCTCTTCTCCTTGAGAAGAAGTGCGTTTGGAACCATATTGAGCGTGTTGAAGAACAGGTTGGCGGTCAGAATCAGCAGGACGTTGCGGAGTTGCGGGCCGCCGTTGTAGAACCCGGTAATCGGGAACGCTGCCGCAAGGAAGATGATTGATAGTATGACGGCAGTCCAGATGGTGAGGGAGAATACTCCGCGAAGGTCATCTTCGGTGAGATCCCTTTTCTGAATTACCGCGGGGCCGAGTCCCAGATCGCTGAACACGCTGAAGAAGGCGATGAAGACCGTCGCGATGTTGATCACGCCGAATTCCTCCGGCGTAAACAGCCTGGCCAGCACGGCCGACACGCCAAGCGTGATGAATATCCCCGCGAATTTCGCAAGCGAGGTATACAGGACGCCGGTTTTAAGATCTTCCTTCAGACTCATACAGTTTCAGTGCATTTCGCGCGGTATTTTCCCAGGAGAATGATTTTATGCGTTCCAGGCCGTATTCCACGGCGGACTTGCGAAAGTCTTCGTCGGTTTCGAGCCTGACAAGCAGGTCGGCGATGGCATCGGCATCAAGAGGATCGGCCAACAGTGCTCCGTCTCCGGCGATTTCCGGGAGTGCGGAGGTGTTTGACACGATTACAGGCGTGCAGCAGGCCATAGATTCCAGTTGAGGGATGCCGAAGCTTTCGCGCAGTGAAGTGTAGAGGAAAGTGGCGGCATGGCCGAACGTTGACGGCAGGTCGGAGTGCGGGATATATCCCGGGCATTCGATGTGGTCTGCTATGTCGGTGCAGCCGATCTCTCCAAGCATCGACATTACAAGCGACAGGTCGCAGTCTGCGATTTTCAGAGGCATTTTCTTCTCGGACTTCTTAAGATAGCGGGAGTATGCGAGAAGAGTTCCCTTCATATTCTTCTTCGGGGTAGGGGCCCCGAAGAACAACAGATAGTTTCTGTCTTCGGACGCTGCGGATGCGTTGAATTCGGTGCCGAAGCCGTTATAATTGACGACGACCCTGTCGGCAGGGAGTCCGGTTTCGCTTACGATGTGTTCCTTCTCGTATTCTGAAACGGTTATGACCTTGCGGCACTTCCCGATGACTTTCGGGATGACGAAACGGCTGTAGATGCGCCCCAGATTTTGATATGTGGAACTGTTTCTGTCGGTCAGTTTCTCAAGAGCTATGACATCGTGCAATGTCAGCATCATCGGGACTCCTGGGAAAAGGGGTGCGGTGTTGCTGGTGCAGTGGAGGATGTCGGCTTTTATGCGTCGGGCTGCGAGTGGCAGCAGGACCTGCTCCCAGAACGGATAGAACTTGCTGTTGAGTGTCACGATGTGGAAGTTCTCCGAGTCGGACAGACACACGTCCTCTCCCGGAGCGACGAAGATCCAGTACTCGTTTTTGTGGTCGATTTTCTGCAGGCAGCGGACCATTTCAAGCACCACGAAGTCCATTCCATGCTTCTTTGTCCTGAAAATGCGCTGCGCTTCAATGGCTATTCTCATTTGTGCTCTGTGTGAATGAATGTATCCTTTGTTCCTTTTATCTTGAAGACGTTTACAACTGCGGTGACTGCCAGGGCCGGCACCTTGAGCAGGGCCTTGAAAAAGTTCCTGTTGATCGAGCCGCGGGGCATAGCAATCAGCAACGCAACTGAAAGCAGGGCCGTGAGCATCCACCACCACTTTGCCAAAGGCGACCGGAAAATGGTGAGCAGCAGGGTGATGAGCGGGATGAGGCCTATCATTATCATCCTCGGAGGGAAACACCACTGGAAGAGTTTGTCGGCGTAACCCGGTTTGTCTTCCGCCTCCCTGAAATGCCTGACCGCGTCCGTCATCAGATTGTATTGTGATGCGATCCAGCGCCTGCGCTGTTTGGCATAGTTCTGCTGCGTGCGTGTCTTTTCGTCCAGAACCTTCTCGTCTTCGAGGTATTCCACGAATATTCCGTCCTGCAGCAGCCGCAGTTCCATCTCCTTGTCTTCGCCCGATGTCGTGAATTTAGATGCGTTTTCGGCGAACCAGTCGTATTCAAAGGCCATCCCGGAGCCGATCAGTGCGGAACTGATGCCCAGGGCGCAGTGGCCGCTGCGGAAAATGGAGTTGTTGATTTCCTCGGAAACGGCATCGATGACAGCTACCGGAGTATCCTCATTCTTGGCGGTTCTGTGTGCCTGTATCGCGCGCGCGCCCGCGCACATTGCGCAATCTATAGAGGTAAGCAGGCTGCGCGATGCGAGATTGTCTGCGTCGAGAATGACCACGACGTCGGCTGCGCCGGGACCCAGCCGGTCAATGGCGGCGTTCAGCGCTTTTGCCTTGGTGCTTTCTTCGAAGACTACCTCAAGCACATCCGCTCCCGCTTCGCGCAGGAGAGAAACAGTCCCGGCCGTCATCCCGTCTGAAATGACAAGAACCGAATATCTGTCTTTCGGGTAGTCCTGGTCGAGGGCGGATTTTGCCGTGTCAAGTATGAATGCGTCGCTGTGGTAGGCGGGTATGAGTATGACAAACCTGCGCTCCCGGCTGCCTTCCGCCGTAGCCCGTTTGCGACGTAGTCTTGCAGCCAGGGCGAATATCAGGAAATACACCGTTGGGATTGCAAGCCACGCAAAAACAATCCATATCAGAAGTCTCAGCAGCATTTGTCCTTTATTTTTATGAAGTCACGGTTCCCGCGGGCAATTGCCTTGACAATGTCGAACCTGCGTTGAAGCAGGGCTTTCAACGTCCTTTTAGCTCCAGAAAAATATCTTGCATAGGCTATTGCGAGCAGACGTTTCGTTCCGGTGTAATTGCGGTATGCGAAGAGCTGCCGGTTGCGGGTCATATAATAGCTGCGCAGGGGGCTTTCCTGCCCGGTGGTGGCGCTTTCTTTATGGAATACTGTCTGTGCGGGTTCGTAATAGAGTTTCCAACCTTTCCGAGTGAACGCAAGGTCCCAGTCAAGCTCCTCGAAATAGAGGAAATAGCATTCCGGCATAGGGCCGACATCTTCGAAAGCACGGCGGCTCACAAGCATAGCGGCACCGTGGACGAACGGAGTCTCTGCCGGGGTGTCGAAACTGCCATCGTCTTCACACTTGAATCCGATCAGGTCGTTTTTCATCGCGATGCCTTTCATCGGGGTGTATCCGGCGAACTGAACCGGTTGCGAGCCTGCCCAAAAACGGATTTTCGGGCCAATCATACCGATGGCCGGATTTTTCTCGAAGTCCTCCACGATCTGACCGAAGTGGTCTTCGTATATCTCGGTATCGTTGTTAAGGAAGAAAAAATAATCGCCTGTGGCATATTTCACGCCCAGATTGTTGCCGCCGGCAAATCCGAGATTCTCATCGCTCCTGATAGCAATCACATCGGGATACCTTTCAGAAATGACAGCCGCCTCGTCTTTTTTCGAACCGTTGTCGATGACGATTATCTCAATCGGATGCGAGATGTTGTCGCGCAAAGAATCAATCATTGCGCAAGTCAGGTCAAGACCGTTGTAGTTGACGCTGATGATCGATATCTTTTTACTGCTGCTCATCTTTTTCCTTTTTCATCATAGCCTGTCTGTCGAATACCTGGCAGTGGAACAACATCCCGAAAAACACATATATGAGGACTCCGTTCGGCAGCTGGGAGAACACCTCATTGTTTGAAGACATCACAAACAAGCCGGCTATGCCGGACAGGAGGGCCGAAGCATAGCCTTTTACCTCCGGATCCTTTAGTTTGAAGAACACGAGTATCCCACCCTTTATGAACATATAGAACATAACGAGGAAATAGATCGCGATGCCGACGGCGCCGGTCTCGACCCACAACTGGACGAACCAGGAATCGGTAGGGATACCGGCAATCGGTGACACGTCGCCGTATTCCTTGCCTCGACCTGCGCTCATACCCAGGCTGTTGCCGAAAGGAAGTTCCTTCATATACGTCCTCAGCAGTTCCTGATTCTGCTTCCTTATGAGATAGGACTGGTCTTCTTCTTTGTGAAAAATGGTTCTGGCACGACGTATTGACGTATAGTTTGAGCCGACATCAGTGAATGCCAGCAGGCCGATGACCGTTCCCATAAGGAGAGTCAACGGAATCATTTTCTTCCAGTCCTTGATCAGTGCGAGGTAAAGCATTATGCTGGCGACCGGGACGACAAGTGCGCTTCGTGTGCCGGAAACGAACATTCCGTAGCAGGAGAGACCGGCAACTAGCCACCAGTAAATCTTCAGTCCGGTACGGTTGGTATGGAAGCCGAGAATCAGGTAGACGGCAAGCGTCATACCCATACAGCCTCCAAAGTTGGCGGCATCGGAAAATATGGAGAAATATCTGGTTCCATAAAAGATGATGTGCGTCCGTCGCCCATCCAACACATTGAGGAAATACCTGTCTCCGGGCGTGAACCCGACATACATCTGGTACATCGCTTTCAGCGCCGAGATTATGACAAGGATGGAGATGATCACCATCACCTGCTTCATATCTTTGAAAGAGCCGATGGCGAACTGCGTGATCAGGAATATGAAGAAGAAGTAAATCGCCATACTGCGGATACTTGACATCCAGGCCTCCGTGGTGAGCATCTTCGGGTTAAGCAACTGCAGGAAACAGTAGAGAAACCATATCGAGATGATGAAAATGACATCAAAAGAAATGCTGTTCAGATCGATCTTTTTTGTCAGCATATTGCACAGGATGACAAAAAGGTTGAAAACGATCAATGCATCCAGAATCACGCCCAGAGGTGCGTTATATATGTAGTGCGAAGCAACGGGGATGAAAAAGCTGACAAAAATCAGCACCATAAGAGCATATTTCCTGTGCTCGAACGAAAGGACCAGAACCAAGGCAATTATCGGCGTGATGGCAATGGCTGCTGAGAGGACGAGGGCGTCTGTTATGATGCCATAACAGATGGCCACTACCGCAGCAATAGCCAGAATGGCGGCAATAGGCCGCCTCTTCTTCAAGTTCTCTTCAAGCGCAAGCATCGTCAACCTCGGTTGAAGGATGTGTCAGTACTGCCAAGGTTCCACATTGAGAACCTGATCTTGTGTCTTGTCGTGTATGGAGGAAGAATGCCGGTGAACAGACCTACAGAGTCTTTGTCGGCGCCGTTAAGGATGACATACAGATTCTGCTTCTTGTCGTATTCCCGTAGCTGGCGCAGAAGGATGTGGTCGATTCCGTTGAGTTTTCTTTCGGCATCAACGACTATTATGTTGATGGCGGCGGTCGCCAGCAGCTTCGTCGGGAGCGGCACGTTACGGATAGGAGGATACTCGACGATGATGGCGGCGGCATCGGAAATAAATTCCGAATTGTCCTCCGTGAGGCCGAAGTCATAAATCGAGCTTGCCATCAGATAGTACTTGGACGAGGCGTCAAAATCCTTGTTCCAGGAGATTATGAGAGGCGTTGTCTCAAGTTTGTCGAAATATGTCTTGAGACCTTCAGCCAGATATGACTTTCCTTCTTCCTTGTCAAGGCTGATTATGTTGATGATGTTGTTGGTCTTGGTTCTGTCAAAAAAGTTCAGAACAGCGTTGCCTATCTGATTCAGCGCAAACTCTTCGCAGGTGTCATCGAATTCCTTGCTCTTGTTGAGCGGAAGCGCACCGAGCACGGGAAGTTTCAGGAGCTTCTCTGCGGCTATTCGGTCATATGGCTTCTGGTTGAGCAGTTCCGATATGATTTCAACGACCGAAAGTAGCATAAACGACAATATGAATGCTATCAGAGTGAAAAGCTTGGCCTTTGAACGCTCTGGCGCAACCGCTATTGTAGGCGGCGTCAAAGTCTTGAAGGTGGCGGATGTGAGCTGGAGGTTCTTCTGGCGGAGTCGTGCTTCGTTCAGCGCCTGGAGGTTGGAGAGATAATTCTGCTCCGAGAAGTTGATGTCTCTGTTCTGGCGCTTGAGGGATGATCCGACAGGAGAGTAGCGGATGACCTCCTTGGTCGTTTCCGCCTTGCTCTGCTTGAGAACTTCAAGTTCCGCCTTGGCCTTGGCCTCGTCGAGGATGGCGTTCAGCCAATCTGAAACCATCGCATCGGCTGAAAGACCTTCCTTCGTGTATTTTGTGGCGGAAATTGTGCCGGTGATGTTCCTCAAGTTTGCGGTTTCGGCGTTGATCATCCCCGTTATCCTTCCTTTTTCTTCCGAGTCAACCGCCTTGGAATCCTGGGTGTACAGGGAAGAGATGTCGTGAATCTTTCCGATAAACTCCGCGTTGCTCTTGTAAAGCTCGGATGCTATGCCCATCTTTTCCTCAAGGAGCTTGCGATGGTTCTCCGCACCCGTAAGTCTTCTCGACACTTCCTCTATCGCCACATCAATGCCGGTTTTCCTTTCTACAACCTGCTTTGTCTGCTCTTCGTAGTTTATGATCTGGTTGTGGGTGTTGTAGCTGGTGAGCTTGTTCTCCTTGTCGTCGAGTTCGGACCGGATTGTCTTCAGTTCGTTTTCGAAATACCATACGACATCATTTGTCTGTTCGTAGCGCAGAGCCACATACTGCTCTATGAATTCTTCGACAACGAGCTTGAGCGTGTTGAAAACGATATACTGGTCATCGTTCTGATAGGAAATGCTTATCATATCGCTGTTTCCTACCCTTCCGACTTCTACGTTGGACAGTGCCTTGTAGCTGTAATGTCTGTCGTTCCAGTGGAAAATCTGCTGGAGAGAGTTTGTCAGGTCGCTGTCATAATAGTCGCGCAGATTGTAGTATGTCTCTTCTTCCGATTCGACGACTACAAGGTCGAAGATGTCCGGAGAAATGATTTCCGCAAGGTCGCGCGAAGAGGCTACCGTCTGGTATTCGTTGTCCTTGTTGAGGTCGAGGTTTATGAGGTTCCGGGCGAGAAGTCTCAAGTATACGTTCTCAAGTGTCGATTCCGCCTTGACTATGCTTATCAGGTTGTCGATTGCGTTGTTGACCGCCATCCAGTCCTGATTGCCGCTGGATGAGGAAAGTACATCGTATCCGGAAACGATTCCGGTGTATATGGTCGTGCCGGACTTGTATATCTTCGGCTGCATCGACATAAAAATGTAGACGACGACAGCGGCCAGAAGCGAGATGCCCAGAAGCCACCATCTGCGCTTGTACAAAATTTTCAGAACATATTGGATAACCTTCATGCGCGGCGTTATTTCGAGGATACTATTGGTGTGCAGGATATGATTTCAAGCGTCAGCAGCGATTCGTTCAGCTCGCTCTTGATACGTTCATAGTCCGTCTTTGATACTTTTACGAATGATTTGCTGCGGTACAGTGCCTCCGCGTCGAATCGGTTGTTAATGAACTCGGTTTCTGCGTTCTCATATTGTGCCTGTGCGATAACCAGCGTTTCGAAAGCTTCCTTAAGGTTGGATATGTTCTCGATGATGTTGAGATATAAGCCAATTATCTGTTCCTTGATGGTGTTCAGCTCGGCCTCCTGTCTTGCTTTCGTCTGATTGACTTTGTGCTGCCACTGCTTGACTTTGTTGCGGGTGTTGAACACGTCATACAACGGTATGCTCACCGCGGCGCCGATATTGTAGAACATACTTTTCTGGCGGGAAGTGTTCTGCTGCCATACCTGGTATGTGGTCTCGGATACGAGAATGGCGGCCAGGTCGGTGTTGCCGTAGCTGTATGTGCCCACAAGCCTGAACCACGACAGCGGCTGTCTTCTGGCCGACTTGATGTCGTGGGAGTAATAGTTCACTTCATATTCGTAATACATGACCTGGGCGGAATGGCTGGCGTTCTCGTAGAGCTCTTCAAGGGAAGGCAGCGTGAGATTGACATAGTCGTCCACGGTCATATTGGTGAGCTTGTACATTACGGAGTCCACCTTGACCTCCTTCATCGGAGACAACCCCGAATATCTTTCCAGGACCAGCGAGCCTTTGACCTCAAGGTCCCTTGCAGGCATCACGTCCGTAATGCCGTTCCAGCCGGTGAAGATATATCCTTCCTTGCTGGGGCTGGGAAGAGGGTCTATGGCGGCTCCGGCTTCCAACGTTTCGGTATGGTAAACCCTGCCGTCCACCAGATATGTCAATGTGTACTTGTTAGATTGTCCCGCCGCTACGCATACGAGTGCGTTGCCGGCCAGGACAAGTGTGGCGAAGAATCTCTTTGTCTTATTCATTGTTCTTTGAAAGCACTTGGCCTATTGTTGAAAAAATCAGTTTGATATCATAGGCAAGGCTTTGATTTTCAGCATATTCAACATCTAGATTGCGTCTTGTTTCGGGTGTCATATTGTCTTTATCTTCTCTGGTCTGCCAGAGTCCTGTCAGTCCGGCCGGGCAGTCGAATCTCTTCGCGCATTTGTTGGAGGTGAGACGTTCGGCCTCCGCCATAGAGAGCGGGCGGTTGCCGACGAAGGACATATCTCCTTTGAGGATGTTGATCAATTGAGGAAGTTCGTCCAGGCTGGTGCGCCTGATAATCTTGCCGAATTTTGTGATGCGCGGATCCTTTTCCACCTTTATGAAGCTGCTGTTGATTTCCTTTGCTACTTCCTGAAGGTAGTCGTACTCGTTGATCTTGTAGTTGTCGGAGTACAGCATCACATCGTTAAGCTGTTTGGGCAGATTGATTGTCTCAGGGTCTGCATAGACATCGAGATACGTGTTGCGGCTCTTGAGCGATTCAAGTTCGTTGTCTGATTTCCTGCGCATCGAGCGGAATTTGTAGAACTTGAATTTCTTGCAGTCCCGCCCTACTCTTTCCGAGACATATATCGGGGCCCCGGGGCTTTCCAGACATATTATGATGCCCACCAGAATCATAAGGGGCATCAGAAGTACGAGAAGCATCGCCGAGAAGACTATGTCCAGTATCCGTTTTAGAAACATTTTAAAAATCGTAGAAGTCTAAGTGAAAGTTCTTCAGGGTTGAAAGGCTTGGTTACGACGTCATCTGCACCGTCCCGGAACAATTTGATCCGGATGGTGGATGCCATATTGCTCGTAAGGCAGATTACGGGAATGTTTTTCTTTTTCTTTATGGCGCAGAGCAACGACTCTTCTCCGCTGCCGACAATGTTCATACTGATAATGGCGGCAGCGGCCTTGTCTGCCCCGGCTATTGCACTCTCCCAATCGGAGGCTACGAGTGTGTTTACGCTCTTGGGAAGGTTTGCGGTAATGATTTTTGCCAGAAAATCCTTGTCTTCGGCAATAAGGATGGTTGGTTTGGTCATCGCTTGCTCTCCTCAATGGCTTGAATCTGCTTCGTGACGCTGGATATGACGCGCTTGGCGTTGATCGGCTTGGTTATGTAGTCGTTTGCGCCCATATTCCCCGCACGCAGAATCTCATCGGATTCGCTCACTGCGGAAACGAATATGACTCTCGTGTGGTCGAAGTCGTGATTCGCCCTGATGCGTGAGACAAACGAGAAACCGTCTATGCCGGGCATCATCACGTCTATGAGAAGAATGTCCGGGTTGACAGCGGCGAAGTTGTCCAAGGCCTGCTGGCTGTTGTTGAAAATCTTGATCTGGAAACCTGCCTTTTCCAGTATTTTTTCGAGCAGGCGGGTGTTGAGCGGAATGTCGTCCACAATCATGAGGACGTATTTGGAACAATCTATTCCGGTTAATTCATCGTATTCCATATGGCTATTTTTGTGGTTACTTAAAATGCGTCATAAAGGTATAAATAAAACGGGAAACATACAACCCCTTGGGCATATTGTGCAATTTTTCCCGTATATGATTGTATTTGTGGAATTTATTACCTAAATTCGCAGCGGATTGTTATTTGTGAGCAGTTCCGTAATCAGTACAATATAAAAGCCTATCGACAAACATCGGTTATTATGAAAAAAATCTTGTATTCGGCAATCGTAGCAGTGACTGCGTTGTGTGCATCATCCTGTATGGATCTCAACTTTGACGTCAAGGATTTTGTAAAGGATTCTTATTTTGCCAAGGAAATAGCTAACGGCGAAATTGATGCCGAGCAGACTTGGAATCTGGCCAAGAGCACTTCGGTTGCGATTTCCGCTCCGGGCGCTACAAGGGTCAAGGTCTTTGCAAGCGACGGACAGAAGAGTGTCCTTGTGATTGACAAAACCATTTCCGGCACGGAGACCATAAAGTTCGACGTTGCAGAAACGTATAAAGAAATCATCGCGGTCAATCTCGACAATGGCGATATCCGCCAGACGACTTTGGGCGGTTCCATAAGTTTCGCGTCCACTAAGACTGTGTATGGCGGCAACGGCTATGTCAGGGCCGAGCTTGATTACAATTACAAGCAGTTCGACTATAAGACCGTCAAGTCAGACGTCGCGACTCCTGCGTTCTCGGACGCAAGTTATTCGGCAGCTCTTTTCTGCTCCGAATCCGGCACTTTCACCCTCAACCCTTGCTGGTATACTTCAGAGTCAGGCCAGAGTGCGACAGTCGGTATCTACTATTATGTGAACGGCCAGCGCGTCGATGTCCCTATCTTCCAGAATGACAAGCAGAACGATATGCTTCAGTATCACGACAAGTGGAGCGGTGTCCAGACTTATTGGGATGCCCATATGCCTTCTCTGGAAGGATACAACAACTTTGTCGGCGACTATTTCCAGAGCAGGGGAATCAAGGTTACCGTCCCGGCCAATACCGCTTTCGGCTTTTATATTTATGGAGGAAACGACGGTGTGGGACATTTCTACTCTGAACCTGAGTACAATACCGTGCCTTATTACTTCTATGCAGAGGCGAGGGCTCCGTACGTAGGCGCCGAATTCGCAAAGTACGGCCATATTGCGATAATTGACATCGCAGACCGCAGATATCTTGCTTTTGACGACTGGTGCGAACTCAGTCCTCATTCATACACGAACGCCGAGTACAGGCATCTTGTCTTCAGTCTTTCCGGTGACCTCAAGCCTTTCGGCAGCGCTGAAGAGAACACGTTTATGCTTGCCTGCGAAGACTTGGGCTCTTCTGCGGATTATGACTTCAATGACGTGGTGTTCTCCGTTTCACACGTCGTAGGTTCCGACAAGGCAACCGTCAACTTCCTTGCCTGTGGCGGTACTCTTGCAAACCGTGTGTTCTATGTCAATCCAAAGACCAAGGAAGAGACCGAACTTGGCGAGATTCACGCAATTTTCGGCCTTTCAAACCTCAGGACGATGGTCAACACCATCTCAGGTGCAAAGGGTGAGACAGCCGCTGTTGTAAGGAAGACGATCACCGTTGATCCGGACTTCGCTATGTCATCAACCGATATGGGGGGGTTCATCATCCGCCGTGATGACCAGACTAGCATAATTGCCGCCCCTGCAAAGGGTAGCGTACCATATATGATTTGTGTGCCTAAGGGATGGGTATGGCCGGAGGAGTTTGTATCCATCAACAAGGCATATCCGAACTTCCCGACCTGGTGTGGCGATCACACCAAGGCTACGGACTGGTTTGAGTTCCCTAATAATGAATTGGTTTATTCAGGCAAATAGGAGAAGATTTACAGTAGCGGCAATATTTGCAGCACTCGCCTTTTTGGCGGCTTCATGCGGCGGTGGCCAGATGGCTATGCCCGAGATGAAGTATTACTGTGTGAATGTTTCCGATGATCTTTTGTCCCTGTATGATGTGACAGCAACATACAGGGATAATGGTGTTATGAAGACAGGCATCGCCGTCAGGGAGACCCGATGGTTGCGGAGCATACTCCAGGACGGTTATTCGGCCGAAATCGAGGTGGTGATGAAAGCCAGGAAGGAGGCCCTCTCGGGAGAACTGCTTGTCGGTGATGAGTTCGACATGGGCATTTCCTGCGAGATTCTCTCATCTGGTGAGTATGAAGACAAGTACGGCAAGGCCCCTTTTACGACAAAGACTCTCTCAGGCGACGGCAACTCCGCCACATTTTCCTTCCGGGTGCCGGTGGGTAACGGCAACGGTGATTCTGTTCGCGCCCGTATCGCTCCTTTGAAATTCAACAAGCATTTCGTATTCTCATATACGGTCGATGACTCCTATGAGAACGGGTGGTCCCGCATATATTCCGTCATTAACGGCCAATGGGTCGATGACGTTGAGTTTTTCCACAAGGACGCGAAGCCGACCACCGGCAGCAGGAATGAACCGCTGTGCGTCTCGGACGGATGCGGAACGGACAGACGCTTCTCTTTCGGCGAGGCTATCTGGCCCAATTCGAAGAACTCCTTCAGCCCTGACGGTCTTATTCCCGATGTCACGGTGTCTTCGTTTTTCCCTTATGTGTCCTGGGAGGAACTTCAGGTGATGGTAGATATGGGCAACGCGGTTTATTGGCACGATATCGATACCACCCGGCACAGTGACAAGACGGTAGATGGCATAGTTGACGGATTCCGTGACGACTATGACAGGACACTTTCAAAAATCGGGTATCCGATGCAGACCCTCGCCCAGCCGAACGGCGATGCCCTTTATCTGGAAGCCGCGGCAAAAAGTCCCCTTGTGCGTATGACCAGAGCCACCATCGGAGTCGATGACGTTTACCCTCAGGAGATGCAGTCTCTATACAAGTTGAACGTTTTCGGAGGGGTCAGCCCCGGCACGCCCGGAGAGAAACTGAATGAGCTTGAATTGGAATCCTTTTCAGACAGGCCCCGGCTTATCAGTATGCTCACGCACCGTCCTACGATGGAAGAAGTTGATATGTTCCGGGAAATTTTCAGGCTCTACGGACGTGACGGGAAAGACAACATCTGGGTGACAAGTTATGACGAACTCTATGACTATGTCGAAATGCGCAGCCTGGCACAGATATCCGAGAGTGTGACGGGCGGGTACAAGTATTTCGAAGTCACGGTGCCCGATGCGTCCGGTTTTTTATACAAAGAACTGTCCTTTGTCATTGAAGGCGCGGATTCCCCTGCAGAGTATGTCTCGGATAATCTTTATGGATTCACGAGTGCCGTTCAGAATGACGGCAGCGTGCTTGTGAACTGCTGCTTCGATGAAAAAATCAGGTCCAGGGCCGAAAAGTATATTTCCCGGTATGAAAAGGCTTTCAACGCGGAGGACAGGGAAAACGCCGAATATCTGATATCTTTGCTCAGGGCGGATATCGCGGCGCCTCTGATTGAAAGGCTGGAGGGCTTGAGAGAGCCTACACGGGAGGAGATGCCGGTAAGCGGCAAGTATACCCGCGATCAGATGAAATTTTATTTGAAGTTGTATCCCGATTATTCTATTTCAGAAACAAGAAAATGGTAAAGAAAATTTATTGTCTTTTATTCCTGTCCGTGCTTTTTTCCTGTTCGAAACCAGACACGGATCCGGTTGGCGGCGGTGATGAAGGCCGTCCGGCGCAGGAGCATAAGCCGACACGGGACTTGAAAAATGTTTTCCTCAGTGAAATCAACGCCGCCGAGGATTTTGTGGAGATATACAATGCCGGTGAGGAGACGGTTATGCTGGAAGGTGCGAAAATCCGCAGGATGAGAACGGTGGACGGCGCTGATGATGAGCAGACCCTTTGGGAGGGCGCTGCGGGTATGACACTTGCTTCAGGCAAGTATCTTTGCCTGAAATATGTGGAAGGGAAGGAGAATGTGAGCACCAATCTGAAGCGTAACCTGTCGGGTAAGAGGAACACATATGTCTGGCTTCAGGATTCCAACAAGAAAATCGTGTCGGAATTCAGGCGCGGTGAAAAGGGAACAGGATGGAATATGGTTCATATGCAACCGGAGGTGGACGAGTATTCGTATACCGCGGCGATTCCGTCGGCCAAGGATACGTGGTTCTATTCCGCCCCTACTCCCGGTTCTGAAAACGGCGCGAAAATGGGCGAAATAGACCAGACGATGATGTATGTCGTCATCAATGAGATCGATCTTGCGAACAGCAGGTTCGAACTTTATAACAATTCCACTGAAGAGATTGACCTTACCGGATTCCAGTTGCGCTGGAGCAGAATCAACAAGGACGGAGAAGCAGACAACAAGACCGTCTGGGCCGCCGAAGACGGCACGAAGATTTCGCCGAAGGGATTCCTCGTGGCAGAGTCCGATACCGATCTGTCCTCATTTGTTCAAAAAAATCTCCACATCCGTCTGAGAGACTCAAGGAACAGTGATTTTGTAGGCGAGAAGTTGATCTGGGACGACGTCAAGAGAGGTAACAAGGGCGGCGGATGGACAACTGTCGACCTTGGTACTCCTATTGTAGGAAATATGGCAAGGATTCCTGATGGTGGCGGGGACTGGTATCAGACCGGAAATCCGAGTATCGGAAGCACCAATGGAATTACTCCGGGACAGGCGGTTCCGGATTGGGAGGGATATTAGGCCGTATCATGAAGTTCTCGACTGTCATACTGCTTTCGCTGTCGCTGCTCGGATTGGCTTCCTGTGTCGGACTCCCCGAGTCGGAGGCGGACGTGGTGGCCTCGCAGATAAAGTCGATAGAATTCATAAGGTTCATTCCGGACACGGCCGATGGCTCCGTCGAGGTGTCCGGTAAGACAGCCCTGAGCTTTGAGGTCTCTCCGGTTGAGGTTGTCGAGCAGCTTATGGATGCGGAAGCCGGATATCTGACGGTTACGGCGGAATATTCCGAGACCAAGGCTTTCGCCCGAATAAAATATATCCCTGTCGTTTCCCGATATTTTTCTGACGGAGTGTTGACTGTCGTGATTGACGGCGACACCTTTCCCGATGATTTTTTCTGCGGCGGTCTGTCCGTTTCCCTTGCACTCCATTTCTCCAATGGAAGGGCGGAGGCATCGTCCGGGAAGATACCTGTCCATTACGAACAGGGCGGCAACACGATTTCTTCCTTCTCGATTTCCGACGGTAAAATCACGGAAAAAGGTCATATCTCCGGCAGCAACATTGTTGTGTGCCTGCCTCCGGGCGCGCGCCTTACGAATCTTGTCGCTTCCTTTACGACCGATGCACGCGAAGTTCGCGTCAATGGTGCCGTCCAGGTCAGCGGCACCACTTCGAATGATTTCACGCAGGCTGTAACATACACGGTGTCTTCAAGGAATACCTCTGCGCGCGAGTACGTTGTCAGGGTGTATTCCTTTGATTTGCCGGCCCTTCTTTTGGACACACCGGATTCGCGGCCCATCTCTTCGAAAGAAATCTGGATCCAGGGCTCGAACGTGAGCATCCACAACACCGACAGGACGGTGGATGACCTGGGGGCCGCCAGCGTCAAGGGTCGGGGCAACACTACCTGGGGGTTTGACAAGCATCCGTACACATTTTCATTGGAGAAGAAGGCGAAGGTGCTCGGAATGCCGAAGGACAAGAAGTGGAACCTTATCGCGAATTTCATTGACAGAACCAATATCAGAAATGCCGTCACGCTCGAACTTGCCCGTCGCACGAAGTCCTTGGAATGGACTCCTCGCGGAGAGTTCGTCGAGCTCGTCCTCAATGGGAAACATCAGGGCCTGTACTTCCTGTGTGAGAAAGTCAAGGTGTCGAAGGACAGGGTGAACATCACCGAAATCGCCCCTGACGTCGTGAGCGGGGATGCCCTTACCGGAGGATACCTTGTTGAACTTGACCAGAACTACGACGAGAAATACAGGTTCCGCCTGTCCAGGACGTCATGTCCGGTGAACCTGAAGTCGCCCGACGAGGATGTGCCTGACGCACAGATTGAATATATAACCGAATATCTGAATGACATCGAGTGGCAGCTTTATCACTATGAACCCGCCGATTCCGAAAAATGCAAGTACAAGGATTTGTTGGACATAGACACTTTCATCGACTACTGGTTCGTACAGGAAGTCTCCGGCAATTACGAATGCTGCGGCCCTAAAAGCGTGTTTCTGTACAAGGATGTAAATGAAAAGTTGAAGGCCGGTCCTGTCTGGGACTTTGACTGGGGTACTTATATGCCCGACAAAGTCGGAGAATGGCGGGCCAAGAATCGTGGTATATGGTATCCGAGGATGTTTCGTGACCCTGTCTTTGTGTCCCGCGTGAAGGAAAAATGGAATGAATCAAAGGACGATTTCCGTGACATCACCAATTACGTGGATTCCCTTTCCACGGTTCTCGCCAACTCGTCCAATGCGGACTACGCTATGTGGCCGCTCAACAAGGTGAATATAAACGGTGACGAAAAGTTGCCATACGGGCTTGCCATTGAAAGGATGAAGACATACATCAATGACAGGATAGACTGGCTTGACGCTTCGATACAGGCCCTGTAACCGTGACAGACAGGGGCTCCGTTACCTTGAACGCAGCCTGGAATCTTTCGGACAGAAAGGTTCCTTGAGGATTTTCTGCAGGAATTCTTCCGCACCGTTGCGGCTGCCGGCAGGGCATTTCACGACAACGGCAGTCATATTGCCCTGTTTTTCCACATAAGCCGTGTATCCGTAGTTCCTGGCCACCGAACAGAGTTCCTGTGCAGTTGATGCCTTTGAGAAAGTGCCCAGGACAACGTCATATCCGGCCTTCGGTTCCGTCCCGGTCACCTGCTTCGTTTCCTTCCTCGCTTCCTGTTTCACTTTCTGACCAGTTTCAGGCTTCGCGGTTTTTTCAGCTGTCTTTTCGGCCTTTTTTGCAGAATTGCCGGCGGCGGAAGCCACTTCGCGGGCAAGTTCGGAGCCTTTTGTCTGCCGACTTTTGTCGATACTTCTTGATTTGGCCTTTTCTTCAGCGGCAGCTCTTGCCTGACTTTTTGCCATAGCTTCGGCTTCCGCTCTTTCGAACGCCTTTTGCTGTATGCTCTTTTTCTCGGCCGCCCTTTCCTTTGCCGTTGGTTTTTGGGCATTTATGGAGTCGGCTTTCTCGCGGCTGCGCGTTTCAGCATTCTGACGTGCGGCCTCTATCTGCTCAATCTTACGCAGCTTCTCCTCTTTCTCCTCGGCCGCTGTGCGGTTGATGAGCGTCTGTACACCGTTGCAGCTGACAATGCAAATGGCCAGCAATACAATTTGGCAAAGTTTGAAAAGATTGTGCATACTCTGAACTTTTGGGTTGGATTCTCAAAGATAAGATTTTTCTCCATATTATTTGTAAATTTGCAAATTATGAGAAGATTTTTGTCTTTCGTCACAGCTTTTCTTTCATTGTGCTCCTGCACGGTGATTTCGTCCATCGTCCACGACGACCAGGTTGTCGCGAAGGTGGGGAAATACAAGCTGTACAAGTCAGAACTCGACAAATACATCCCTGAATTCGCTTCGCCCGACGACAGCGTCAATCTGGCGATGCAATATATCAACTCCTGGGCGACGGAACTCCTGTATATGGACGTGGCATCGCAGCAGCTGTCAAAGGCAGAGATGGACGTCACCGCCGAGCTTGAGGACTATCGGAGGTCTCTCCTGAAATATCGATATGAGCAGAGATATGTCAACGACCGTCTCGACACCCTCATAACCCGTCAGCAGATCCAGAAATACTACAACGACAACAAGCAGAACTTCGAGTTGGAGCGCCCGATATTGAAGGTGCGTTTCATCGACATAATGAAAGGCGCGCCGAACAAGGATATCATTCTCAAGAAGATGAGCTCACCGGATTATGAGGATGTCGGATTCGCCGACAGCCTTGCGCGTTCTGCCGCCCTGCGCTATTGGGACAATTCCGAACAGTGGATCGATGCGGTTGTGCTGGCCAAGGAATTCGGGATGGACTATGAATCGATGCTCAAGCACAAGAGCGGTGATTTCATCAAGGTTGAATCAGACGACCGTCCCGACCTTATGGCGGCGTATATATGTGAGATGCAAGTCGATGGTGTGGCGCCGGTCGAGTATTGCGAAGATAAAATCCGAAATTACATATTGAGTGCAAGAAAGCACCAGCTTATCGCCGATTTGGAACAAGACTTGCTGACGAATGCACTCAGTCATAAGAATCTTGTCATTTATTGAAAATGGGATATTTTAACAAATCAATCGTTGCTGCAGTTCTGATGGGTGTCTGTGCCCTTGCGTCTGCCCAGAAGTATAATGGCGTTGTGGACAAGACCATTGCCGTGGTCGGCAATGAGGTCATAACCATTTCGGGTCTCGAGGATGAGATTCAGATCCAGAGGGCACAGGGTGCTATGCTGGGGCAGAATGAACGCTGTGCAGTCCTGGAGAGCTTTATGGAGTCAAAACTGCTACTTATGCAGGCGAGGGTTGACTCGCTGAGCGTCAACAAGGACGTGGTCTCGGCAGAATTGTCCCAGAGGCTGGATCAGGTGCGTACTGCTATGGGCGGGGACGAGGGCGTCGAGGAATATTTCAAGAAGCCTGTCTATAAGCTCCGTCAGGAGTGGCAGACACAGCTTGAGGAAAACAGCCTTACCCAGCAGGAACAGCAGGAAATAGCGAAGAAGATTCCAGACGTGACTCCATACGATGTCAAAAAATACCTTGACAGCACGGATGTGGAGGACCTTCCTGTCATCCCAATCAAGTATCAGATGAGCCAGATATGCATCTATCCGGACCGGGAGGCCGCTGCCATTGCGGTCAAGGAACGCCTCCTTTCAATCCGCGAGCGCATCATCAACGGCGAGAAGTTCGCCACTCTGGCCCGCCTCTATTCCGAGGATCCGGGCAGTGCAAGAAAGGGCGGGGAGCTCGGTATGGCCTCGAAGTCGATTTTCTGGCCGGTGTTCTCGGACGCGGCAATGTCCTTGAAGCCTGGAATCATCTCCCAGACCGTTGAAACTCCGGACGGCTTCCACCTTATCGAAGTCCTGGAGAAGAAGGGTGATATGTTCAATGCCCGCCATATACTACTCAAACCAAGATATACCGCCGAAGACAGGGAGAAGGCATTCCACAAGCTTGACAGCATACGCACGGCCATCCTCGATTCGTCAATCACTTTCGAACTTGCCGCCCGTTTCTATTCAGAAGACCCTGCCACCCGTACCAACGGTGGCCAGATGTCCGACCCCAACACCGGTTCGGCATATTTCGAGATAGACCAGCTGAAGCCTGAAGACTATCAGGCTGTACGCGACCTTGATATCGGCGAAATCTCCGAGCCTATCGAATCTCTTGACAATGAGGGCAGGAACGGAAACCTCGTTTATAAGATTGTTCGTCTGGACAAGATTGTCCCGGCGCACCCGGCCTCATTTGAGAATGATTACACGACCCTTCAGGGCATAGTCCAGAACAGGAACCAGATAAAAGCTATCCAGGATTTCATCTCACAGAAGATACGTGAGACCCACATTGTCATAGATCCGATGTTCAAGGACTGTGAGTTCTCAAGGACGGAATGGGCAGGAAAAATCAAGAAGCAATAAGGCTGGCACTTGCCCTTGTGGCGCTTCTGGCACCTCTTTTTGCACGGGCGCAGACCGGGCAGAAGGATTCGCTTGTGCGCTTGATCCAGGCCAGCTCCATCAAGTTGAATGAAGTTGACGGCAATGCCGTTAGAAAGGCGTTCGATGCCACATTCCTCCATAATGGGACCCTCCTTATCTGCGATTCCGCTCTCTGGAACGTCGATACCAGGATCATAAACTGCGAGGGGCACGTGCAGCTCATCCAGGATGAAACCGAGCTGACCAGCGACCGTCTTGACTACTTCATCGATGACGACCTCGCACAGTTCAGGGGGTCTGTCGTCCAGCTCCGGAACAAGAAGGAGAATGTGCTCCGTACCCGCAACCTTGACTACAACACCAAGGACAGCGTGGCGATGTTTGTCGGTGGCGGTGCTATGCGTGATGCCGACGGACAGATCATCGAATCGGACCGCGGCACCTATGAGTCGGCCATCAAGCTGTTCACGTTCAACGGGAACGTCAATATGTTCACGGATTCCGTATTTGTCAGGACGAGCAGTATGAAGTACGATTCTGACAGAAGCTTTGCCGATTTCGTCACCTACATCGATTTCTGGAAGGAAGGCAATATGCTGTCCGGGAACAAAGGATGGTATAACCGCAATACTGAAACCTTCTTTTTCAGGGACAAGGTGCATGCGCTCACCGAGGACAAGGAGGTGTGGTGCGACACGCTCTACTACTATCGGAATTCCAATGACGTCAACCTCCGTGGTCACGCCCAGGTTCAGGATACGACCCGCAACACTTTCGCGATAGCCGATTACATCTTCTATCGTGACTCCATCTCCAGGGCTACGCTGCGCAAACGTGCCGCGGTGGCTATAAAGACTGAGCAGGACGGCAAGGTTGACACCTTGTATTGTGGCGCCGATACACTTGTCCATCAGTCAATAAAACGTTGTGACATACCTGACCATATTGTATCCGATGCGCTTGCGAGGCTTGAAGATATTATGGCCGACCCCGTCAGTTCTTATCGCCGCAAGGCTTCTGAGGAGGCGGCAAGGGCGGCCGGGGCCGAGAAGGCTGAGAAGATGAAAGGCGCGAGATCCCGTCCCGGGGCAAAGGACGCCAAACCTCAGAGCCCGGTGGCCGCAGAGGAGGTGGCACCCCCGACAGACACGCTGGCCGCTTCTGCAGACTCTGCTTTTGCTGCTGTTGACACGCTGGCCGCTTTCGCAGACACTCTGGTTGCTTCAGCGGATACGCTGGCCGTTCCTGCAGATACGCTGGCCGCTCCTGTCGATACGACGGCGGCGCCGGCCCCGGCTCCCGATACCACGAAAGTGGGATTCGTTTTCGGGCGCGGCCACGTGAAGATGTTCCGCAAGGACCTTCAGCTTTCGTGTGATTCCCTCTATTACAGCGACCTCGATTCCATTGCCAGGTTCTTCATAGATCCGATAATCTGGAATGAGGGCAACAGGCAATACACATCCGACAGCCTTTTCGTTCTGATTAAGAGCGGCGGCATCGACCGGGCCAGCCTGATGTCGAATGCATTCATCCTGACGGAGGAAGCAGAGGCTTGCTATGACCAGATCAAGGGAACCGACGTGATGGCATTCTTTGATTCCACCTCGGCTCTGCGCCGCTTTGATGCACTTGGCGGTGCTTCTGCGCTCTTCTATCTTCAGGAGAATGACGTGTACGCCACGGTGAACAAGGTTGAGAGCAAGATGCTCTCGGCACTCCTGAAGGATGGCGCCGTCGAGAAGGTCTTTTATTTCGACAGCCCGAAGAATGACGCGTATCCAATAGCCCAGCTCCCGGAGAAGGAATCACGTATGAGAGGATTCAACTGGATGCCGGAAAAGAGGCCGAAAGGCAGGGAAGACATAACGACCCTCACGATACGTCCGAGTGAGAGGACGGCCTATGAGCGCAGGCCGCGAGCGACTTTTGTACAGACGGACATATATTTCCCGGGGTATATGGATGATGTCTACAGGTCTCTGGAGGAAGCAAAACGCAAGGCGGCGCTCAGAAGGGAACGGGAGGCTGCCGTCAGGGACAGTGTTGCTGCGGCAAGTGCTGCAGGCGATACCGTTGCCGCCTTGCCGGTCATCACGGATACCGTTGCCGTCGACTCTGCCGCAGCAGATACCGTTGCGATTGCAATTGCTGCTTCAGACACCGTTGCTGTGACCCCTAAGGAGCTGACCCCGAGAGAGCTGAAGGAAATCGAGCGCCAGAAGAAGAAAGAAGCCGCCGAGCAGGCCAGGCAGATGCGCATCGCAGCCCGCGATGCCAGATGGGCTGAGCTGGACGCCCGCGATGCGGCCAGGACCGAAGCCCGTGCCCTTAAAAAGCAGAAGCGTGATGAAGCCAGGGCTGCCCGCCTTCGCAAGCGTCGCGAGAAGGAGGCTCTCGCCGATCAGCGGAAATACGAAAAATACCTGGAATATTATACAAAACAAAAAGCACGAAATGAAGGAAAACAAAAACCTGAGCCTTCCGGAAAACGCCCACAGGGAGTTGAAGCCGGGAGAGAGTTACCAGCCCCTGCTGGGGTCGAACCAGAAGCCGATTGAGGTTACGGCATATTCGGTGGCGATGGGCATCGTGATGGCCATCATCTTTTCTGCCGCCGCAGCATACCTCGGACTTAAAGTCGGGCAGGTTTTCGAAGCCGCCATACCTATCGCAATCCTTGCGATCGGCATCACGGGCGCGCTGGGAAAGAAAGGCGGACTTGGCCAGAACGTAATCATCCAGTCCATCGGAGCCTGCTCCGGGGTTGTCGTGGCCGGGGCCATCTTTACGCTTCCTGCCATCTATATCCTCGGTCTTGAGGTCAATTTCTGGCAGATGTTCCTTTCGTCTGTACTTGGCGGATTCCTCGGCATCCTGTTCCTGATTCCGTTCCGCAAGTATTTTGTGAAAGAGATGCACGGAAAATATCCTTTCCCTGAAGCTACGGCAACTACACAGGTCCTTGTGAGCGGTGAGGGTGGCGGCAAGAGCGCGAGGACGCTTCTCGTCAGCGGTCTCATCGGCGGACTCTACGACTTCGTGGTCTCCACGTTCGGAGCCTGGGCCGAGACCATCAGCACCACGGTGATGCATTGGGGATCCGTCGTTGCCGACAAGGCCAAGCTTGTGGTCAAGCTCAACACGGGCGCGGCCGTCCTGGGCCTGGGTTATATCGTCGGTCTCAAGTATGCATTCATCATCTGCTGCGGCTCCTTCCTCGTATGGCTTGTGATAATTCCTCTTATGAACCTTATCTGGGGTGGCAGCGTGATAGACCTTATGGGTACCGGAGTCGTCCAGACCATCGGCGAGATGTCCCCTGAGCAGATTTTCAAGGATTATGCGCGCCACATAGGCATAGGTGGCATCGCCACTGCCGGCATCATCGGCATAATCAAGAGCTCGGCTGTCATCAGGTCGGCTGTCGGCCTTGCCGCGAGCGAATTCAGGAAAAAACCGGGCGCGACCGTTGCTTCTGCAGAGCGCACACAGGATGATCTTCCTATGAAGACCGTCGTATGGGGTGTGGCAATCGCTCTCCTTGCAGTTTTTGCATTCTTCGCATTCGGCGGTGTCGTTGACACGATCTGGCAGGCCCTCATCGGCCTCGTCATCGTGGCTGTCATCGCCTTCCTCTTTACAACCGTTGCCGCAAACGCCATAGCGATCGTGGGTACCAACCCTGTCAGCGGTATGACCATAATGACACTTATCATCACGGCGCTCGTCCTCGTGGCTGCAGGCCTCAAGGGTAATGCCGGAATGGTCGCTTCAATGGTGATAGGCGGCGTTGTGTGCACTGCGCTTTCGACCGCGGGCGGACTCATCACCGACTTCAAGATCGGCTACTGGGTCGGCACTACGCCGAAGAAGCAGGAGGCCTGGAAATTCATCGGCGTCGTGGTCGCGGCGGCAACCGTGGGTGGAGTTATGTTCATTTTGAACAAGACTTATGGATTCGTCGGCGAGGGCGCTCTCGTGGCTCCTCAGGCCAATGCGATGGCAGCTGTCATCCAGCCGTTGATGAACGGCGGAAGCGCCCCTTGGCTTCTCTACGGAATAGGTGCTGTGATTGCGGTTCTGCTTACCGTATTCAAGGTTCCCGCACTCGCGTTCTGCCTTGGAATGTTCATCCCTATGGACCTTAACCTCCCTCTGCTTGTCGGCGGAGCCATCGCCTGGTTCGTAAGCACCCGCAGCAAGAATGCCGAGGTCAACGCGGAGCGTCAGGAGAAGGGCACGCTCATCGCCAGCGGCTTCATTGCAGGCGGCGCCCTTATGGGTGTAGTTTCAGCCATCCTCAAATTCGCCGGCTGCGAGTGGTTTATGACAGAATGGTGTGAGGGTCCGGGCGAGGCCATCGCCATCCTCCCTTACGTTGCTATCATAATATATATGATAGTGGCTTCAATGAAAATCGATTCAAAGAAATAGATATGGAAAAGATACTCGACAGATTTTTAAGATACGTTTCAGTTGACACGCAGTCCTGCGAGGAGTCTGAAACCCAACCTTCGGCAGCAAAGGAACTCGACCTGCTGCGAATGCTCCGCGACGAGCTTCTTGCGATGGGCGTTGAGGCAACCCTCGACGAATACGGCTATGTTATGGCAACGATTCCTGCGAATTGCGGCTGTACTGCACCGAAAATAGGCTTCATCGCTCACGTCGATACTGCTCCGGACGCGTCCGGGAAGAATGTCAATCCTCAGATCATCCCTGCTTATGACGGCAGCGACATCGCCCTCAAGGGTGTTCCGGGCCTCTATCTCAAGCCGGCGGAGTTCCCTGAACTTCTCGCACACAAGGGGCAGACTCTCATCACCACCGATGGTACCACGCTTCTCGGCGCAGACGACAAGGCCGGTGTTGCTGAGATAATGGATACAGTCCAGTACATTGTGGAGCATCCTGAATTCAAGCACGGCGAACTGAAGATCGGATTCACTCCGGACGAGGAGATCGGCCGCGGCGTCGACAAGTTTGACGTCGGGAAGTTCGGTGCCGATTATGCATACACTATGGATGGCGGCGACGAAGGCGAACTCGAGTTCGAGAATTTCAATGCCGCATCTGCCAGGATCCATATCCAGGGACGCAACGTCCATCCGGGATATGCCAAGGACAAGATGCTGAATGCCATTCTCATCGCGCAGGAACTCAATTCCCTCCTGCCTGTCGACCAGAGGCCTGAATATACCGAAGGGTACGACGGGTTCTTCCACATCATCAGTTTCAAGGGAACCGTCGAGGAGGCGGATATCGCATATATCGTCCGCGATCACGACCGCGGCAAGTTCGAGCAGAAGAAGGCGGTGATGCAGCAGTGCGTCGATTTCATCAACGCCCGCTATGGGGAAGGTGTGGCAACTCTTGTGCTCCGTGACCAATATTATAATATGCGCGAGATGGTCGAGCCGCACTATCACGTGGTCGAGACCGCTGTCAAGGCTATGGAAATGGCAGGCGTGAAGCCTCGCATCCAGCCTATCCGCGGCGGCACCGACGGCGCCCGCCTTTCATTTATGGGGCTTCCTTGCCCGAATATCTTTGCCGGCGGATTGAATTTCCACGGCAAGATGGAGTTCCTTCCTCTTGAGAATATGGAGAAGGCTGCGGCCGTAATTCGCAATATCATCACGCTTTACGCACAGTAGCACTGTCTGCTCAGCTATACGAAAGTCCGCGGAAATCGCGGACTTTTTTCATTTCGGCCGGTGCAGCCCCAAAAGAATATTGATAATTTTTTAAAAAAAGTTTTGCAGGTATGGAAAAAAAGCATACCTTTGCATCCCCTTTCGAACGAGAGGGGATTTGAAAAGTTCATTGACAATACTGAGAGAGATAACGAGGTAAAGAAGTTAAAAAGAGATTATAGTCTGTAATTTAAAATTCGAGTTTTTTCGAGTTGCGAATGGGACTGCAATTTCATAAGGCAAAACGAGACAATACAGTCAAAAG
>JAZLGQ010000079.1:0-21004 GCA_045616385.1 Candidatus Cryptobacteroides sp.
GGCGAGCGTCCTTATCGGCCTGTCCAGGTTCGTCGGATGAACCAGGACCACGCCGCTGTCATTGTACAGCTCCGACCATTGTGATATGGCGTCGTTTATGCGGGAGTACTGCGTCACCATAGTAAGCCATTTCCAATTGACATTCAAACCAAGGTCGTGGTTGGTCTGCGGCTGGAGCTTTGCGTTGCCGCTCTGATATATGTAGCGGCTATGGTAACGGACGGCACTGCTGAGCGACTGGAAATCCGGCCTGTGCGTCTTTGCGCTGTAGCTCAGCTGCATCTGCACCGGGCCGAAGGCATTGGCATAGGAAAGAGTCGGGAAAACATTATCGTACTTCCTGCTCAGGTCATCGGAGCCGTTGAGGTCCTCATAGACGTAGTTCACGTGTTCGTAGCGTACTCCGGCGCTGAATTGCCCGATTTTCTGCAGATAGAAGCCGTATGATGCAAACAGGGCTATATTATCCTCGCTCACTTTCGATGCCGACGAAGGCACGGAGGCATTGTTGATGGAGTAGTCGTCATCCCTGCGCGAAAATACATCTTCCGTACCGGCCTGAAGCATTCCCGCCCATATCGGATAGGACAGCACAAGCTTTGCGGCATACATCCTGTTCCCGCTGTGGGAAATGTAATTGACGTCATCGTCCTGTCCCATTGCACTCTTTTCCACGGTATGAGCATCCTGCGAACTCTTCATTCCGTAGTAATCGGCATTGAAGTCGATTCCCAGTCTGCCCACCTGCCCGTTATAGTAGGCATTGGCCGATATTCCATACGGCATATTGTCATTGTGATGGTTGCCTTCGGCGAGAAGGTGGTCAGTCAGGACTCCGCCCTCGAAAATGTCTTCATCAATCAGCTGGTGAACGTCCACCTTTGGATCCATCGAGGCTTCAACCCTGAAACCAAGGGAATGATTGTCCGAGATCTGCCAGTTCAGCCCTCCGTTGACTCCGACATTCATCATCTTCTGGACAAAATCCAGGGGCCCCTCCTGTTTGAAATCAGGGTTGCCGAAGGTCTGCTGCACCATATCACTTTCCTGGCGGGAAGTGTATTTCAGGGCATTTACGCCGGCGAAGATATCCAGTCCGTTGTGGCGGTAGTTAGCATTCAGATAACCTGACGGATCGTTATAACCATTATGAAGAGATTGCTCGTCTGTAAGGCCTGCATTGAAGCCGAAACCATCGCCCTGATGCTTTACGGTACGGATACGCACAACGCTGCGCACGCTCGCACTGTATTGCGCGCCAGGGTTCGTGATCACCTCCACACTCTGGATCTCGTTGCTCTGCAGACGGTCGAGTTCGGTCATATCAGACAATTTTCTGCCGTTGATGTACACTATTGGCGAGCCCTTGCCCACTACCTGCAGACCTTCCTGGCTCTTTATGATGCCCGGGGTGCGGGCTAGAACATCATTGGCTGTGCCGACCGTCTCAAGGACAGTGCCGCGGACCGATGTCTGCAAGCCCTCGCCTGTAAGTGTGGTTTTCGGGATAACGGCAGAGACGACCGCCCCTTCAAGATATTGCATATCGTCGGTCAGCGTAATACTGATATTGTCGGCAGCTGTCACATAGCGGGTCCTGTATCCTATCATCGACACCATCAACAGCTGGTCCTTTCCGTCTGTTACTATATTGAACGAGCCGTCCTCGGCTGTCGTCACCCCTGCCACCATTGTGGAATCCGCCCTTGAAAGGGCGACCACGTTTGCAAACGGGACCGGTTCACCTTTTCCATCAACCACTTTCCCTTTCCAGTCATTTGATGCAAATGCCATCACAGGCAGCAAGGCTGCCATCAAACCCATTGAAATCTTTATTTTCATATTTTCGCTTTAAATCATTTCTGTAATAAACGGACTATTGTTTGAAAAGGTTGCAATGTTTTTTTAGAATGATTAAATTTGTGGTTCGGAAATTCATATACATCTAAAATATTATGCAGCAGTACATCGACAGTTACGATTTCGCCGGCAAGAAAGCGATCGTGCGCGTGGACTTCAATGTTCCACTCAATGAGAAGTTTGAAATCACCGACGATACCCGCATCCGTGCGGCTATCCCTACCCTCAAGAAGGTTCTCGCCGGTGGCGGTTCCCTTATCATCATGTCACACCTCGGACGTCCGAAGGGTGTTGACGCCAAGTTCTCTCTCAAACACATTGTTGCGCACGTTTCCGAATGCCTCGGCGCACCTGTAAAGTTCGCTGACGACTGCCAGAAGGCACAGGCTGAAGTTGCAGCCCTCAAGCCGGGCGAGGCTCTCCTCCTTGAGAACCTCCGCTTCTATGCCGAAGAGGAAGGCAAACCTCGCGGACTTGCAGAGGATGCTTCAGACGACGAGAAGAAGGCCGCAAAGGCAGCTGTAAAGGAAAGCCAGAAGGAGTTCGTCAAGACCCTCGCTTCATACGCCGACTGCTATATCAACGACGCATTCGGTACCGCTCACCGCGCTCACGGTTCAACCGCTCTCATCGCCAAGTACTTCCCTAACGACAAGATGTTCGGCTACCTTATGGAAGGCGAGATCAAGGCCATCGACAACGTTCTCAAGAACGCACAGCATCCTTTCACCGCAATCATCGGCGGATCAAAGGTATCAAGCAAGCTCGCAGTGCTCGAGAACATGCTCGAGAAGGTTGACAACCTCATCATCGGCGGAGGCATGGGCTATACTTTCGTAAAGGCTCAGGGCGGCAAGATCGGCAACTCCCTCCACGAGGATGACCTTATGCCACAGGCACTCGAGATCCTCGCAAAGGCAAAGGAGAAGGGCGTGAACATCTATGTTTCACAAGACACTGTCATCGCTGACAACTTCGCCAACGACGCCAACACCAAGACCGTCGTCTCAAACGACATCCCTGACGACTGGGAAGGTATGGATGCAGGCGAGCAGTCTCTCGCAACCTGGGAGAAGGTCATCCTTGGATCCAAGACTCTCCTTTGGAACGGTCCTGTAGGCGTATTCGAGATGCCTACATTCGCAAAGGGCACCCTCAAGATTGCCGAGCTTCTCGCAAAGGCTACCGAAGCCGGCGCATACTCACTCGTCGGCGGCGGCGACTCAGTTGCAGCAGTCACCCAGATGGGCTATGCCAAGAAAGTCAGCTACGTTTCAACAGGTGGCGGCGCAATGCTCGAGGCCCTTGAAGGCAAGGAACTTCCTGGCATCGCAGCAGTCCGCGAATAATTACCGATAAATACACAAAGAAGATGACCTCTGAGTCCAAAACTTAGAGGTCATCTTCTTTTTCGCAAACCGTCCTGAAAAAAAGCGCAGTCTATTTTTTCCAGAGATTAGGAAGGAATCCGTAGTACAGCAGGTGCCGCCAGGTTGACCAGTCGTGTCCGGCGTCACCGTAGCAGAAATATTCGTATTCGATTCCGTGGTTGTCAAGGGCGTCTCTGAAGCCCTTGACGCGCATATTGAACATCCCCTTCTCTTCTGCACCACCCTGGCCCACGAACAGATAGTCCACCTTGTCGTTGGCCTTAGGGTCATTGAGGAATTCGGCTAGGGTCTTCTCTGCGGTGAAGTCACCTGCACTCAGCACACCGAAATTGGCGAAAAGATCCAGTGAGTTCAGACCGACGAAAATCGTATGGCGTCCACCCATTGAAAGGCCGGAGATTGCACGGCCGTGAGGGTTCGCGATAGTCTTGTAATGACTGTCGACAAATGGAATTACAGCTTCGCGGTATTCGCGCTCCATCACGTCGAAGGTAAGTTTCTCGTGCTGCGGATGATTGCGATGGATGACCTGGTTGTTCACTATAGCGATGATCATCGGTTCGGCCTTCCCTTCTGCAAGAAGGTTGTCCATAATGAAGTTCACACGCCCATCGTACATCCAGTTGGAAGGGAGCTCGCCGCTGCCTCCCATAAGGTAGAGGACAGGATACTTCTTCTTAGGGTTATACTGTGGAGGTGTGTAGACATAGATTTCGCGTTCGCCTTCAGTAACCGGGCTGTAATAGATGTGGCGGGTAATCGATCCGTGAGGGACATCCTTCGCATCCCACCACTGAGGGCCATCGCCGTGTACGATAAGTTCGCTGTACGGAGGCATTGCCGTAAAGGCCGCGTAAGTGTTGTTCGGATCGGCCATGCTGACTCCGTCGACAACCAGATTGTACTGATACATATCTACCGGGAGAGGGCCGATGGTGAGAGTCCAGATGCCGTCTTCCCCCTTAGTGAAAGGGATAGGGCCGCGAACCCCCATTATGGTGGTCATAGCGCCCGACAGTGCAACGGACTCGGCTTTAGGGGCTCTGAGGCGGAATACGACGGTGTGGTCGTCATTTACCTGCGGGGAATTCAGATTCGCGCTGAAAGGGATCAGGCCTTCGGTATCCTTCTGAGGGTTGTGGCTCAGGTTTACGTTGGACTGCTGGGCCGATGCCGACAGTGCAACTAACAGCGCAAGCGCCGCTGTGGTCAGATTCTTATTCATAGTGATTATATTTTATAATTGGCTATATGCCGGGGTAAAGGTGTCACCCTGGTTAGGGTCACCTGTTTTGAGGCCCTTCTGCAGCCAGCGGGAGCGCTGCGCGGAGGTGCCGTGATTGAAAGAATCAGGCACGGCGTAGCCGCGGGCTTTCTTCTGGAGGTAGTCGTCACCAATCTTGGCGGCAACGGCAAGGCCCTCTTCAATGTCACCCGGCTCCAGCGAGCCGAACAGCTTGTTGTCATAGTATGCCCATACGCCGGCATAGAAATCGGCCTGAAGTTCAAGGCGGACGCTGATCTGGTTGCTTTCTTTTTCAGAAACACGCTGCATCTGCTGATGCGCCTGCTGGAGCGTGCCCAGAAGGTACTGCACGTGATGTCCCACTTCGTGGGCGATTACGTATGCGTAGGCAAAATCACCATCGGCCCCGATGTCCTTTTTCATGTCACGGAAGAATGAGAGGTCGATGTAGACACACTGGTCTCCGCTGTTGTAGAACGGGCCGGACGCAGCAGAAGCCATTCCTCCGGCCGTCTGGACATAGTCTGTGAAAAGCACAAGCTTCGGTGGCTGGTACGTAAGACCGCTCTGAGCAAAAATCTTGGTCCAGACATCTTCCGTGCCCGCAAGAATCTGCTTGGAGAACACCGCAAGAGCCTCCTCTTCAGCCGTAGGGGTATAAGATTCCGTGGTGGTCTGTCCGCCGCCCATCTGCGAAGCGACCTTCAGGACATCTGAAGGATTGCCTCCCAGAAGGAGTGTAATGATACCTACTACCACAAGACCGCCAAGGCCTATTCCGCCTGCGGTTTTGACCGTGCGGCTTCCTCTACGGTCATCTACGTTTGTACTTTGTCTTCTTCCGTCCAGTTTCATATATCGATTTTGTTTTGGGCTTTTACAAAATTAAGTATTTTCATTAAATTTGTAAATAACCAATCGGATTTATATATGTTCAGGAATTGTCTTTTCGCTGCCTTCGGCACAGCGTTCATCTTGTTTTCTTCCATTAATGCGGCCGCAGTCGATCACAAGGGCATCACTTCTCCAAGCATCCGGGAGGGCTGGTTCGCCCTTATCGAAAATGGCGTCCCTACGCCTATCATCGTTGACGACAACGACCTTGAGGGTGTCAAGATTGCTTCCCGCACCCTGCGCGAGGACTTCGGCCGTATCTGCGGGGCAACTCCGAATATCGGATCCGAAGCCCATTGGGAACGCGCGATAATCATCGGTTCACCGGAAAGCAAGACCATCGCCCAACTGGAGAAAGAGGGAAGAATCGACCTCAGCTCCATCAAGGGCAAGTGGGAGACGTACATCATCACGGATGTCCGAGATCCTCTCCCCGGCATCAAAGATGCTCTGGTCATTGCAGGTAGCGACAAGCGCGGCACGATTTACGGAATATATGAACTTTCCGAACTTATGGGAGTATCACCTTGGTACGACTGGGCCGATGTCCCGATAGAACGGCACAAGGATATGTCCATCCAGCGCGGCTTCTGGACGGTCAATGAACCGGCCGTGAAATACCGCGGCATTTTCCTCAACGACGAGGCACCTTGCCTTACCGGCTGGGTGAAGAACACCTATGGCACCGATTACGGCGGACACGAGTTCTATGCACGGGTATTCGAACTTCTTCTCCGTCTCAGGGCAAACTTCTTGTGGCCGGCAATGTGGGGCTGGTCCTTCTATGCGGACGATCCGCTCAACAGCAAGACCGCAGACGATATGGGCATCGTGATGGGCACTTCTCACCATGAGCCGATGGCGCGCAACCATCAGGAGTGGGTACGCAAAAACGGCTCAGAAGGCGCCTGGGACTATACCACCAACAAAAAAGCCCTCGACAAGTTCTTCACGGAGGGAATGGAACGGTCAAAGGACAACGAAGATCTCATCACCATCGGAATGCGCGGAGACGGCGACACGGCGATGGGTGGTCGGGAAGGCCACGACGACGAGTACGTGCCGCGTGACGAGGAGAACAAGAGGATCCTTGAAAACATCATCGACAATCAGAGAAAGATCATCAAAAAGGTTACGAAGAAGAATCCGGCGGAGCGACAGCAGGTCTGGGCACTTTACAAGGAGGTCCAGAAGTATTACGAGATCGGCCTCCGCGTCCCTGATGATGTCATCATTCTTCTCAGTGACGACAACTGGGGCGACGTGAGAAAGCTCCCCAACGCCGAAGAGCGCAAGCGCAAAGGCGGCTGGGGTATCTATTACCACGTCGATTACGTGGGTGCCCCACGCAACTCCAAATGGCTGAACATCACGCCTGTGCAGAATATGTGGGAACAGCTCCAGCTGACATACGCATACGGTGTCGACAAGCTGTGGGTGCTCAATGTCGGAGACCTCAAGCCGATGGAATACCCGATCACCCTCTTCATCGATATGGCCCGCAATCCGCAGAACTTCACCAATGAGAATCTTCTCGACCATACTCTCCAGTTCTGTGAACAGCAGTTCGGCGCCGACCAGGCTGCCGAAGCCGCACGCATCCTGAACCTCTACAGCAAATACAACGGCCGCATCACCGCCGAGATGATGGACCACAGGACTTACAACCTTGAGAGCGGCGAATTCAAGAAGGTCTCCGACGAATACTGCAAGCTGGAGATGGAGGCATTGCGCCAGTACATATCCCTCAAGCCTCAATACCGCGACGCTTACAGAGAACTCATCCTCTTCCCTGTACAGGCGATGTGCAACATATACGAGATGTACTATGCCCAGGCAATGAATCTCTACCTCTCCGAGCGCGGCGACCAGGCCGCAAATCTATGGGCTGACAAAGTGGAAGCCTGCTTCAAGCGCGATGCTTTCCTGATGGCGGAATACAACAACGACATAGCCCACGGCAAATGGAACGGTATGATGACACAGAAGCATATCGGATATTTCAGCTGGAACGACAACTTCCCGGCGGACAGGCTTCCAAGGATACAACGCATAGAGAACGCCACGGCTGGCGGGTTCAAGTTCGACGCGGGCACTACGGGCTATACGGCGATGGAAGCCGAGCACTTCTTCACCGCCACGGCGGCTCCGAATACGGAATGGACTGTCATCCCGTATATGGGACGCACCCTCAGCGGCGTTGCCCTGATGCCTTACACCGAGCCTGCAGAAGGCGCCGCCCTCACTTACAAGCTGAAGCTTCCGGCTGGCACCAGGTCAGTCAAGGTTCACGTTGCCGTCAAGTCAACCCTCGCTTTCAACGGCACGGGGCACAGATACGAAGTGGCCTTCAACAATCAGGAAGGTCGTACCATATTCTTCAATGAGAGGCTTAATGAAGACCCTGCCAACATCTACACCGTTTATTATCCTACGGTTGCGACGCGCGTCAAGACCGACGTGGTCGAACTTCCTGTCAGTGTAACAGACGACGGCTGGGCAGAGCTCACGCTCAAGCCTCTCGATGCCGGAATAGTCTTCGAGAAAATCGTCGTCGACTACGGCGGATACAAAGAATCTTTCCTGATGATGGATGAGACTCCTGTTCGGAAGAACTAGAAGTCGAATCTCAGACCTGCATCCAGATTTGCCATAAAAGGACGTTCCGTACGGACGTTCTTCGGCTGGTTGTTGTGGAAATAGTAGCGTGCGCTAGGCTCGATATAAAGACCGAGTACAGGTGAGAGCTTGAACTCAAGGCCAAGACCGGCACCCGCCGACCACTGGATGCTGTTAACAGGACTGCGGAAAATAATATCCGTAGATGAATATAGTGTGTACTTGTTGGACACGCAGAACTCAGCCTCACCTCCACCGAACACATAGAACTTGATGGTCTCACCGCTGATGATGTCGTAGTAGGCATTTACCGGAATGCCGACGTAATGCATCTGGTGATGTACGTTACCTGTCTGGGAGAATTCGACGATGCCCGCAGGGGACACCCTCTGATATTCGCCTTCAAAGGTCCTTGAAAGGAGGGAATAGCTGACACCGGCACCAAGCGAGAACTTCGGGGTAAGGTAGAATCTGATGCCCAGACCAAGTGAGAAAGGAATTCCGAATACAGATTCGCCAAGTTCGGTGATGCCGGTCTTTGGAACGGCTGTACCGCTTGACATACGGGCGGAGTTGGCTTTGAATCTGATATCCGAGTCATTTCCGCCGATAGCACCCTGCGCATAGATGGTGCGGCCCGGCTTGAACTGCAGCAAATCTTCGAATTGCATCTGTGCGAAAGCATCCGGCTGCCGTGCAGGGGCGAACGGAGCGGGGGCAGCATTGTGCTTTTCTACAACAGCTGGCGCCGCTTCGCCGGTTTCGCCGGTTTCGTCGGCAACAGGACTCTCCTCAACGACCTCTGCCAGTTGTTCCGCGACAGGCTCAACCCTCCTTGACGGACGGATTGCCATTCCGGCGGCATCGCTTTCCGGTTTTGGCACCACTAACTCAGGCTCATCCAGCACAGGAGAAGCCTGAGCCGTCGGTGCTTCGGTAATATTTATATAGGTTGGAATTGGTTGTCGGCTTTCCGGCTTGCCGGTGAAAATGAATACCCCGAGGACGATAGCGGCAAAGGCTACGGCTGCACCGGCCCACTTGGTCCAAGCCCACGGCCGGCCGACGGCTGGAGCCGCGGCTGCATCGAGCTGGAATGCTATGTTACGCCAGACGCGCCGGGACGGTTTGACCTCGGCGTCTGCCAACAAAGCTTTTATTTTTTCGTCCTGCATCTTAAAACCTTTCTTTTATCTTCGACTGCAACAGCACGCGTGCCCGCTGGAGCTGCGAGCGCGACGTCGTCTCTGAAATACCAAGCGCTTCGCCGATCTCCTTGTGCGAATAGCCTTCGATCACATACATATTGAAAACGGTACGAAAACCTGCGGGAAGCGCCGCTATCAGCTTCAGGAGATCCTTGTATCCGATCTTTTCGAACACCGTCGGATCGTCGCTGGTTATGCTTCTGGCCACGTCGATGTCCTCGCTGCCTTTCATCGCGTCCTTCTTTCTGAGACTCATCAGTGCAGTGTTGACAAAGATCTTTCGGGCCCAGCCTTCAAAGGAACCTTCCCCGGAATAGCTGTCCAGTTTGGAGAAAAGGGTCACAAAACCGTCTTGAAGGATATCCTGAGCGGCGTCGCTGTCTCCCATATAACGGAGACAAACGGCATACATTTTGCCGGAGAGCATATCGTAGATGGCTTTCTGTGAGCGCCGGTCACCCGACTTCGCCCCCTCGATCCATTCTGTTTCCCGAGTTTTAAGATGCATCTTGTTGCCGAAAAGTTGCATCTCCCACTCGAAATAATTTAACGCGAAAATAGCCAAAAATTCTCGCAATTTCCATATTTTTGTAAATGGTATGAAGAGAGTATTGTTCATATTGAGTTTGATGTCCGCCGCCATCTGCGCCCACGCGCAGGGTGAAGCCAATATGGTTGACGCGGCCCAGCTCTACGCCGACGGCAACATAGAGGCGGCGCTTTCCGCCTTCGAGCGGATTCACGCCAAAGACTCCACCAACGATGCCGCCTGCTACTATCTCGGCCTCTGCGAATATTATTCCGGCAAGCCCGCCCTCGCAGAAAAGCACCTTTCCGCTGCAGTCGCCCTCGACAGCACCAACAACTGGTATATGAACACCCTTGCATCGTTCTACGATTCACAGGGGCGCAATCTTGAAGCGGCCAGGCTCTGCGAAATCCTCGTGGAGCGCGAACCGCAATTCTATCGCAGTCCCTACACCCTGACTATGATCGGCGACGCCAAATATGCCAACCGGCAGGATTCTCTCGCCCTCGAGTACTACCAGAAAGCTCTCGACATCGATGAAAACTATGCCCCGGCCGAAATCAGCAAGGCCGAAGTCCTCCGCATCCAGCAGAACTACCCCGGCTATTTTCTCTCCCTCGGCAGGTTCATTGAAAACCGGCAGCTGAACGGCGCACTCAAGAGCAACTATCTCAGAACCCTGCTGGGTAATATCGACGCCCGCTTCTACTGGGTTTGGGGCGAACAGATCGGCAAGCTTGTGGACAGATGTCTGGAACTGCACCCGGATGACATGCAATCCCTGTACAACAAGCTGAACATGTGCTTCATCAAGAATGACACCACGGCCTGGATGGGGGTTTGTGAAAAGATGATTCCGCTTGCAAGGGCGCAGAAGGACACCGCGAACCTTATTATGGCAATGAGCGTAATGGGGGACACATATCACTCCCAAGGGAATGCAAAGAAGGCCTATGCCACATACGAAGAGGCCCTCAAGGTTGATCCGGACGCCGTCAGCATCCTGAACAACTATGCCTATTTCCTCTGTGAAGAAGGACGTCGGCTGAAGAAGGCGGAAAAGATGGCACGCCGCGTAATTGAGCTCGAGCCCGACAACGCCACATATCTCGACACCTACGGATGGATATTGTACCTTCTCAAAAAAACAAAGGAAGCCAAACCGCACTTCAAGCGCGCAATGATATATGGAGGCAAGGAAAGCGATGTCATACTTGAACATTACGCCGCTGTGCTTGATGCGCTTGGAGAGAAAGATCTTGCCGCTTATTATTCCAGCCTCGCCGTGCAAAAGAAAAATAAATGAAACGATTCGCCGTCATAATACTGCTTGCAGCACTTTGCGCCCCCCTGCTGCGGGGGCAGGACACTTCCGCGCAAGAGAGCAAGAAGGCGAAACTCGAACGCGAAATCAAGATTCTCGAGCAACAGCTCAAAGACAATTCGACAAAGAGTTCAAGCGCGCTGACAAAACTCAGCCTCACCAGGCAGAAGATCGATGCAAGAAAGTCTCTCATCAAGGAAAGCGACAGGGAGATAACCGCATTCAATGACACCATCGTCAAGTACCAGCGCGAAGTGAACCGCATCCAAGCCCGTCTCGACACAATGACGCTCTATTTCAACAAACTGGTCAAGAGCGCATATAAGAACCGTGATGCACGCGTGTGGTATATGTACCTTCTTGCCAGCAAGAACCTCGGGCAGGCCGGCAAACGCTACAACTATCTGCGCAGCCTGTCTTCTACAATGAACAGCCAGGCCAGCAAGATCAAGGAAACCAAGGCTGAGCTTCAGGAAAAGATAGGTAAGGTCAAAGAACTGCGCGCAGAAGCGAAAAAGTTGCGTGACAGCCGCAAGCTCGAGCTTGACAAGCTCGAAAAGGAGGAACAGGACAGCAACACCCTGATCGCCCAACTTAAAAAGGACAAAAACAGGTATCAGAAGGACCTCACCAAGAAGAAAGATCAGGTCAATGCCCTCAACAAGGAGATCCAGAAGATAATTGCCCAGGCGATGGACGCCGGCAAAAAGAGCGGGGACAAGAAGATAGATTATGTCCTGTCCGGAGAATTTGCATCAAACAAGGGGAAACTTCCGTGGCCGGCCGAAGGCCCGATAGCCGAACATTTCGGCCAGCACAGCCATCCTGTCTACAAGTCCGTACAGCTGCCGTTCAACAACGGCGTCAACATCTCTGTCGCCAAGGGCACCAAGGCCCAGGCCGTATTCGACGGCGAAGTCAAGAAAATCATCGTGATGCCGGGTTACAACAAATGTGTACTTGTCCAGCACGGTGACTACTTCACATTCTATTGCAAACTCGGCAGCGTCTCAGTCAAGGCCGGGGACAAACTGAAAACCGGGCAGACCATCGGTGTCGTGGACACCATTGACGGTCAAACCCAGCTTCATTTCCAACTCTGGCAGGAGCAGAAGCCCCAGAATCCGGAGAATTGGTTGAGACCTCGCTAGAGGTTAGGATTTTCTTTATTCCAGTCAGCTACTGCAGGAACGATGCCAAGGGAGATAATCTCCTCACGCATCTTGATGAGGTGCTCATAAGAAGCCTTGAGGTCGGCCATTTCCTCTGCAGAGCCCTGAGGGGCGGTGAAGTGTACGCCATCAGCGTCGATAACTGAAGGCATAGCCATAAATACATTCTTGTAACCGCACTTGTCGCAGTTGACGTAGCATCCTGCAGGCCAGGTGAACTTCTCGCCACCCATAGCAGCCTCGATCATCTTGACTGCATTGTAGGCAGGGCTCTGGAATGAACTGCGGCCACGGAGCTTGATGATGTTGGAACCACCCTGGATGGTATTGTGCTTGATCTCAGCCCATTTCTCGGCAGAAAGGCTGCACTCTGAGATAGGCTTGCCGTCGATGAGGGCCTTGCTGGCAAACACTGCCATAGCCTCACCATGTCCGCCGTAAGTGTATGCTCCTGTGACGGTGCTCTGAGGAACGCCGAATTCCTGGGCAAGGGCTTCCTGGAGACGGGTTGAATCAAGAGCGGCGAGAGAAGTGAGCTGGTTAGGCTTCAGACCTGAATGGATGAGTGCGGTGAGAGCGGTAACGTCAGCCGGGTTGAAGATAACGACAACGTGCTTTACGTCAGGGCAATATTTCTTGATGAGGTCACCGAATTCAGCGGCAATCCGGCAATTGCCCTTGAGGAGATCTTCGCGGGTCATGCCCTCTTTGCGAGGAGCGCCGCCGGAAGAGATGATGAACTTTGCATCCTTGAAAGCCACCTCAGGATCAACCGTCCAGGTAATGTTTGCACCAGGGAATGCACAATGATACATTTCCTCAGCCACACCATGAACACCCGGCTCGAAGATATCATAGAGGCAGATGTTTGGAGTAAGTCCGAGCATAAGGGCTGTCTGCGCCATATTGGAACCGATCATTCCGCCAGCACCGACGATAAGCAATTTTTCGTTAGAAAGGTATTTCATTATTTAATAAGTTAGTTAGCCGTGGTTTATGGACTACAAAGATAGCAATTTCTTTCTACAATAGATAAATAAAAAATAATCACTATCTTTGTGGCGTTGCAATCTATTTATGGCACTATACCTATTAAAAGAACTTGACGACGACTACCACTCGAAACTGGGAGTCTGGCAGGTATCGGAGACCGAAGCAGAGCTTCGCGCCCTATCGTCCATCCCTTCGGATGAACTTGAAGAAATCTCTTACATCAAAAGCGAGTCCCTCCGCAAGCAGAAACTTGCAGTAAGGGCATTGCTTGACGCAATGTTCGAAGACAAGGTTTACCTCAGCCACCACGACAACGGCAAGCCTTACATCGAAAACTGCGCCACCAACATCAGCATCACCCACACCGACAAATACGTAGCCGTTCTCCTGAACGACACGGAAGAGATCGGAGTGGATTGCGAATCTCTCGACCGCGATTTCTCGGCAGTGGAGAAAAAAGCCCTGTCCGAAGAGGAGATTGACGATCTTGATGACGACAAGCGCAACGAACAGCTCGCAATATACTGGTGTGCAAAGGAAGCAGTTTACAAAAAGATGTCCCAGTACAACGTGGACTTCGCCGAACAGATTGAGATCGAGGACTTCCACCCTCGCGGAGAAGGCAAGCTCGATGCTGTCTTTACGGAGAAGGACGGTTATGAAGAAGAAATCCATCTTCAGTACATGACATTTGACCGTCATGTCCTGGTCTGGGTTTCAGGCGAAGAATAAAAAAACATCTTTTCAGTATAAAAAAGACACTAATGTGGCGAACCCCCTCGATTTTGTGGTGAAAAATTTTTGAGGGTCCGCCTTTTTTATGTCCTTTGCGCAAAACGTGTTTGCGATATGAAGGGCATTTATAATTTTCTACCCGCCGCGGCGCTTTGTCTTGTCTGCGGCTGCAATCTGATCAGTGACTTATTTGTAGTTGAACCGAGAGGCAGTGGCAAAGCTGAAGAAAAGCCACCGCGGGACACCGTTGCACCGGAGGTTCCGGTCATACCGACCTTCGATACGACATTTTTCTTCACGGCTGTGCGCTTCCCGGAAGAATACGACTGGTGTCTGGACACCGCCTGCGGCAATGCGGACTGCAAGATACTGCTGTACCGCAACGGAATGATCTCCCGGACGATTACCGCCGGCCGCGGGACAAACATCAGCTCCGACCCGGACTTCATCCACACCGTCGACGGACAGGTGTTCACGGAATACCCCGGATTGTCAGGGAACGTATTGAGCGTCAACGGCAGGGAATTCCTGAGGATTCCGTCCGACGAGCGGCTGAAAGGCATCTTGAGCAGGGACGGGCGGTATTATACCCTGGCCCAGGGCTGCCTGGGACGTGGAATCGTACTGCGCAGGGATGACACGGAACTGTTCAGGAACGATGACGGTGTCCTGTTCGGTGATTTCAGCGACCCCTCGTATCCGGAATCAGGCGCATTATATGAAACGGACGGCCATTATTATTTCTGTTACAGGGATGCAGCAACAGCCTCCTGCCATATTGTGAAGGACGGCAGGGATTCCGTGGCGGCCCGGTCAGGCGGCGATACCGTCCTGGATATGAAGATGCTCCGAAAGGATCTGTATTTTGCAAGAGCAAAAGGATTCGGGCGTCACTGGCGCTCCGCAAGGCTGTTCGATACGCCAAACGGCACTTTCATTACGGGACAATGCTCGGATACGGAAGGATCCGAAGCCGTATTCAGCTGCGTGGCCAGCATCAGTGACAGATCCGCGGAGGCGATATGCTCCGGCGATGCGATGCTCTATTGCGGAACCGACATTGCGTGGGGCATCTTGTTCAGCCACGAAAGCAGGATGAAAATCGTCACATCCCGTGGGGGCCAGACTACCATACCGGACGTCTGTTACTTCTTCAGCGGGAGATGTGCCACCCCTGTAGGCAACAACCTGCTGCTTGCACTCACGCCGCGAAACAGGTCCATCCCGCCCAAAGTGATGCTGGGGAATAAAGTCTATGAGACTGAACGGCTTGGCAACGGGTTTTTCGCCGGGGTTTCCTGCAGGATCACTCAGACCAACTGAGTTCGCGGGAACCGTCCGGAAGGACAGTGATTGACACTTTCAAGGTCTCTTCAGGGATGACTTCCTCTATGTTCTCAGGCCATTCCATAAGGCAAAGGCTGCCGCTGTCAAGGTAGTCGTACAGACCGATGTCCAATGCTTCGGCCGGGCCCTTGAGCCTGTAGAAATCGAAATGGTAGATTGATTCGCCATCGGCAGCACGATACTCGTTGACTATGGCGAAGGTAGGCGAACTTACAGCATCCGCCTGAACGCCAAGCGCACGGCAGAGGGCTGTAGTGAAGGTAGTCTTGCCCGCGCCCATAGGTGCATAGAAGGCGATGAGATTGTGCCCGGCGGTTTCAGTGAGGAATTCACCCGCGGCCCTGTCGAGGTCCTGAATATCTTTTATGATGATGGAATGCTGCATTGCAGCGCAAATTTAACAATAATAGTTTATGTTGATTCATATAAATGGAGCCAAATGCATCGGAATCGATGCCGTGAAAGTTACTGTCGAATTGAATATCGAAAAAGGTATAGGTATTCATCTGTGCGGGCTCGCGGACATAGCCGTAAAGGAAAGCCTTCTCAGGACTACTACGGCGCTCGAGTCGCTGGGGTTCAGGATTCCCGGCAAAAAGATTGTCATCAATCTGGCACCCGCCGATCTCAGGAAAAACGGCAGCGGCTACGACTTGCCGATTGCATTGGGGATAATAGCCGCCTCAGGGCAGCGTTCCCTTCCAGGGCTGGGAAAATATATCATAATGGGCGAACTGAGTCTCAACGGCACCCTTCGCGCGATTCCGGGCGCACTGCCGATGGCCGAGCTGGCCAGGGACTCCGGTATGTCCGGCATCATCCTTCCTGAAGAATCCGCGCTGGAGGCTGTCGAATTCAAAGAAATGAAAGTATATGCCGCAAATAGCCTCGAAGATGTCATCCGCATACTCGAGGAGCGCGACGATTCAGAAGACCTTCTCGTATGGAACACCCACAGGTACAACAAGCTTAAGCGGGAACGCTCCCGGCAGGACAGCGGCATGCGGGAAATCTTCGATTTCAGCGACATCATAGGACAGGAAGGAGCCAAGCGGGGCCTCGAAATCGCCGCTGCCGGAGGGCATAATATCATAATGATAGGTGCCCCGGGCAGCGGGAAAAGTTCGCTTGCAAAAGCAATGGCGGGCATTCTGCCCCCGATGACGATGGAAGAGTCCCTGCTCACAAGCAAGATTTATTCGATAATCGGAAAGAGCACGCCCCATTTCGGGCTTGTCAGACAGCGTCCGTTCAGGGCGCCCCATTACTCCGCCTCTCTGCCGGCAATGGTGGGAGGGGGCGGCGGAGACGGTATCGTGCCCGGTGAAGTCACACTTGCCACGAACGGGGTGCTGTTCCTTGACGAGATCGGCCAGATGCCCAAAAGCGTTATCGAAGCGATGCGCGGGCCGCTGGAAGACAGGAAAATAGTGATCTCAAGGCTGAAGTCCAAGGTCGGGTATCCGGCTTCGTTCATGCTGGTGGCAGCGTCCAACCCTTGCCCCTGCGGTTACTATGGCGAAGGTGACCGATGCACCTGCACACCCACGCAGCGCATCAAATACCTCGACAAACTTTCCGGACCGATAATGGACAGAATCGACATACAATGCTGGCTTCATACGGTCGAAAGCGACAAGATAATCCACGCGAAAAAGGCGGAGCCAAGTGCGGCGGTCGCAGAGCGCGTGCTCAAGGCTCGTATTGTGCAGAAGCATAGGTTCGCAACCGAATCAATCTCCACCAATGCCGAAATGAGCAACAAACTCATAGAGAAGTACTGCCCGTTGAGCGAATCGTGTCTGGATACAATGGGGAAAATCATGTCAAGGATGCAGCTTTCACTACGCGCATATTTCCGTATCATCAAGGTGGCACGCACAATTGCCGACCTTGAGGGCGATGAGGAAATAAAATCCCGCCACCTTATGGAGGCGGCGGGATACAGATTCCTGGACAGGCACAATAATGCCTGATTATTCTTCGACAATGCCGGCTTCGGTCAGTTCCTTGACCAATTTCTCGACATCGGCGGCAGCAACGTCCTCACAGACGTCGTACCTGGAGATCAGAAGGCCCTTGAGGGTTTCTGCAGTGAATTCCCTACCCTGGATTTCATTCCAAAGATAAGTGGCGGTATCATTCAGCACGATCATCTTGTTGAAGTTGACCAGCTGGAGACCTTCGGCTACGACGATATGGTCGCGGCCCAGAGTTCTCATTCTGAATCCTTCCTTAATCTTCATAGTAACAAATATAACATTATTTTATATCTTTGTGTAGCACAGAATAACCAATTGATTACAGATATGAAACGTTTGACAATCCTTGCGGCCGCTGCGGTACTCTTCTCCGCTACGGCTTTCGCCCAAATCCAGCCTGGCGAACAGGCACCCCTCGCGAATCCCGGCCAAAAAAACTTCGGCGGCTTCCAGCAGCCGGCTGATACCACAGGCATGGCAGCGATGATGAGGGCCAGAATGGCAGAAATGAACCGCATCCGCACCCTCAGCTTCGACGAACTTTCAATGAGTGATCCGTACATTTATCCTGACCCGGAGACAAAAACCTACTATCTCACCAGTTCAGGCGGACGCATGTACAAAAGCAAGGACCTGAAGACCTGGGAAGGGCCATACAACATCATTGACATCAAGGGCCTCTGGCTGGAACGCGCAGGTTTCGCCGCCGCCGCAGAAATCCACAAGATAGGCGATTACTATTACTATGCCGGCACCTGGAGTGACCATTCAGACCTTATCCAGCAGGTCCCACGCCGTTATAACGTTCCTCACAACCAGACATACCTCCTCCGTTCAGACAAACCGGAGGGCCCGTACAAGGATTTCGCGATACTCCCCGGCTATGACTATCAGCCTCGCGACTGGGACTGTATCGACGGTACCCTCTACGAAGAGAACGGCCACATCTATATGATATTTGTCCACGAGTGGACACAACTCATCGATGGCACAATGGATTACATTGAGCTGTCATCCGACCTGTCATACACCGTATCAGAGCATCCCGTAACGATGTTCCGCGCTTCCGAACTCCCTTGCTGCGGCGAGATGAACTCACTCGGCGAGGCCACTTTCGGTCTCAAGATGCCGGGATGGGTGACCGATGGCCCTCAGATGTTCCGCACACAGACCGGAAAACTTGGAATGCTTTGGTCAACCTGGGGCAAGGAACGCTATCTGCAGGCAGTCTGCTACTCTGAATCAGGCACAATCGCCGGTCCGTGGGTGCAGGAACCGGAACCGTTCCTCGGCAACAATTCCGGCCACGGAATGCTTTTCCGCACCTTCGAGGGCAAACTGGTCTACATCGTTCATCACGTAGAAGGCAACGGTCCACGCAAACCGCAGATGTGGTCGGTGGATGACTCAGGCGACAAGCTCAAGCTTCTCGACCGCTGGTATCCGGAATAGAATCCAAAATTCCTCCCGGCATTACACCGGGGTGATGAATAAAACACAAAAAAGTGCCATAGACATTAGTCTACGGCACTTTTTTGTGGAGATAAGGATTCTATAGTTCTTCTGATTACTAAAATTACAGTTTGTGTTCAAAAACTATTAAAGTATTGTGGCTCAATAATTTTAAGCAATTATTGTTGCACATCTCAATCTTCAGAAAATCTCAATAAAACTCATTTCAACCCATCCATCTTGTTTTGGTGCAACAAAAACAGCATTCTGTTGCACCACCTTTTTTGCCTCCTGAAAGGCAAGGGCAGGCACTGCTAAGGTAGAAGTATTTATTGGGATTTGCAACAGTTTTACATCACCCTAATCAGTTTCCCTTTGTGCCTGATCCAAAAGCTTCCTTCAAATGAACAATATATCATCCCTCCTTCTCCAACAGCCTCATAAGCAGCCCTCATATCATCATCCAAGTCCCCTTCATCAAAGGCACTTCCAACCTCACTTTTCATATCCTCTGCCTTTGGATGGTCTTTCAATCCAGTCCAAGCCTTGATGATTTCCTCTTTCTTGCTCTTGTTGTGAGCAAATTCTTCTATCTGCTGGACTCTCTCACTCTTTGGGTCCCTCTCCCTTGCAGGTTCTTCCCTCAAATAGGTCTCATTTATCTCACTCAGCTTCCTCATCTACCTCATCATTTATCTTGTATAAGGCAAATAGGACATCATCAGCCATCTTGTATGATATATCCTCTATTGCCTGCCTGACCATCTCCTTTGAGGCCGGACTGTCATCAGCAATGATAAGACTATTGGAACTCAAGAAATCCTGAACCAATAGAACTATATAATTCAGGGTGATTCTGGCCTTGATTTGTGGAGATGCATTCTTGACAACAAAATCAAATATCCTGTCTGGATCCAAAGAACCTATTTCCTTTTCTATCCTCTCTATGCAATATTGGGTGCAGACATCAAGATTGTCCTTTATAGCCTTTCTGACAGTCTCATTGAGCTTTGTATATTCCTTGTAAGTCTTGACATTCTCAAATGGGAGGTCATCACAGCACTCATCATCAGGGTTAGGGGCAGGATGGATGTCAGCCACCTTGATTTTTGTGTTGGTGGGTGCAGTGTTGTCTCCCATCTTCTCACATAGTTTGTCATAAATCTCAGCAGCCAGTTGCTCTACCACTACTCCTTTGCTGTGGAGGGCAGCATTGTCAGTGTAGGTGCCATCAGTGAAACTCTTGGAATGATGTGCCCAAATCAGGTCCTTGATATGGAGAACATAGATGTTGTCTATATACTCATCCCAAGTCCTACCCAAGATGGCAAATTTGGTTTTGATATAGTCTCCCAAGACAGTCCAATCAAAGCATCCATTACACTCATCTTCCAAATCTGAAAGAACTTCTGCTATACATTCATCCCAGAAATCACATTCAATATTGACAGATTCATTCAATTGTTGTTCTTTCAGAAACTCCTGAAAGGAGCTAAGTCTCTTATTTTTCATATCATTCAATGTTATTTTGTATATGATATTTATGGGGATTTGAGGATGGAAGAGTGATGGGAATCCAAAATTTTCCTAATTTTGTAATGCTACTGGGAGGAGAAATACCCAGAGCAGAAAGGTAAGTTCATCTTTACGATAAAATCTGGACAATTTTAAGAGCGGATGGACAATCCAACTGATATGTCTCAATGTCATTATTGGCATTGACCATATAGGCAGGATATGTCTATTGCTCATTGCCCCAGTCCAGAGGCTTTCGTAAGGTAGGTAGATTCCTGCCTTTCTTTTTGAAAATTCTCTATTTGGAATCATAGAGACAAGAAAAATAGATGTCTATGAAAGTTCATCATTTTCTGTATTCTGCCATTTGCATATTGCTAATGGTCATTTCTTGCCAGAAAGAATCAGAAGTCATTAAAGTTGATAGTGTGTCTCTAAATTCAACTTCTATGACATTAGTTGAAGGGGAAACACAATCTTTGACAGCAACTGTATCTCCAAGCACTGCCACCAATAAGAAAGTCATATGGAGTTCATCCAATTCTTCTGTGGCAACTGTTGATGATAGAGGAACAGTTACTGCTATTGCATCAGGAACACCCACAATCACAGCAAAAACAGATGATGGTGGAAAGACAGCAACTTGCTCTGTTACTGTAAATTCAAAAATTGTTGCAGTAGAGAGTATTTCTTTGGACAAGACAAATGTTGAAATAACAGAGGGTGAGACAATAACC
>JAZLGQ010000080.1:0-7299 GCA_045616385.1 Candidatus Cryptobacteroides sp.
CGGATCTCTCTCAAGTAAAATACTGCGGTGGTTATATCAGTGTGGTCCCACCTCTTCCCATCCCGAACAGAGAAGTTAAACACACCGGAGCCGATGGTACTGCTACACCAAGTGGGAGAGTAGGCAGCTGCCGCTTTTTGAATGCCTGTCTGGAAAAGTCCAGACAGGCATTCTTTGTTATTAACCCCCGTCCTAAGGATTTTTTTCATAATTGTTATGGTATTCGGTAGTGAAAATATAAGGATATATTGTTAAATTTGTAAGATTTTAGGAATAAGTCAAAATAAAAGTTACTATATAGTTCAAATCATGATTTACACAAAAGAAGTGCAGCAGATGTGCTGCGTATCCAAAGGCGCCAACCACGCCAATGCTCCTATTCCTGAAGAAGGAAAATGGGTGCATGCAAAAGAAATCAAGGACATCTCCGGCCTTACCCACGGTATCGGCTGGTGTGCTCCTCAGCAGGGTTGCTGCAAGCTTACACTCAACGTCAAGGACGGCATCATCGAGGAAGCTCTCGTCGAGACTCTCGGTTGCTCAGGTATGACCCACTCAGCCGCTATGGCTTCTGAGATCCTCCCTGGCAAGACCCTCCTCGAGGCTCTCAACACCGACCTCGTTTGCGACGCAATCAACACCGCGATGCGCGAGCTCTTCCTCCAGATCGTTTACGGCCGCACCCAGTCCGCTTTCTCAGAGGGCGGCCTCCCTATCGGCGGTTCACTCGAAGACCTTGGCAAGAATCTCCGCAGCCAGGTCGGCACGATGTACGGCACAAAGGCCAAGGGCAGCCGCTACCTCGAAATGACCGAGGGCTACTGCACCAAGATGGCCCTCGACGCCAACAATGAGGTCATCGGCTACGAGTTCGTAAACCTCGGCAAGCTTATGGACGCTCTCAAGGGAGGCGCTACCGGTCCTGAGGCCATCGAGAAGGCAAAGGGCACTTACGGCCGCTTCAATGACGCTGTTAAATATATTGACCCACGCAAAGAGTAAGAGACTATGGCACTTTTCGAAAGCTACGAGCGTCGCATTGATCAGATCAATGCAGCTCTCAACAAATATGGTATCAAGGACATCGACGAGGCCAAGGCTATATGCGAGGCCAAGGGTATCGACCCTTACAAGATGTGTGAGGACACTCAGAAGATCTGCTTCGAGAATGCAAAGTGGGCTTATGTAGTGGGCGCCGCCATCGCTATCAAGAAGGGTGTGAAGAACGCAGCCGAGGCTGCAGAAGCCATTGGCGAAGGCCTTCAGGCATTCTGCATCCCTGGTTCTGTGGCTGACGACCGCAAGGTCGGCCTCGGCCACGGCAACCTTGCCGCACGTCTTCTCCGCGAGGAGACCGAGTGCTTTGCATTCCTCGCAGGTCACGAGTCATACGCAGCCGCAGAAGGCGCTATCAAGATTGCCGAAATGGCAAACAAGGTTCGCCAGAAGCCTCTTCGCGTCATCCTTAACGGCCTCGGCAAGGACGCAGCCAAGATCATCAGCCGCATCAACGGTTTCACATATGTTCAGACCCAGTTTGACTACTATACCGGTGAGGTCAAGGTTCTCTCCGAGACCAAGTACTCAGACGGTGTCCGCGGTGGCGTTCGCTGCTACGGTTCGGACGATGTACGTGAAGGTGTAGCCATTATGTGGAAAGAGAACGTCGACGTGTCAATCACCGGTAACTCAACCAACCCTACCCGCTTCCAGCATCCGGTAGCCGGCACTTACAAGAAGGAGCGCGTGCTCGCAGGCAAGCCTTACTTCTCAGTTGCATCCGGCGGCGGCACCGGCCGTACCCTTCATCCGGACAATATGGCCGCAGGTCCTGCTTCCTACGGTATGACCGACACCCTCGGCCGTATGCATTCAGACGCTCAGTTCGCAGGCTCATCTTCAGTTCCTGCTCACGTCGAGATGATGGGCTTCATGGGTATGGGCAACAACCCTATGGTCGGCGCCACCGTAGCTGTCGCAGTTGCTGTTGCTCAGGCTATGTAATTGACGGTAAGTAACATCATTATAGATAAAAAGGCGGCTGATAAGTGATTATTGGCCGCCTTCTCTGTAGATGGATGCGACGTTGTTCACGGCGGAAATACTCGTATTTCAAATTTTCTTGTTAATTTTACTTTTTCAGTTTGACAACAAGATAATTTGAAATATGACGGCAAAATCTTTATTCACTTCCGCACTTGCTCTCCTCATCGGAGCCGGTGCTTTCGGCCAGGGATTCCACTTTGGCGTAAAGGGCGGTATCTCGGGCAACTGGATGCCACGGACAAACATCAACATCGATGATACACCCGTGATGAATGTCGGCTTCTACGGCGGTGTGACAGGAACCTTGTTCCTTTCGGAGATGTCCTTCCTCCAGGCCGAAGCCATCTACACCCGCAAGGGCGTATCCACAAACAGTGACCTGACCGGAAAATATTCCCGCAACGTCTCATACATCCAGGTGCCGGTATTCTTCGGTCTCGCCCTGGGATCCGACGATGCGCTGCGCTTCATGCTCGGACCGGAGCTCGCATTCGCCATAGGTAATCAGGTGGTGACCAACGCCGCATTGAACCCTGCCGGAGGCGACAAATACAAGCCGACCGCTTTCAATTTCGGCATAGGCTTCCAGATATCCTATTTCATTACCGACGGCCTCGGCATCGACCTCAGATTCGACAAGGGCCTCACGAAGACCCTCAAGCCGGCAGTGACGGGTGCGCTTGAAGACAAAGGCACCAACCTGGGCGTGATGCTCGGCGTCAGCTATATGTTCGGCAACTGATAATCTGCAACTGAAACTATAACAATAACCGATATGAAAAGAATTACAGCCATTACAGCGGCAGCTGCGGCACTGTCATTTGCAATTTCCTGCAATCAGATCGACACTTCCGACGTCCAGGTTGGTCCATACACCGTTTCGACGATAGAGCCGAACGTTTACCACATCCAGGACTGTAACGACGAAAACCCCGCCGGCGAGACATTCGACGCCGAGGGCAACAAGACGCACTTCAACAACTGCTCCGACATGTATCTCATCGTCGGCCGCAGCAAGGCTCTCCTGATCGACCTTTCAAATAATATCAAGTGGGCCGACAACGCTGCAGAATCGCTGCGCAGCATCGTCTCCGAGCGCACAAAGGGCAAGGACCTCATCATAACCTTCACCCACAACCACGGCGACCACATAGGTATGTTGAGCACCTACCGCACTGACGAAAGCGTTGCATTCGCCTTTCCTATGGCCGATTTCCAGAAGCTCGTCACTCAGGACGAAGCCGCGAAGTGGCCTCTTTACAATGAAGGCTTCGAGTTCGACCTCGGTGGGATGAAGGTCCAGACCATCGCAGTTCCGGGGCACACCGCAGGCTCGATGGTATTCTACCTCAAGGGTCACAACATAATCTTTACCGGCGACGCCATCGGATCCGGCCACGGGGTATGGATTTTCAACCGCGACGCATTCTACAGCTATGTGTCTGCGGTTTACCATCTGGCCGCTTTCATCGAGGACCCTGCAAACGGCATCGACAAGGATGCCCTCAAGTTCTATGGCGGCCATTACTGGCAGCGCGACTGGCTGAACTACGCCGACGGGCAGGAACAGGGATGGCAGTACCTTTCGGATATGAAGGAACTCATCGACCAGATTGAGCGTGGCGAGGCTGCGACTGAGCCTTCAAACCTCGGGATGCCTAATCTCGACACCTACTTCCGCAACGGAGAGGCCATCATCACCTGGAACGCCGCCGAGGCCGAGGCCTACAGGCAGGAGTACACCGAGAAGATCGTTTACCGCGACGAAGATCTTGTCTTCCGCCAGATCGACGAGCATACCTGGGAGGGCAACGGCCATATGGTTTACAACGAGTCCGTCTATCTCATCGAGGGAGAGGAGAAAGCGCTTCTCATCGACGCGGGAACGATGCTCCGCCATCTTGACAAGGCGGTGGCCCGGCTTACCGACAAGCCTGTCACCCTTGTGGCCACTCACGTCCACGGCGACCATACCGGAATGGCCATCAACCTGTTCCCGGAACTTTACATCAACCCTGCCGACGTTGCCCAGTTCGGAATGAATCTCAACGACGTGGCTGCGGCAAATGCAATGACCAAGTGCAAGATCTGCTTCCTCCAGGACGGAATGGTGTTTGACCTCGGCGGCCGTGAGATAGAAGTCGTATACACTCCGGGTCACACCCCGGGCTCCACCACATTCATCGACAAGGCGCACCATTATGGCTTCAGCGGCGATTCTTTCGGCTCTACCAACCTCCTTTTGACCACAACATTCTCAACCCTGGTCGGCACGGCATCCAGGATGGAAACCACAATGCAGAAATACGGCATAGAAAAACTGTACCCCGGACATTACAACAATGGCAACCTCGAAACCCTCCAGAGGGTTAAGGACCTCAAGAAGATGGCTCTCGAAATGCTTGACGGCACCCGCACGGGCGTTACCGAAGATGGGATGCTCGGCCTCAATTCAGCAATCAACGATTTCGGCGTGACTGTCAGGTACAACTATCCAAATGCAGTGAAGTAAGATGAAGGCGAAGTTCAAGACTCTTGTAGCAGTTATTGCACTGCTCCTGCCTCTGCAGGCCGGAGCCACCCGTCTCATCGAGCTCAAGGTGGTTGACAAGGATTACCTGATGCTTCGCTTCCGTGACGGTGAAGTCCATTACAGAGACGATGCCACCGGTCCGAGCGCATACCTCGGACACTCCTTTGCCGCAGGCGACGACACGATGTTCGTTTTCGGCAAACGTCTCGATACCGTCTGCGCCGCAGATGCCGGTAACTGGGCGGTCAGCTCCTCCGACGGGTCCTTCGGCCGCCTCGCTCCTCTGGCGGTCAGCCGCAAGTCGAAGCCGATGAACACCGACAACACCCTGTCCAGCGAACTTGACCACTGGATATTCCTCCAGCTTCCGAAATCGATGAAGCAGGGTTGCACATACACCGTCAGCATTCCCGATGCGCTCGGCGCAGACGTCTCCGAGGCCAGCGTATGTTTCGATATCTGGAATTCGCAGTCCGAAGCCGTCCACGTCAATATCATAGGGTACACCCCGCAGGAGCAGACTCACGCTGCGGACCTGTATCTGTGGCTTGGGGACGGCGGTCAGCGTGACTACAAGTCGTTCGAGGGTCGCAAGGTCTATCTTTACAACGTCGCCACCGGCAAGAGAACCCGGGCCGGCTCCGTAAAATTCTGGAAAAGCCGCAGCGCAAGCGAGTTCGAGGCCGGCAGGAAGGATCTCACCGGGTCTGACGTCTGGAACGTCGATTTCAAGGGCACCGTGCCTGGACGTTACCGTCTGGTTGTCGATGGCGTAGGCTGCAGTATGGATTTCGACATATCCGACGAGGTCTATTTCCAGCCATACCGTTTCAGCCTGCGCGGCTATTATTATATGCGTCTCGGCGAGCCTGTCGACCCGAATGTCAGTCCGGTTCCCCGCCAGCCGCAGTTCATCCCGGAGGTTGACCCGATGGGATTCACCGTCTACAAGACCGACCTTCAGCCTTGGCATCCGGACTGGCGCAAGCTGCGCGGCGACGTATGGGATGAACCGCACTTCAAGCCGGCTCTCACATCTGCCTTCTGGCAGCACCGTCTGCCGGGCAGCCCTGTCAATACGGAGGTCCGCGGCGGACACTCCGATGCGTTTGATTGGGACCGTCACCTGGCTCACGTCAGCAATATCTACGACCTTCTCCTGCCGTACATCCTCACCGGCGGACGTCTGTCCGAAGACAACCTCGGCATACGCGAGAGCGGCAACGGTATCCCGGACCTCATCGACGAGGCCCGCAATGAAGTGGATTTCTTCCTGAGCATCCGCGACGGCGAGGCATACTCACAGGGCGTGACCAATCCGTCTGCCGAGTGGACCATAATGTTCCAGGCCGGCTGCACTACGATGGCTGCCTGCGCCAATGCCGCCAACTGTGCAGTCACGGCGGAGGCGTTCCGCATCGGCGGCAACAGGGAACTCTGCGACTATTATGCATCCGAGGCCATCAAGGCATACCGTTTCGCCGGCAGGCAGGAAAACCTGCAGCTCGATGACCTTCAGGATGTGGGCAGCGCCAGAATGCGCGGGCGCGACTTCCGCCAGATGGCGGCGGCTTTCCTCTACAATGTCACGGGCGACCGCGAATGGGAGGATGCTATGGCTGAAGACAGTGTCGTGGAGGGCCCTGACAGCCATCTCTTCGAGAAAGGCTGGCAGGGTGCGTACTATCAGATATGGAGTGCAGCGGCTTATCTCACCTGTCCGCACGAACGCCACTATCCGGAACTCTACGGCAATCTGAAAGCTTCCGTTGCGGCACACGCGAGATCGAACAATGTCGATTTTGCGGCACAGCGTCCTTCGCGCCGCACTGCAAACGACGAGCGCTGGCAGGTGTCCGAGAATCTGCAGCTCGTGATGATGGCTCACTATTGCGCCGGAAAGGCCGAAAAGGCGGTGCTTGAGCGTGCAATGTATCTTGAAGCCGGCTGGGGCCTTGGACGCAATCCTGCCAACACCGTCGAAATGACCGGCCTGGGCGAACGCCATATCACCGACTGCTATTCCACAGGACGGAATGACGGTGTTCCGGGAACCCATCCGGGACAGACTCCGTTCAACGGCACGGAGACCTGGTCCCCGGGCAATGGCGGCGACGCCAGGATACTGCTTGACCGTTGCTATCCGAGCTGGTACGACGGCGGCTGGCCTTGTCAGGAATCATTCTTCAACCAGCGCTACCTCTGGGTGAACGGTGAGTTCACTCCGCGCGAGACGATGCGTGGCAAGATGGCGCTGCTTGCATATTTGTATGGAATCAGGAAATAAATCACTTTCAATATGAAAATTGACATAGAGGAAAGGCGGCTTCGTGCGATGCGGCTTTTCCACGAAGGATACAACTGCTGCCAGTCGGTGGCGCTTGCGTTCAGTGATGTGTTCAAGGAGCGCGAGGGCCTGGATGAGCGGCAGATAATGGCACTGGCCAGCGGCTTTGGTGGCGGAATCGGCCGTCTGCGTGAGGTGTGCGGCTGTGTGACGGGAATGACCCTGGTTGCCGGAGCCTTGTGCCCGGCCCCTGCCGGAAGTCCCGAAAGGGCTGGGAATTATGCGCTGGTGCAGGAATTTGCCGAGAAGTACAGGCAGGCGAACGGCAGCATTGTCTGCCGCGACCTGCTGGGCATCAGGGCGGCACGGAAAGAGCCCCCGGTACCATCGGAACGCACGCCCGAATACTACAAGGCCCGCCCTTGCGAAGATC
>JAZLGQ010000081.1:0-29465 GCA_045616385.1 Candidatus Cryptobacteroides sp.
AGGCGGTCAAGGATGCGCACGCTGCGCCCTGTCTGGGCGGCAGCGGAGAACACGGTATTGGCGAATGTGATCTTGTCAACGACCTGCGAACAGCTGAAAGTGAAAACCAGACCTCCGGGAGCGACCTTGCTGATAGCCGCAGCATTGAGACGCTGGTATGCGCGGAGCGCATTTTTCAAAGCGCCACGATGCTTTGCAAATGCAGGAGGGTCAACAATCATAAGGTCGTACTTCCCCGCCTCAACCTTTCCAAGATACTCGATTGCATCCGCACAGACAGAGGTATGGTTCGTGCATCCGTTGAGTGCAACGTTGCGGTCAACCATCATCATAGCCTTCGCAGATGAATCTACGGAATCCACTGAAACGGCACCATTATTAAGCGCATATATACTGAATCCGCCGGTATAACAGAACAGGTTCAGAACCTTTCTGCCGGCCGCATATTTACCCACAAGGGCACGGTTGTCCCTCTGGTCAAGGAAGAAGCCCGTCTTCTGGCCTTCCTCCCAGTTCACGTAGAACCTGTTGCCGTTCTCGAGAACAACATTCTCGGCATTCGAGAAGCCGGGAGCCCTGTACAGATATCCGTCAATCAGTTCGAGGCCGGCCTTGAACGGGGCCGTCCCGCTGGACTTGTCGTACACTGCCTTCAATCCGTCACCGAAAACGTTCTTAAGCGCCTCGCATATCTGAGACTTCGCCCTGAACATACCCACGGAATGTGCCTGCATCACACACACACCATCATACCAGTCTATGATAAGCCCCGGCAAGCCGTCACCTTCTCCGTGGACCAGACGGAAACAATTTGTAGTCTCGTCCTGCTGCAATGCCGCACGGCGGACAGCCAGAGCCCTTCCTATAGAGTCTGTCCAGAATGCGGGATCTGCAGGATCGGCATCGAACGAAAGGATGCGGACCGCTATGGACCCCACCTGATAATGGCCGCAGGCGAGATAATCGCCTTCGGCGGAATGGACAGCAACGACATCGCCCTCTGCCGGCGAGCCTTGCATATGGGCTATGGCGCCACTGAAGACCCACGGATGGTATCTTCTTAGCGACTCATCCCTACCCTTCTTTAGGAATACTTTGATCATTGTTCTGAGGCGGATTTGGAGCCAGTTGTTCAGGAGTGAGAGGGTTCTTCTCCGAAGAAAGGAGTTTCAGATACATCTCCCGGCATATCCACGCATCGGTGGCAGCGTACATTTTCTGTGCGGGAGACAGCTCTGAGGCCTCCCAATTTGACAACTGCTGGGTTTTTGAAATACGGCAGCCAAGGATGATGGCAGACATCTTCTTGACACTCTTATCCTTGATACCCCACTCCCAGCCGATTTTCTGAAGGTCGACGAACGATTTGGGTGTGAATTTAGTATAGAACTGAAGGCCCCTGATGTCATCGTGGACAGCAGCACCTACCTTGATGATTCGCGGATTGGACAGTATTGAGCACATCAGTTTCCGCATCCCAAGCTTGTTCACCCTGAACAGGAATGCCCTGCCACCACCGGAAAGCTGAAGCAGCGCCACGTGGTGATGAGGCTTGCCCGGTTCGAAGACAGGACGGGTCTCAGTGTCGAAGCCGATTATCTTCTGAGAACTGAGATAAGCTATGGCTCGTGCATATTCCAGCCCCGTCTTGTCAATCACCTTGATATCTCCGGGAAACGCTCCCAGAGGCATCTTTTCTATTTCTTCGGGCTGGATACTAATTTTGTACATAATTGCCTGATATCAGGATAATTGAATTGTCATCGGCACCTGGCATGGCAGCAGAATAGTATGAAACCGACTGTGGCTTGGAGATATTGTGCGTGAAGAGATTCTCCCTTCGGAGAAGGTCATAGCACCTGCGGCCGACGGAAGCCGCCGGTTCAACAAACGCAAATCCCTCGGAAATCAGCTTGCCATACGTCATCGACTCCTCGTTCATAACGGAAACGGCAGAAGCAAGGTCCGCCTTCATCTCGTCGATATCGACAGAATAGCTGTCCACGACGATGAAATCAAGCGGAAGTTCAATGCCGGTTGCAATGAAATCATCCAGAAAGTCAAGCATCACGCCTTTGTCCTCCCCTCTTGCAGGGATGACCACACAGCCCGAATTCCCGGCGCCGTTGCGGTGCATTGCAGCATTGAAAATGGCGTTGTAAGCCACTGAATGGACATTCGCGGAATCGCATAGCACACCTACATTGACACTCCGGCCGGAAGCGGCCTCGAATACATCATCAAACATCACGTCAAGTGATGAGATGACGGGGATACTGCACCCGGTAGCCCGAAAAAGGGTGTCGATATCGAACCCTGCGTATTGAATATGGTGAGGGTCGGTGAGCACGATGACCTTTGCCGGCACCTTGCCGCCACGGCCGCTGAGATCGTAAGGACTGAGATGATAGGTGGTGTCAAGGGCAGAGAGCGCGAGCCTTACAGCCCCCTCGCGGAGCAGCACGTCCTCGTGCCTTGATATCTGCCGGGGATAATCAGGCGAAGCCGAATCGATGATGCAGCAGACCGTCTCACCGGAAAAGTCGAGCAGCCCGTCAGAAAACATCTTCCCGTCGACATTGTCCCGCCGGTCTATGCTCAGCATTGCATCTGCGACAACGCTGCAGGCCGACTCGGAACCGATGATGCAGATATCATCAGAAGGATTGGCGGCACGGCCGCTGACCAGCGCGTTGTACGGAGAGCCCTTGTCAGAAAGGATATCCCTTACCAGAGGCACCGTCTTTCTGCCTACCTGTTCGCTGGGCTTGCAGGATACGGCAGCCAATGCCAGGAGAGAAAGCAATATCGGTTGAATTCGCATTTACAACTTGTTCTTTCGGGAGTGCAAAGATACAAAACAGATTCCTATATCTTGAATATTGCGTAAACAATGTTCTTGATTATGTAGCAGGTGAACACCAGCAGGACGGCAAGCGACCAGTTCAACCTGCAGATAAGGCAGACAAGCAGCGCGGCCAGCACTATGAAGGCAAAAGCCATTCTCTTGTTTTTCAAAACCTGTGGATCATCCTTATGCATTTTCATCGAGAACATAGGGATCCCGCATACCAGAAGAGCACTCAGGCAAAGGCTCAGCACAGGTCCGAAAACCGGGCCCGCAAGCCACATTGAAAGGAAACACGCAGGGTCGAAGCAGACATAATGGCACAGGGCACCCACAAGCAGCGCACACGCTGGCGTCGGCAGGCCGATAAAGCCGCTGGACTGCCTCGGGTCAACGTTGAACTTGGCGAGCCGCAGAGCACTGAATACAGCGATCGTCAGCGGCACCCAGCACAGCCAGCTGTCGCCGAACGAACAGTTGCGCATGGCGGTGTACAGCATTATCGACGGCAGGACACCGAAACTGACAAGGTCGCACAGTGAATCAAGTTCCCGGCCCATATCCGAATAGGCACCGAGAGCGCGTGCAGCGAAGCCGTCGCAGAAATCGAATATGCCTGCCGCGAGCATCAGATAAAAGGCGATGTCAAGACGGCCGTTGAAAGCGAACACCACCCCGATGATACCGCAGACGATATTCAGCGAGGTGACGAAGTTCGGGATGTGTTTCTTGATATTCATTCCGATCAGATTCCGAGTTTCTCTCTGAGATCCTTAGGGAGCGATTCCTTATTGAACATAAGGTCGAGAGTCTGGCCCTTGACATATGCCTCGCTGGCATACCACAAGCCGCGATATTTGCCGGTGTCGCCCCAGGAATTCTTGACCATATAGAATTTGTTGCCGTTCTGATCCTTGGCAATGCCATAAATCTGCATTCCGTGGTCATCGGTCATTGTCTTGTTGTCGAAGTCGATCTGACGGCTCTCCTGCGTAGGCTGCTTCTCTACCACGACTACAGGTGCAGGCTTGCCTTCTTCCTTGCCGAGCCAGTGCTCCTGGTCTGAGCCGGCCTTGGCGGAGGCATCGACGTCAACAAACATCGCCACACCGTCGCGGCTGAAACCCGGGTCGCTTACATCTGCGCCCCAGACAACGGTATAGCCGCTCATAATGGCATTGTCGAGGGCTGACATAAGCTCGTCTATAGGGACGTTGTATGACCGCTCGTGACGCCAGTTGTCGCATACCTCGATTTCAAACATCGTGTAGAAAGGATGATGGGTGAAGGAGGTCAGGTCGACATAGTTGTCCATATCGAGCTTGAGCGCGTCGCAATATGACTGAGGAGTATAAGCCTTCCCGCCGACGGTGAAGGTTTCAGGCTTAGGGCCGAGATATGCATCAAGGATGCCCTGGAAGCCTTTCTTCCACGCAGTGGAGAGGGTCTTGTTCGGGATACGCGCTACGGCGTCGACATAACCTTTGAGCACGGCGTCAAGCTCAGCCTGCTTAGGGAGCGGGGTACCGTACTGCATCCCTGTCATATCGGCGTTAGGGACAAGACCATATTCGCGGATGGTCTCGCGCACGTCGCCGCTTGAGGATCCGGCGCTGAAGCCGAGCTTTCCGTCAAGACGGACATACTTGACGGCGCGTTCCATATAAGAATTGCTCACAATGAAGAACTCCGAGAAATCCGGATACTCCGACTCATTCTCGATATTGTTGATTCTGATTGCCTCGGACTCAAAGAAACCGATGCCGGAAAAGCACCAGCAGGTACCGCTGCTGGCTTGGTTCTTCACCGGAGTGATCGGGTTGGCCTTGACTGTTTCAAATTGGAGTTCAGGCAATTTGGCCTTTGTCGCCTGCGCAAGGGCAGAGACGCAGAGCGTCATTGCAGCGATGATGGTGAAATACTTTTTCATTGCAGTATATGTGCTTTAGTTTTTTGTCTACCCACAAATATATAAAAAAAACCGGACTTCTGGAAGCCCGGTTTCATTGTATGAAGGTTGAAACTTACTTTGTGATGACCTTGGCCATATCACAAACCTTGTTTGAATAACCCCACTCGTTGTCATACCAAGCGCAAACCTTTACGAAAGTAGGATCGAGCTGGATACCTGCCTTTACGTCGAAGATAGATGTGCGTGAGTCGTTGCGGAAGTCGGTTGATACGACGCACTCGTCGGTGTAACCGAGGATGCCCTTGAGTTCGCCTTCTGAAGCGGCCTTCATTGCAGCGCAGATCTCCTCATAGGTGCAAGGCTTCTCGAGCTCGGCGGTGAGGTCAACGAAGCTGACGTCTGATGTAGGAACGCGGAGTGACATACCGGTAAGTTTGCCGTTGAGAGCAGGGAGAACCTTACCTACAGCCTTTGCAGCGCCGGTAGATGAAGGGATGATGTTCTCAAGGATACCGCGGCCGCCTCTCCAGTCCTTCTTTGAAGGGCCGTCAACGGTCTTCTGGGTAGCGGTAGCAGCGTGAACGGTTGTCATAAGACCCCTCTTGATGCCGAACTTGTCGTTGAGAACCTTGGAGATAGGTGCAAGGCAGTTGGTGGTGCAGGATGCGTTGGAGATGATGTCCTGACCTGCGTAGGTGGCATGGTTTACACCATATACGAACATTGGGGTGGCATCCTTTGAAGGAGCAGACATGATGACCTTCTTGGCACCGGCCTGGATGTGCTTGCGGGCGGTGTCGTCAGTAAGGAAGAAACCAGTTGACTCAACGACAACATCTGCGTTCACCTCGTTCCACTTGAGGTTTGCAGGGTCCATCTCAGCGGTGATGCGGATCTTCTTGCCGTCTACGACAAGAGCGCCGTCCTCAACTGATACATTGCCCTTGAATGCTCCGTGTACTGAATCGTACTTGAGCATGTAAGCGAGATAATCAGGATCGAGAAGGTCATTGATACCTACGACCTCGATCTGGCCTGCAAAATTCTCATAAGCTGCACGGAATACCATACGGCCGATACGACCGAATCCGTTAATACCGAGTTTTACCATTTTTTGTTGAATTTATTGTAGTTAAACACTTGTCTTCTAACCAGGCCCCCGAAAGGGCTCACAAAATTACCAAAAAATCTACTGAAAATCAATTATATTTGTAAAAAATAGGAAATGAAATACTACATCATAGCCGGAGAAGCCTCCGGCGACCTCCACGGCAGCAATCTGATAAAGGGTCTCTTGGCGGAAGACCCCGGGGCGGAGATCCGTTTCTGGGGCGGAGACAGGATGGAAGCTGCGGGCGGCACGCTGGTCCGGCACTACGGGGAAGGCGCCGTGATGGGCGTCACCGACGTTCTCGCAAAAGCCGGCAAGCTTTTGAGGAACATCGGCTTCTGCAAGGACGACATCTCCTCCTGGGGCCCCGACGTGGTGATACTCATAGACTACCCCGGCTTCAATATGAGGATTGCGGAGTTCTGCCACAAGGCAGGCATCAAGGTGTTCTACTACATCGCCCCCAAGACCTGGGCCTCGCGTGAGGGCCGCAACCGCAAGCTTAAGAAATGGGTCGACAGGATGTTCATCGTCTTCCCTTTCGAGATTCCGTATTTCACCGGGAAGGGCATACCGTTCACATACAAGGGCAACCCCCTGGTCGACGCTGTTGACCGGCACGAATACAAAAGGCCCGTCGAGGGCCCGTACATCGCCGTCCTGGCCGGATCCAGGAAGGGCGAGATATCAAGGATGATGCCCGTATGCATGCAGGTGGCCGACAGACTGGGCTGCCAGGGGGTCATCGCGGGAGCGCCGGCCCGCAGCGAAGACGACTACCGCGGATACATCGGCAACCGCGGCAACGTCCATCTGCTCTTCGGCAGGACCTATGACATCCTGAAATTCGCCGACTCCGCCATCATCAATTCCGGCACGGCATCGCTCGAAGCGGTGCTCATCGGCACTCCGCAGGTCGTCTGCTGGAGCACCTCCGGGATCACCTACCTGGTGGCGAAACACATCCTGCACGTCGACAGGCGCATCAAGGCTATCTCGCTCGGCAACCTCTGCCTCGGACGGCTCGCCTTCAAGGAACTCATACAGGACGATTTTACCGTGGAGAACGTGTGCTCGGAAGTCCGCCGCCTCTCCGAAGACGAAACCTACCGCAACGGAATGCTCTCCGACTACGCCGAAATACGCAATCTGCTCGGAGGCACAGGCGCCTCCAACGCAGTCGCCCGCGCTATGATCGGAGAGATGCGGAAGCGGTAGGCACCCGATTACTGAAGATCCTCTACGACCGGAGAATCAGGGGCATTCTTCTTTACGGAAGCCATACCGACCTGAAGGGTCTTCATCGAAGCATACATCTGGCTGCTGCCGATAACCTGGCCGTTGGTAGCCTTGAGGTTGAAGAATGGCTTGCCGTTCTTTGCTTCCTTGATTTCATACCTGGCGTCGTCAGCCGAATTTTTCCTTACAGACTCAATGCCGTTGAGACAGGCTGTCTTGGTGGTATAGCCCTCGCTTGAGAGGATGACCTGGCCGTTGGTTGCGAGAAGATTGAACTGGAATTCCCCGTTCTTGCGGGTGGTTACTAAGAATTTGCCCATAATAGTGTTTGTTAAATGGTTAGTGCTTGCACAAATATATAAAAATAATGGAATTACACACTATACCCTGGGACCGAAAATTGCAGTTCCGATACGCACAATCGTCGCGCCGAACTCCAGGGCGACAGGCCAGTCCTCAGACATACCTATCGACAGTTCCCTGAAGCCGGTATACTCCGGGAACAGATCCTTCAGATAGTCCATAAAGGAACTGATGCGGCAGAAATCCGCCCTGACATCATCTTCGCAGTCCGTGTGCGTAGCCATTCCCATCAGCCCGCAGAAACGCACGTTCCTGTATTTTTCCGCCCTGAAGAGGATGTCAAGCACGTCCTCCTCCACAAAGCCCTGCTTCGTCTCCTCGGCTCCGATATGCAGTTCCAGAAGCACGTTCACGACCTTGCCGTTCTCCTTTCCCCAGTCATTGATGGCATCAAGCAGATGCAGGGTGTCGACCGACTGCACGAGGTCGGCATACGGCAGCACCATCTTCAGCTTGTTGGTCTGAAGATGCCCGATGAAATGCCATTCGATGTCCTTCGGGAGCTCCTGAACCTTCTTGCAGAACTCCTGCGGACGGTTCTCGCCGAAACGGCGCTGGCCGGCATCATAAGCCTCCATTATCTCCCCGCAGGGATGAAACTTGGAAACTGCCACCAGTTTCACTTCTGATGGCAGTTTTCCTTTGATATCACAAAGCTTTTCGGCTATCATATTTATCGGCGTCTCTGCTGCTTCAACTGCTGCTCCTGCATCTTCTGTGCCTCTTCGAGGCGCTGCTGCCACTTGCTCTTAGGCAAAGGCTTGCCCTCGGACTTGCGCACCTTCTCAAGCACTTCGGAAGGGTTCACGGACTTGCGTACAACCCACATCTGAATCATAGACACGAGCTGTGAAAGCAGATAATAATAACTGAGCGCAGCCGACAGGTTGTTACAGATGAAGAACATCATTATCGGCATCATCCAGAGGCTCATAAACCTCATCGAAGCCGCGGACGGGTCGTTCGCCGAAGGCTGGTTGCTCATCGTCATCTTCGAATAGAGGAACATCGTGACGGCCATCAGAAGGGCGAACAGCGACAGGTGGTCACCGAAGATAGGGATTCTGGTACCGTACTCGATGAACGTGTCGGCTGCAGAAAGGTCGTGACACCAGAGGAACGGCTGCTGACGAAGCTCGATGGATGCAGGGAAGAACCTGAACATCGCCCAGAGTATAGGGAAGGTGAGCAATGTAGGAAGGCACCCGCCCATCGGGCTCGCGCCCGCCCTCTTGTAGAGGTCCATCGTCGCCTGCTGTTTCTTCATAGCATCTTCCTGCTTCGGATACTTGGCGTTGATCTTCTCGATCTCAGGCTTCAGCGCATTCATCTTCGCCGATGAGGAATATGACTTGTACATCAGCGGGAACACCACCAGCTTGATGACGAGGGTCATAAGAAGGATGATGAGACCGAAGTTGCCGATGAACCTGTGGAAGAAGTTGAACATCGGGATGATGGCATAACGGGTGAACCACGCCACGAGCCATCCGCCCAAAGGGATGATCTTCTCGTACTTGCGGTCATAGTTCCTGAGAGTCTGGAAATGGTTCGGACCGAAGTAGAACTCATAAGGTATCGAAACGTTGTCCGAAAGGGTGAACTCCTGGCGTATGGCTGCGGAACAGTCCATCAGATTGCGCTCCGGGTCATCCTGCGAAGCATAGTTGACTGCCAGCTGGGCACCGGAGAACTCCTCCGGGGCGCACATTATGGCAGAGAAGAACTGCTGCTGGAATGCGAACCAGCTGAGTTTGGAATCTATGCGCTTGGCCGCGCTGCGTCCCTTTGCCGCCTCCTCCGGTTTCTTGTCGCCGGAGAAGTAGTAGTTCAGCTTGGAATACTGGCTCTCGTTCTTGTAGCCCTTCTCCATACGCGGAACGGTGATGTTGAAGTCGAGGTCGAACGAGCCCACATTGCGGGGTATCGCATTCTGCATCCCAACGAATGAAAGCTGGTTCCCGACGCTGTAGCTGTCGGCGCCGAGCGCATAGCGCTGCTCGATGTAACCGCCTCCGCTGAACGGGAGGCGCATCACTATGGTGCTGTCGGTCTGCTCGGCAACCTGGAACACGAAATCCTTGGTCTGGATGAATTCGCCGGTATAGAGACTTACCGAGTACTCGCACTTGCCCGGCTTGAAGATGTACAGGTCGGTGCTGTCATAGTTATAATAGTCCTTCACACGGACGGAATGCGGTTTCGCACCCTTGGTATTGAACTCAATCCTTATCCTGCTGTTCTCAAGGGCGAGAATCTGAGCCTCGGCATTGAACGCCTGCTCAAGAGACGAATCCTTGTAGATGGAGACGGCATTGACCGACGAATCAGCCTCGGCCGCCTGAAGAGGCAGGACTGCGGAAGCTTCTGCGGCATCTACGATGTCGTCGATCTTCTGTGCGAGTGCGATGGAATCCTGCTGAGCCTGCACTTCCGCATACTTCCGGGCCCTGTTGTTCTGGAAGATGCTGAAACCAAGTAATACGAGTGCGATGAGAGAGAAGCCTATGACGGAATTCTTATCCATTCTGCTGCTCCTCCTCTGCCTGACGGATCTTCTCTTCCAAATCCTTGAGCTCAGTCTTTGCCTGCTCTATGCGCTCCTGCATCTGCTTGATGAGAGGCTCGCTGTTCTTGGAAGCGGAGAAGAAACCTATGTTGTTCTCGTAGGTAACGATATCCTGCTGGAGGGCGTGATACTTGTCGATAAGGATGTCCTTAGGGCTGCGCGCAGCCTTCGAGAACTGGCCGCGGCCCGATGTGCGCTGACGTGCGAAGAGAGGGAACTTCTGCTGCATGGCATCGTTGTAGGCTGCATTTATGTTGTCCTTCTCCTTGAAAGGCACGTGGCCGATGGCCGCCCAGCGGTCAGCGAATTCGCGCATCTTCTCTGCATTGGCGGTCTCGCTGTCGGTAGCCTCGAATGCAAGTATCTCCTCGACGAGCCTCTTCTTGCTCTTGAGGTTGCCGTAGAAATCGTTCTCAGGAGTGGCGTTCTTGTCGCGCTCGGCGAAGAACTCGTCGCACGCTGCGCGGAACTTCTTCCAGAGCTGCTCGCTCTTCTTGCGAGGAACGGCTCCGATCTCCTTCCACTGCTTCTGCAGGGAGATGAACTGGTCGGTGGCCTTCTTCCACTCTTTGCTGAGCTTCAGCTCCTCAGCCTGGCGGATGATGTCGAGCTTCCTCTCGAGATTCTCGTTCATACTGCCCTTGAATTCGGTATAGAACTCGCGCTTGCGGGCATAGAACGCGTCGCACGCCGCGCGGAAGCGGTCATATATCTTCTGGTTGTCCTTCTTTGTGGCGAAACCGATCTTCTTCCACTCGGCCTGGATTCCTTCAATCTCCTTGGAGATGCTGTTCCACTCCCCGCTCGACTTTACCTCCTTGGAGGTGATTTCTTCAAGACGGACACAGAGGGCCTCCTTCTTCACGAGATTCTCGGACTGCTGCGCCTTGAGCTCCTCGAAATGAGCCTGGTAGCGCTTGTTGATGACTGCGGTCGCAGCCTTGAAGCGGTTCCATATCTCATCGCGCTTCTCCTTTGCGACAGGGCCGAACTCCTTCCACTGCTCGTGGAGCTTCTGGAGTTCGTGGAACGCGTTCACTATGTTTTCGTTCTCGGCAAGTTTCTCGGCCGCGTCGCAGAATGCCTCCTTGGCTTCGAGGTTCTTCCTGAAGTCAAGGTCGCGGAGGTCGCGGTTGATCTTCACCATATCGTAGAATTTCTCTACGTAGAACTGGTATGTGTCGTTGATGTCGCGGAATGCCGTCACAGGGACCGGACCGGCCTCTCTCCAACGGTTCTGAAGTTCACGGAATGCAGGGAACTGCGCGCTGACGTCCTCCCGGCCTTCGACAAGGGCCTTGAGCTCCTCGATGACGGCCTTCTTCTTCGCGAGATTTTCCTCACGCTGTGCATCCTGCTGCCTGTTGAACTCCGCTTTCTCTTTCTTGTAATCGGAATAAAGTGCCTTGAAGTTCTGTTCTACCGCATCGAACGGATTGGTACGGCTGGACTCCTCGCTTTCGCCGGCTTCCCCCGCCTCGCCCTTGAGCTTGACCAGGAGCTTGTAGAAGGCAGACTTTATGGCCTCCGCCTCCTTTGACCTTGACATGCTCTCAGCGCTGTCCTTCAGAGACTGGAAAAGTTCCGACAATTCGGCGAGAGTCTTGTCTGCGAGATTCTGTGATTCTTCAACCACTTCGTTTTCTACGTCTGAAACTACCTCTTGGATATTTTCAGGAATGTTCTTTTCGCTCATATTCTTAGAGTTTTCAAATGTTAAAGAACACAAATATAAGAAAATTCGGCAAAAACTGTATTTTTGCAGAAGAAATCATTTTTCAAATATGAGAATAGACATCCTCACCGTAGTTCCGGAACTCCTGGAGAGCCCGCTCAGCCACTCCATCGTCGGCCGCGCTGTCAACAAGGGCCTCGTGGAGATCAACGTACACAATCTGCGCAAATACGGGATCGGGCCGCGCCACAACGTAGACGACTATTCCTACGGCGGCGATGCCGGGATGGTGATGATGGTCGAGCCCGTCTTCAACATGATCCGGGAGCTCACTGCAGAAAGGCAATACGACGACATAATCTATATGTCGCCCGACGGCGAGCGCCTCAATCAGGGAATATCCAACGAACTCTCCCTACACGAAAACATCATCATACTCTGCGGGCACTACAAGGGAATAGACCATCGCATCCGCGAGCACCTCATCACACGCGAGATATCCGTAGGAGACTACGTGGTCAGCGGAGGCGAGATTCCGGCGGCGCTGCTCGCCGATTCCATAATCAGGCTTATCCCGGGAGCCCTGACGGACGAGACCTCCGCCCTCTCCGACAGTTTCCAGGACGGCCTCCTCTCCCCTCCGGTCTACACAAGACCGGCAGAATTCAACGGATGGAAAGTACCGGAAGTCCTGCTCAGCGGCAACCCGAAACTTATTCAAAGATGGCAGGATGAACAGGCTTTGGAGCGAACGAAACGGCTGAGGCCGGAGCTGCTTATTAAATAATTTTAAAAACAACGTGTGAAAAAATCAAAAAATTTTCTAAAAAAATTTGCTGGAATTAAAAAAAGCAGTATCTTTGTCCTCGGAAATGATACAACTCATGCTCCGGTATCTATGCCGGAGACTTCTAACCAACAATAATTAACCTTCTTATAGGTAATACACTACTAACTAACCGTAAAGCCTCGCTGGGACAGCGAGGCTTTGTCGTTTTCTATACACACAATGACCAGATGGGGCATAAGAAATAAAGTTGGATTATTTCAAAACAGCTTCTAAATTTGCAGGCACTATGTAACAACTAAGGTGGAGCGCTTCTGTCGCGGCAGCAATGCTGAGGAAAGTCCGGACAGGACAGGGCAGTCCGCTGCGGAAATCGCAGAAGGGAGCAATCTTTTGGACACCGTAACAGAAAACGACCGGACCCGCAAGGGTCCAAGGGTGAAAACGCGAGGCAAGAGCTCACGACGTGCGGCGGCGACGCCGTGCGGGTACGGTCCCGGAACCTGCAAAACCAAATATACTGGCAGATGAGGGCTGCCCGCCCGATGCCAGGGGGTAGGTTGCGAAGATAAATGACAGATCAAAACAGAAACCGGCTTACGGCTCCACCTTTTTTTTTGCTTTTACACGGTATGAAAAAGATAACGGCACTTCTGGCCATCACGGCACTCGCCTGCATATGCGCAGGCTGCCAGGCGAAAGTCAGACAATACAAGGTACACGTGGTCAAGGAATACAACCACGACAGGGGCGCATACACCCAGGGACTGTTCTTCAACGGCGGCAAGTTCTACGAAAGCACCGGACAGTTCGGACAGAGTTCATTCCGCATCGTCGACCTGCCTACCGGCAAGGTGCAGCGCAGGCTAGATTTCGCCCGCAAATACTTCGGCGAAGGCTCCGTAATCCTTGGCGACAGGATTTATATGCTGACTTGGACGAACAGGGTCGCCTTCATCTATGACGCCTCGACCCTCGAATTCATCCAGGCATACTCATACCCCCGCGAGGGCTGGGGCCTCACCACCGACGGCAAGTCACTCATCGCATCCGACGGCAGTTCGAACATCTATTTCCTCACGCCTGAATTCCAGCTTGAGAGAAGCATCAACGTAATGCTGAACGGCAGGCCGCAGAAATATCTCAACGAACTTGAATGGATCGACGGCAAAATCTGGGCGAACATCTATACAACAGACATCATTGTCATCATAAACCCTTCATCCGGTGAAGTGGAAGCCACGGTTGACTGCTCCGGGCTGCTTCCAAGGGAACTGCGCAGGCCCGATACCGACGTGCTTAACGGCATCGCCTACGACCCGGACACAAAGAAAATCTATCTTACGGGCAAGAACTGGCCCCGCCTCTACGAAGTCAGGCTCGAGAAACTCTAGAATTCATACCCCAGCCGGAACATCACGTTTATCGGAGCCTGCGGGAACACGCCTTCGTTCTGATAAGGCTTTCCGTCCACATACGCCCTGTAAACCCAGGCATATGCGTAATACCTGTTGTTGAACAGATTGTTTATATCTGCAGACAGAATCCACTTCCCGTGCCAGTCGATCTCCTGACGGAAACCAAGGTCCTGCACGAAATAAGCAGGTACCCGGCGCTGGCTGCTGCCCGTATTATCCCAATACTGACTGCCGACCAGCTTGCCCGTCAGCTTCAATTCCGCCCCTGCCCACAGACGCTGCGTCCAGGACAGTGCCCCTACGAAAGACGGGCTGAGCAACATATCCGTCTTCCCATAGACTTCCTGAGCCTGTCCGAGGAAATTCCAATCGGCATCGAACCTGTCAACATACGCGGTATAGTTTCTTATCTTATTGAAGCTCAAGGACATATTCCCTTCAACCTTAAACCAGACAAGGTCCAGCCTTGAAGCCAGCTCCACTCCCCTGCGCCAGGCCCTCGGCACATTCTCGCGTATCGCATAACCGACCGCGTTCAGACGGCCCGTCTCCAGCAGCATATCGAAATACTCCATAAAATACACGTTCACAGACGACCTCCACTCTCCCACATTCAGGCGGTTGCCGAATTCGATATCAAGCATTTTCTCAGGCCTGACGCCCTGTGAGGCCTGGATATCCGCACGGTTAGGCTCCTTGCGGCCATAAGCTATCGAAGAATACAACGAGAGCAGCGGCCCGACCGTAATGCTGGTCCCGATACGCGGATTAAAGAAATCCCAGGTACGGTCAAAATCCAGGGTCTGCCCATACTCGTCCGGACCGCGCATTTCGTGGCGTATCGAACGGTATTGCAGGTCCGCATAGAAATACAGCACCGGCAGCGGCATCCACTCGGCACGCATCCATACGTCAACCTCACGCTTGTCGGCATCATTGTCATAAAAATGCCCGCCGCCATTTGAATACTCCCCCCAATGCCGGCTCCTGAACCAGGAGAGGTAAACGCCGGCAGAGCCCTTGAAGAAATCGGAAGTCCTCCTCAATTCTGCCCGGGCCGCCCAAAGCATATTGGACTCCGCATCCCTTGTGGAACTTCCGGAAGACGGCTGGAACTGCTCATAAAAGCCATCCCCGCGCGTCAAGTTCGCCGTCGCCTGAATCATAGTCTCCTCATTGAAATTATGACTCAGAAGCAATTGCAGATGAGTCTGCTTATAATCATCGGCATCACCGTCCGATGCCGGGTTGAATGTATAGTCACGCGCGTCAAAGCGTTCCAGCGGCTCGCCGCCCCAGCATATCCCGGAGCGCTGGCTGCCGTGAAGGAAGGTCAGCCTGGCCAGATTCCGCTTCCCCTGCCAGCCGAAGGAGCCGTAGGCCGACCACACATTGGCAAAACCATTGCGTATATATCCGTCAGTTCGTTGCCAGGAGCCAGCCGCTTCCGCAAAAAGACCTATAGGTGTAGTGCCTGTCGTCGCGTGCGCAAAACCGGTCAGGGTACCGAAAGAGCCTCCGGCGACTTCCGCCCCTCCGCCTGCTGCGCCAGGCAGGTCGGTAACCATATTGATGCTCGCGCCAAATGCTCCCGGACCGCTGGCCGTGGTCCCGAGACCCCGCTGAAGCTGCAGCGAGCCGACATATCTGCTCAACGCAGGAATATTCACCCAGAACACCTCCTGGGTCTCGGCATCATTCAAGGTGATGCCGTTCAGCGTGACCACCGTCTGATTCCCGGGAATGCCGCGAACCTTGATCGCGCTGTTGCCTACACCTGTGCCGCCTTCATTCGTGGCGACCACGGAAGGTTGCAGTTTCAATACCATCGGAAGCGAACTGGCGGGCGCGGTTTTCGCCAACTCGCTATCCAGGACGGATGTATGTGCCACCGGCGTGGAATTGTACGCCCTGCCGGCACTCACCACAACGCTGTCCAATTGATTATCTTCAAACAAATTGTCGCCCCAGACCTTGTCCGGACCGCCTATGCCCGCATTCAGGGCAATCGCTAAGAACAAAAAACCTCGCATAACTTCTGACAGTATATGCAAGGGGCTGCCTTTTATGGCAAATCGAGATTCTTGCTTCCCTACGGCGGTATTGACCGCATCAGGTTCATTGGGACTCTCTCAACCCGGCATCCCCGGGTACCCCCGCAAACATTGCGTTGCAAATATAACAATTTTTCAGATAAACTATTCAGATACCTTGGCGGCGTTGGTCCCGGCAATGTATCCGGATGTCATTGCCCAAGAATGTGCAAATCCTCCCCAGGGAGTATATGGTTTGCTCTCATTGTTCTCAACGCCGAGACAGTCATTCCCTACGGCAAAAAGATTTGGAACAGGCTTGCCCTGGATGTCAAGCACACGACAATCCGAATCGATGTCAAGACCACCTATTGTCCCGTATGTGTATCCGGCAGCCACCACCGCATAGTATGTACCCTCCTTCCCCTGAAGGGATTTCTCCAGTTCCCCGGCAGGGCAACGGAGCTTGTCTGCCAGTTCGGCGATAGAATCTGCCTTGTAGACGTTGCCGTAACGGATTCCGACATCAAGAATGGAATGAATCGATTCCACAGGCTTTCCGACAGGTACACCGGACGGTTCTGCCTGACTGATAACCCGGGGAACGTTCCTCTCATATCCGGCCGGCAGTCCCGTTTCTCTGAATTGTTCTATCTTGGATTCCGGGAAGATGACGTAGTATCTGAAACCTGGCGCCAGGCAGATTTCTTCACGGGCATCCCAGATCTTTCCCTCCTTGGTGACGCACAACTGGTCTTTTGCAAGTGCCAGCGCGGTCAGGATGCCCTTCTGCTCCGGAGAAAGGTCATCGTTCCTTATCAGATTCGGCACTTGCGTGATGTGTATGATAGGTGGCGCGGCGATATTGTACGTTGCGGCACCGGCTTCGACTGCCATATTGATACCGGCTCCGTCGTTTATGGTATAAGCCAGGGTGGCCGGCATATCACCCAGATACTGCTGTACCATATTGCTGTTGCCGATATATCCCCCGGTGGCCAGAATCACGCTCTTCCCGTAAATCCTGCATAGCGTGCCATCGTGCCTCTCCGCCAGAACGCCGCAGATTCTGTTGTCCTCGTCTGTTATCAGGGATTTTGCTGTGATTTCCAATTCGTAGCGGTTGCCACTCCCGGCTGCAACAGCCTTGTTCATTATGTTCCGGAACATATACGTCTTGTTCCGTGTGGTGCCTGTTGAGCTGAAATCAGGCACAAATGGAAACCAAAGGTTCTGCCATTCCAGATTGGACATTGATGCAACTCCCCCTGATATGTCAACACCGAAGTTGTCCATATAGAAATCAAGCGTAGGCCCGGATTTGTCTATTGCTTGCCGGATAATGTCCTCTCTTTCGTGACCGACATAATCTGTCCATACGTTGAATAGTTCTTCGGGTGTAACATTGCTTGGGCCGTATCGTTCTGTTGCGTTGACAGACTTAATTGCCATAGTGCCGGAAACAGTGGCAGACTGTCCTCCAAGTTTCGCTGCTTTTTCAATCCCGAAGACCCTTGCACCGGCAAATGCGGCAGCAGCGTATGCGTATATCCCGGATCCGCCAAGTCCCACGACAATGACATCGTATCCTTTTTCATTGACCGTTGTACCGGATTTCCTTACCTTGCGATACCAGTCGGAGATATCTCCTCCAGCCTGTTTTATTGCCTTGGCGGTGCAGTTCCTGATTGCGTTTGACGTATATGTGGCTCCCGTTACGGCATCTATTCCTAAATTCTGCGAACTGATCAGACGGGGAATGAATATGTTGAATGCAATCGATGCAATGTCGGAGGTACGGCTGTCATATTCTTCGACCACCCTGATATCTGCAATCTTTCCATTATTGAACGTCACTTCACAGGTCACCGGCCCGTTCCAACTGAAGCTCTCGGATTGTGTCGTATAGGTGCCGTCCTGAACAACGCTGCGGTTACAGGAACACAGCAGGATTGTCGCAAATAACAGGATACGGAGTTTCATCGGGTTTGCTTAATTGATACCAAAATTTACGCAAAGATTAAGGATTGTCCATTCACAAAAATAAAAAAAATAATCACACCCGCACAGCCTCCAGGTCATAATCGTCCGATGAGATAATCCGGACGTCGATAAATTCCCCTATCGGGGCTTCGCCCTGCCAGTCCCGGACAAGGATTTCCCCGTCCACTTCCGGACTCTCGTATTGAGAGCGGCACACAAGGGTTCCGTCAACAAGGTCATCGACCATCACACGTTCGACGCTGCCCACCCGGGACTGGTTGAACGATGACGACATTGCACCCTGCAGTGTCATCAGGCGGTCATAACGGTCACGCTTCACATCTTCGGCGACATCATCCGCGAAATGCTCCGCACCGTATGTCCCCTCTTCCTCGGAATATGTGAATGCGCCCAGACGCTCGAAGTGCGCTTCTTTGACGAAAGAAAGCAGTTCCTCGAAGTCTTCTTCCGATTCCCCCGGGAAGCCGACTATCATCGTCGTACGGAGCACGACCCCGGGCACCTGACGCCGCAGGCGAAAAATCAGTTCACGCGTCCACGCGCCATCGACATTCCTGTGCATATCGTCAAGCACGCTGTCAGCGATATGCTGCAAAGGGATATCAAGATATTTGCAGACCTTGGGATTGTTCGCCATCCTGTCAAGCACGTCCAGCGGGAAGTCCGCAGGATAGCTGTAGTGGATGCGTATCCACTCTATGCCCGGCACTTCCGACAGACGGTCGATAAGTTCCGCCAGGTTGCGCCGGTGATATAGGTCCAGACCATAAAAGGTCGTGTCCTGCGCTATCAGAATCAGCTCCTTGACACCGGAGGCGGCAAGTGCGGACGCTTCGGCAACCAGATCCTCAATCGGCACCGAGCGGTGAGCCCCGCGGATGAAAGGGATGGCGCAATACGAGCACCTGCGGTCGCAGCCCTCGGATATTTTCAGGTATGCATATCCCTTGTGGGCGGAACGGTAACGGGTCACATACGGTTTCGGCGCCACCCCAAGATGTCTCAGGACAGGGTCAAGGTCGCGTGCTCCGAACCACGCATCCACTTCAGGAATCTCGGACGGCAGGTCCGCGGCGTATCGCTGCGACAGGCAGCCGAAGACAATCAATTCGCCGGCCTCTCCCCTTTTCCTGGCCGCCGCAGCATCAAGGATGGCAGCGATGGATTCTTCCTTGGCGTCGCCGATGAAACCGCAGGTGTTGACCAGAAGGACATCGACAGAAGAGCCGTCAGTCTCAGGTACGACACGGAAGTCATCTTCCGGCAATTGCGCCAGAAGATGCTCGGTATCAACTGTATTCTTTGAACAGCCGAGAGTTATGACCTTTACGGTCTTCACTGTTTTTCAGCCTCCTCCTTGGCCTGGGCCTCACGCTCCTCGTCAGTAACGAAGTCGAGAGAAGCATACTTTGCTATCTGAGCGTACCAATCGATGACCTTGCGCATATGCGAAACATAGAAGCGGTCCTCGTCATAGTTCGGGATAGCCTTCTTGAAAAGGTCGACAAGCTCCTTCTCAGTCGCCTTTGGTGACGGAGCTTCGGCATCGCCAAGTGCAGTTTTGATTGCAGTGAACACGCTGTCGAGCTTGAGCTCGCCTTCGCTTGTGTATATGGCGATGTCATTGAGTGTGTTCACACGGTTGCTGCCGGTGAAAACGGTACGCTTCCCGGTCTCGAGACTCGCGGCGATGGCACCGTTGCGGGCCTGTGCGACATATTCAAAAAGGCCGTGCTGTCCGGCTACTGAAAGGATTCTTGCTAAATCAGTTTTCATATTGTCTTAAAAAATTATCCACCTCGCCGTGAAGCTGTTCAAGGGAGGCATTGTTATCTATTATCCAGTCTGCCCTGCTCCCGTCAAATGATTGAAGGGCATCCCTGTCTTTGACTTTCGGATTGCGCACCAGCCGGCTTTCATAATCTGCGCGTACAAGCAGGACCTTGTCGTATGTGCCGTCGAACATAGGTTTTGACATCGCAATCGCGGATTCAACGAACGCAAGCCGGCCATCAAGTGACCCGATCCAGGCCCGGATATCCTCGAGCACGTAAGGGTACACCAAAGCCTCCAGCCTTGCGCGTTTCGCGGCATCACCGAAAATGACCGGCAATTCCTCAAAAGGCACGCCGAGAGCCTCTTCTATCCGGCATTTCAAGCCGGGGACCAGTTCGTACAGCATCTTCGTGCGGGAGTCGCAGTCATACACGGGCAAGCCTTTGGATGCCAGATACCTGCAAACCTCCGACTTGCCGCTGCCAATCGCACCGGTAACAAGCCAGACCGTCATTTTTCCACTTCCACGCATATGCAAACCTCAGGATCAAGCGCACAATTGATCACGCTTTCCGGAAGTCCGTCGACGTGAACCAGGCACGAGCCGTCGATAGACTCGGCGAATTCCGAATAATTGACATACAGCGACACCTTCTCGGAAGGGTCGGAAGTCAACGGAAACACACAGCGGAAAGTCACGGCCGCTTCTGAAGGCAGGGCGGAAATCGACCTGCGCCCACGCGCTCCGCGTATTTCAATCGGCAGCACCCTGCGGAACTCCACGAAACGTGTCACCTCAAGGGAATACGCCACCTCGTTGCGTGAAAGCCGGGATCCGGCCGGAATATCAAGTTTGGCGGCACCGTGCACGCTTGCATGAAGGTCACGCAGGCTTATCGGGTGCGTGAGTATCCTGTCAATCTCTTCAAGGCGTGCCGGCTCGGCGTACACGAGAATTGAATCCGGCTGGAAACTTATATCGTTCAGCGCCATATACTGTTCCCGGAAAGCAAGGTCGATTACCGGTATGACCGGCAATTTCGCAAAGGTCTCGGGGGCAAACTTGAAACGGACATCGTCAGCCACGAAAGACTCCAGGCTGACATTCTCACCGAATATTGCCGAAGCGTATTTGAACAGGGAGTTTTCGTTGATGGAATAAAAATCCCCTCCGGCGTGGTGCAGATCGGCCGCATCTATGTCAACCACGCGCGCAGAGCGGCGTCGCGACAAAGCGACGTGCCTGTATCCGGGCGCCTGGATACGTGCGGTGATCATAACCTCGGCGCTTGCACAGCGGGCTCTCCCGTCAATCTCGCTCTGAGCAAGCACCGGCACGCTCACAAGCCCGGAATATTCCCGGCCGAGATTGAGAATAAGCCACACTGCCGCAGAAAGGGCAGCGCAGAGAAGGATATTTATCCACTTTTTCAATTACTTCTCCTCCTTCTTGACAGGAGCGTTTGAAGGATCGGTCATATCCTTCTGGATGGAAGTCTTGTCAACGCGGAGTTTGACTTCCCCGTCAACCTTGATGAGGACGGTGGTATCGTTCACCTCGGCGATGGTTCCGTAGATACCGCCTGCGGTAACGACCTTGTCGCCTTTCTTGAGCGCATTGCGCATTTCCTCCATAGCCTTCTGCTGCTTGCGCTGAGGACGGATCATAAAGAGCCACATTATGAGGATGATGAGTCCGAGCATTATGAACATGCTTGCAGATGAGCCGCCCTGGGCAGCCGCTGCCTGAAGGATGATGGTATTAATCATATTGAATTCAGTGTTTGTTGATTATCTTGTCCAATACTCCGTTCACGAAAGAACGGCTCTCCGGCGTGCTGTAGTACTTGGAGATTTCCACATATTCGTTGATGATGACCTTGGTCGGCATTGCCGGAAAGGCCTCGGCCTCAGCGAGACCGCAGACGATGAGGCAAAGGTCCGTGGTGCACAGGCGGTCCTTGTCCCACTTCGGAGTGCGCTCCGCAACTGCCTTGTAATAAGTTTCAAAATTGGCATACGCCTTAGCCACAAGGCTGGTCACGAAAGCCTTGTCACTTGTGAATCCGTCAGAAGATTTCAGCTCGCTCTGGTAAAGCGGGGGAAGTTCCCAGCGGTCCCCGTCACCCAGGCTGCGAAGGGTGCGGCAGCACCAACTGAGGGCGTAAGCAAGGTCATCGTTCCAATAGATTGAAAGGTCCTCCAGGATTTCGGCAAGCTCGGCATTGTCCTCGAACTCGCGTTCAAATATGCGCGTCCAAAGCCGGGTATCCTCCGCGAGACTGCTCTCGCCGCTCTCAAGATAATCCTTGAAATACTTGCGGCAGCGGATGGTCTCATAGAGGTGGCGGAGAAGCACGTCGTACTGCTCCCAGCTCATCTTCTTCTTTGCTATGAGCTTGGTAAAATCAGGATCCTGCGCCAGCAGAGGTGCTATTCTGTTCTGTACGAACTTGAGGTTCGGATTAAGTTCTTCCGCTGTCGGATTGAATTTGGAACGTGCTGCTTCTATACGGGAACTTGCCTCTCCGGTGAGGGGCGCTACGATCGAGAGCATAAAGAGATAAAGGTCTCTCGTGGACTCGGAGGACATATCGAGCAGGGCCTGAGTGTCCTTCAGGGTCATTCCGGGATTTTCCGCGTAGCTGTAGATAGCCTTGAAGGCCTTGATACGAAGAATTCTTCGGTTAAGCATACTTTCAAACAAAATTTACGCAAAGATAGCAAGTAATCCATAAAAAATCCTATTTTTGTACAAGTTAATACATTAATAACCATACTATGTACAGAGAGGATTACGACCAGGCTCGTTTCGACGGCCGTGAAGCAGAAGATGTTTACTCAAAGCCTGTCAGGGCCGGTAAACGTACATACTTTTTCGATGTGAAGTCCACCAGGGGCAACAACGATTTTTATCTTACGATTACAGAGAGCAAGCGCCGCAACAACCCTGACGGCAGCTTCAATTTTGACAAGCACAAGATTTTCCTTTACAAGGAAGATTTCGAGAAGTTCTCCGAGGGGCTCTCAGAGGTTATCGAATACATCAAACAGAATTGCTTTCACGGCGAGATCCCCAAGCGATCAGCGTCAGATGTAGATTTCGACGAACTCTGATGGGAGCCATACTTCTCAAGAACATCACTGTAGGCGACTCTCAGAAAGACATACTCATAGACAAAGGTCTGATCTGCAGGATCGAACCCGCAGGGTCGTGCGCTCACTGGCAGCTTACCGGCGATATGGAGGTTATGCAGTGTGCCGGCAAGGTTGCGCTGCCGGGGTTCGTGAATATGCACACCCACGCCGGAATGTCGATGATGCGCGGTGTCGGCGAAGATCTCGTCTTCCACGACTGGATAGACAAGATATGGAAAATCGAGGAAGGCATCGACAGCGAATATGTCTATTGGGCCACCAAAGCAGCCTGCCTCGAAATGATCAGGACAGGCACAACAACCTTCAACGATCAGTACTGGTTCCATTCCGCCTCCATAAAGGCCGCGGAAGAGATGGGTATCCGCATAGCTTCCGGCTATGATTTCCTTGACCGTTTCGACCCCGAAGAAGCCGAGCGACAGATAGAGCAATGCCAGGTTCAGACCGATGAGGCACGGAAGGCCGGCTACAAGCTGGCGATGTATCAGCTCGCGTTCCACGCAGTCTATACCGTAAGCGAACGCTCCCTGAACTGGATACGCGACTATTCCGAGCAGAACGGCCTGCGCCTGCACATCCACCTCTGCGAGACCCGCAAGGAGGTCGAAGACTGCAAGGCTGCCCACTGCGGGCTCACTCCGGTCGAATATTTCGACAGTCTGGGGCTGCTGTCCCCACGGGTGATTGCCGCGCATACGCTGTGGGTCTCGCCGCACGACATCGAGATTCTCGCCGCCCGCGGCGTTCACTGCGTGCACAACGTCAATTCCAATACCAAGCTCGCATCCGGCTACAGATTCCTGTATAACGAGCTCCGCGATGCTGGCGTAAACATCTGCATAGGCACCGACGGCTGCGGTTCATCCAACAATCTCGACATACTGGAAGCGATGAAGACTTCCGCCATATTCCAGAAAGCCTGGCGCGACGACCCGTCCGCGCTGCCTTTGCCGGAACTTATGGATATGGCCACCGTCAACGGTGCCCGGGCATTGCAATTCAACGGCGGACGTCTTGCGGAAGGCGCAGTCGCCGACATTATGATAATAGATACCGACAATACCTTCTTCCTGTCCCCTGCCCCGTTCCTTGCCAATCTGGTATATTCCGCCCACTCCGACTGCATAGATTCGGTAATCTGCGACGGAAAATTCGTGATGAGGCACCGGGAAATCCAGGGAGAGCGCGAGATTCTCAATGAAGCCCGCAAGGTAATGTCAACAATCAGCAAATAACATTCGAAATGGACAACAGAATTTATCGCATCCGGACTGCGGCCGATTTTGTCAAGAGCAGAATCGGTGCAGAAGCGCCTGTAGTCGGCATCGTTCTCGGCAGCGGCCTGGGACGTCTTGCCGAGAAGATTGAAGACCCTGTCACAATCCCATACAAGGAAGTTCCCGAACTTCCCGTCTCAACCGCGGTCGGTCACAAGGGCAATTTCATCTATGGCAAGCTCGGCGGCAAATTCGTCATCGCTATGCAGGGGCGGTTCCATTATTACGAAGGCTACTCAATGGAGCAGGTTACAATGGGCATCAGGGTGATGAGCAGACTGGGAATAAAATTCCTGTTCGTCTCCAACGCCGCCGGAGCATGCAACATCGACTATGAGGTCGGAGACCTTGTCATCATCAAGGACCATATCAACCAGTTGCCAAACCCCCTGATCGGCCCGAATATGGATGATTTCGGCCCCCGTTTCCCCGATATGACCTGTCCATACGACCTGGAGCTCATATCCAAGGCCGAAAGCATAGCCCTCGAAATGGACCTGCGGATGCACAAGGGAGTATATCTTGGCAGCACCGGCCCTACATACGAAACGCCAGCCGAGGTCCGCTATTTCCGCACAATCGGTGCCGACCTCCTGGGAATGAGCACGATTCCGGAAGTGATAGTCGCCCGCCATTGCGGCATCCGCGTTTTCGGAATGTCGGTCGTCACCAACCTCTCCAACACCCGCAACATCGAGCGCAATCTAAACGATGGCGACGACGTTGTCATTCAAGCCAACCTCGCCGCCGATCGTATGTCCGAGCTCTTCAGCCGGATGATTTCTTCTTTGTAGCAGCTACTTTGCGATAGCTACGGACCGTGTCTCACGGATGACGGTGATCTTAACCTGACCCGGATAAGTCATCTCGTCCTGGATACGCTGTGCGATATCTGTCGACAGACGCGCTGCCTGATCGTCAGACACCTCCTCTGCGCCGACAATCACGCGAAGCTCGCGACCCGCCTGTATAGCATAGGACTTCGTGACGCCCGGATAGGATGCGGCGAGTTCTTCCATACCCTTGAGTCTCTTGATGTATGACTCGATAACCTCGCGGCGGGCACCAGGACGGGCTCCTGATATGGCATCACCTACCAGGACAAGCGGCGAATAGATTGAAGTCATCTCCATCTCCTCGTGGTGGGCTCCGATGGCATTGCATACCTCCGGACGTTCCTTATACTGCTCTGCAAGCTTGGCACCGAGGATTGCGTGAGGGAGTTCAGGCTCATTCTCGCTCACCTTGCCGATATCGTGAAGGAGTCCGGCGCGGCGTGCGACCTTCGGGTTGAGACCGAGCTCCGAAGCCATTATGGCGCAGATATTTGCGACCTCGCGGGAGTGCTGGAGAAGGTTCTGACCATAGCTTGAACGGTATTTCATACGGCCGATCAGCTTGACAAGCTCAATATTGAGACCGTGAATGCCCATATCGATGCAGGTACGCTTGCCGGTCTCGAGTATCTCATCCTCAAGCTGTTTGCTGACCTTTGCCACGACCTCCTCGATTCGAGCCGGATGAATACGGCCATCGATTACGAGCTGATGGAGGGAAAGGCGGGCGACTTCCCTGCGTACGGGATCGAATGCAGAAAGGAGAATCGCATCAGGTGTATCGTCAACCACGATCTCCACTCCGGTTGCAGCTTCAAGTGCACGGATATTACGTCCTTCGCGTCCAATGATACGGCCTTTCACTTCATCATTGTCGATAGGGAAAGTGGTTACTGCGTTCTCAATTGCAGTTTCAGTCGCCGTCCTCTGTATCGTATTGATTACGATGCGCTTAGCTTCCTTGGCTGCATTGAGGCGAGCTTCATCCATAGTATCGTTGATATATGCCTGGGCCTCTGTGCGGGCTTCCGCCTTCATATTCTCGACGAGCATTTTCTTGGCTTCGTCTGCTGTCATTCCGGCGATGGATTCGAGTTCCTTGTTGACCTGGGCTGTCAGGCGGTCACATTCCTGGAGTTTTGTCTCCAATTGAGACTTCTGGGCATTCAACTGGCCTTTTTGGGAGTCAATATCGTGCTGCTTGCGTCCAAGTTCGCTGGCCTGTTGATTGAGCTGGCCCTCACGGGACTTGATATTGTTTTCCCGCTCGCGAAGCTCGTTGTTCTTTTTGTTGACGTAGTTCTCGTGATCGCTCTTCATCTGGAGGAATTTTTCCTTGGCCTGAAGCATCTTCTGCTGCTTGATGTTTTCGGCCTCAAGTGAAGCTTTCTCGATTATGGCATTGGCACGGCCTTTTGACGCGGCTCTCGTGACAGCTATATAAATGGCAAGCGCGATGACGGCACCGGCTACTGCCGCAATTAAATAATACAATAACATAATATATGATAATAAGTTGTACAATAAATCATCCTGGTCACTCAAAAAAAACAGTATCTGTCAAAAAGCAGATACTGTAATAAAAAGCCGTCAGCCGATTTTTCAGAAAGCCTCTGAATAAGATTTGGGCTCCGATCTGTCTCGGGCTTCCCGTCATAGCAGGCTTGCCTTCCTCAGTGCGAGTTGACCCGGTTCCGAAGAACTCTGTTGTTTTCAGAAGATGGGCCTGACGGCTACTATTTTTCAGCCTCCTTCAGATATGCAGCCATATCACCCGAAAGGACAGATGCTTCTTCAGAAATTGCCTGAAGCTTACGCTGTGCAATGATTTTCTGGACTGTCTCCTGAAGCGTCACAAATACCAGTTTGTCTTCAAGAGTCTTGTCGTGAAACTTCTCCGTGTAGCGGCCGAGCATCGTTGTCATATCTTCAGCGGCAGAACGCAATATTTCCTCCATCTCGGGGCTTGACACCTTGAGTGGATACTTTCTGCCTTCGATAACAAGATTGATGCTCTGATCCATACTACTTTTCGAGTGCCTTGATACACTTGTCAATCTCTCTGATAAGCTTGTCAATACTTGCTTTGGCCACAGAACTGTCACCACCTGCAGTGAAAGCGCTCCGGAGTTTGAGATTGTCTATCTGTTGGTTTAACTCAGTAATCTGCTCTTTGTAAAGTCGGGATTTTTCCTCACACTGTACAAGTTTCTCAGCCAACGCGTCAGCGCGTTGCTTTTCGGTCTCATACAACGATACGAGCTTTTGGAAATTGTTTCTTATTTCTTCGAGCATCTTCGGAATCACCCTAATCTACATCAGTACAAATATAATAATATTATGATTAATGTCATAAAAAAAGTGTCCCGGGTTATTAAGCCCGGGACACTGGATATATTCTCGCAAGAATTACTTTGTCTTAGGAGTAACGATGACGGTACGAGAAAGTGCGATGTTGTTGAAGAAGAGAGGACCTACGCCACCTTCAGCATTAACCTCGAGCTGGCTTGCAGGAATACCCTCAGCGATGAGAGCATCGTAAACAGACTTGGCACGCTTTTCTGAAAGTGCCTGGTTGATCTTAGCGGAGCCAGTAGCCTTGTCAGCATAACCGGTGACAACATATACCTGATCAGGATTGCCGGCCTTGATATCCTCAGCGTAGAGCTGGATGCGAGCCTTGTCAGCAGATGTGAGCTTGGTAACGTTGATTGGGAAGAATACGGCTGTTGAAGCAGGAACGTTCATAGCGACCTCCTTGACAACTTCCTTGACAACTTCCCTCTCTACGACCTTCTCGACGATCTTTGGATTCTCGTCAAGAGCCTTTGTGATGGCTGCTGCGGCCTCAGCTGCTGTAAGGAAGCCGGCTGCAGTTGCTGCACATACAAGGCGCTCGTCCTTGCTGTTCTTGCCACCGAGGGTCCAAACACCATTGATAGTGAAGCGGAGAGTGCTTTCACCCTTCCTGTAGTTAGAAGCGTCGCCCCAGATTGAAGGGGTAACACCCCAACGGCCTTCGAGTGCAAGAGCGAAATTCTTGTTGAAGTTGAAACCGAGACCGAGACCGGCGGTGAGACCGGCGCGAACCTTCAATGTTGCATCTTCTTCAACGATGAGACCACCGTCAAATGCCCTGCCGTTGAACTTTGAACCGGTTGATGAGAAGTTGATGGTAGGACCTACGAAACCGTAGAAATCAACTTCTGCAAGATCGTTGCGGCCGATGTTGGAGAAATCGATGAGGAAATCACCGTTGAGTTCGCCGAAGAGCTTGTTGTGGTTCCAATTGTTAGGGAATGAATCGTTGAAGGTGAGGTTCTCAGCAGCAACTGACTGGAAAGGACCACCGATAACGCCACGGAAACCGATTACAGGAGTAATGTACTTACCGACCATAATGTTGGCGTAGAATGAAGGGCCATTGAAACCAGGAGTCATCACTGAATTGATACCGACACCGGCGCCAAGGAATACGTCTTTGCCGCACTTGGCTGTCTGAGCGTTAGCTGAGAAGATACCAGCCACGAGTGCTACAGACAATGCAAAAGCTTTGAGTTTCATATGTTAATTCTTTTATTATTTCTTAATATAATAGGTACTAGTGATTAGTCAGCGTAAACGATACCACCACCAGCGTTGCTTGAGCCGTGACCATGGCTGTGTGAAGGGTCCTCGTGGCCGTGACCAGGTACATAGTGTGCCTCGTGACCTACGCAAGCATCCTCGATGACACCTGCTTCATTGCCCCAGTATTCGGTATAAAGGCAGCTAGCGACATCCTCAGTGAGTCCGAGGCTGTTGGTGCGCTCGAGTGTAATAGTACCGACTGAGCTGTAAACGGCGTGATATGCGCAGTACATTGCGAAACCGGAAACGGTGAAATCAAGGGTAGCATCGGTATAGACAATGTCTTCTTCGAATTTTTTGTTTACATAGTCAGTCAAGAAAGTGATAGGCTCAACACCGTCTTTCCACATAATAGGAGTGTTAGGAACTACGCCTTCCTTCTTCTTATAGTTGAGAGTACCGCGGAGAATGAACTCTGAAGGGTTCATAAGATAAGTCGCATCGTACTCCTTGCCGTCGTGATAGAGAAGCGGTGCAGAGTGGGTGGCGGCGTGACTGTGAGACTGGGTGAGATAGAAGAATTCGGTTGTGAAATCATCATAGCTGATAACGTCAGCGATAGTGTATGAGTAATCGCCTTCGATGAACTCACCAAGGGTAAGAACTACATTGTAGTCAGCCTTTCCGCCAGGGAGAACGTGTACGCGGACCTTCTTCTCATCTGAGAAATTCCTGGTACCGTCATAACCGGTCCAGACAGCTGATACAGAAACCTCCTGATCGAAAGCTTCATACTCAGTGCTGTAAAAAGTCTGAGAAGAGCTGCCGCTCTGGCCATTGAAACTGAAAGTCACATCAGCGGTAATGTCCTTACCGTCAATAGACATA
>JAZLGQ010000082.1:0-62339 GCA_045616385.1 Candidatus Cryptobacteroides sp.
CAAGTCTCCATTTCTCCGATTCTCCGAGTGTCCGGGTGGAAATACCGCTCTCTATTGACCCCCGCGACCAAAATAGATTGACCCCTGAAAATTATTTTATTTTGACCCTGCCTCTCTTGTGAATAGAGGGGTCAATTGAAAATCGGTTTTGCCATCCGCCCCCCCTCAATCCTCAATAATCAATAGAAGCATAATTGGATTTACATTGTATGATTGAATTCAAGATAGGCCACCAATAACCCCTGGAGAGCAATATGTCAAGGCCACCCATAGGGTGTTCCATTTAGCCTTGACTTTTGCGAAACAGGCGGTAGCTTTGCCTTTCTTGAAATCAAATTTCAATACCGCAATAGAGACTGTTTGAATGGGGTCAATATTATTTCGGCGAAAGGGGTCAGCCTTATTTTGGCACAGAGGGTCAAACTGCTTTGGTTTAGGGGGTCACTCGCGCGCGGATTTTCCATCCAACCCACCCAGAACGTGAATTTATAGCACATTTTAAAAGGTCAAAAAAGGACGAAAAAAAAGATAGGGAATTTTTTGAGAAATTCCCTATCTTATTGTAAATCAGTGATTTATTACGGTCGCAAAAATCAATACTCCTCCTCGTTGAAGAAAAAATCCTCTTTGGTCGGGTAGTCCGGCCAGATATCCTCGATTGATTCGTAAATTTCGCCCTCCTCTTCAAGCTCTTCGAGGTTCTCGATGACCTCCTCAGGAGCACCGGAACGGTTGGCGTAATCAATCAACTCCTCTTTGGTTGCCGGCCATGGAGCATCGTCCAGGCTGCTGGCTAGTTCAAGTGTCCAATACATAACAATTGCGTGTTTATTGGCGGCAAATATAGAGAAAAAATCGAAATGACAACTTTTTTTGAGTACTTTTGTAAAAGTATTTTTCAACAGGTTACGAACAGTCCTGAAAACTATCACATAAGCAACTGATTATGAGTTACAAACGCGAAGATAACTACACTCTTGAAACCACCGCTGAAATCGCAGTCCACATCAAGGAAATCCTCCGTCTCCTCGGCGAAGACACCGGACGCGAGGGTCTGGTAAAGACACCGGAACGCGTGGCGAAGTCCCTTCAGTTCCTCACGAAAGGATACGAAGAAGACGGGGTGTCAATTATCCAAAGCGCAATGTTTGACGAGAAATACCAGCAGATGGTTCTCGTGAAGGACATCGAGCTGTTCAGCACCTGCGAGCACCATATGCTGCCGTTCCTTGGCAAGTGCCACGTAGCCTACATCCCTAACGGCAAGATCACCGGACTCAGCAAAATCGCCCGCGTGGTGGAGACCTACGCAAGGCGGCTTCAGGTCCAGGAGCGCCTGACCGTCGAAATCCGTGACTGCATCCAGATGGCTCTCAACCCTCTTGGAGTTGCAGTGGTCATCGAGGCTACCCACAGCTGTATGGTGCTGCGCGGAGTCGAAAAATCCAACTCCCTCACCACCACATCGGCATTCAGCGGCGTATTCCTCTCCGACGCCCGCACCCGCAACGAGTTCCTCAACCTCATCAAATAGCAGTTCCGAAAAACCTTTATCTGGACCAGACAAACCACCGAACACGAACCGCAGAGCTCAGACCTACTCTTCGGCGTACAGTCCGTCGCGGGAAAGCAGATGGTCGAGGTTGGCCACACCATACATCATAACGGCATTGACCACCGCCGAATGCTCCATATACTCAGGAATCACGCGAGGGAAAAGGTCGGCATCGGTATGCCATATCTCACGATAGTCAAACCCATATCCCTTGACATCGCGCAGGTTGAGCGAGATCGTAGGCACGCCGTTCAGGGCAAAGTACGCGTGGTCCGATCCACCGGCAGTGGTCGGACGCTTCCGCGGCGCCCCCGTCCTCTTCATTACCTCGAACGGGAAGTCTTCGTCCAGCGAAGCCACGGGAGCGGCAATCTTCTGAAAATCAGCATACATAGCCTCCGGCACGGTAATGGATACCGCCACTTCCGGACCTCCGTCGCGGTTGAAATAATTGGCAACCTTTTCCATAGGGACGGTATTGTGCTCAACGAAATACTTCGACCCCAGCAGGCCATACTCCTCCCCCGTCCAGATGGCAAACATCATTGTGCGCTTCGGCTTCGCACCCGACAACGCAAGCAGACGTGCCGACTCCATCGTCACACTCACTCCCTGGCCGTCGTCAACGGCACCTGAAGCGGCATCATAGGAATCCAGATGGCCTCCGCAAATGACGTACTCATCCGGATAGCGGCTGCCCTTGATGACACCTATCACGTTGTGGAACTTGACTGGCCCGTCGAAGAAATGATTGCGGATGTCGAACTCAAGCAGAACCCTCTCGCGAGCAAGCGTCTTGGCCTTCACGACCTCGAACTGACGCTCGTCAAGCTTGATGTCGCATACGGTAGGAAGGGTGTCCATAGTAAGGTCGAAAGAGCCTTTCCTGTCATACAGAGCCGTGATCGGGTTCTTGGCGGACTGGATGAATCCAAGCACGCCGGCATCGGCGAACTCGCTATAGAAAAGCGTGCTGTCGGACGGCACGGCCTTGCTTAAAGATATAGGCCAGCCGGAAGAATCACCGCTGACAAGCATCCAGGCGCCCTTGAGCGTACCCTTGACGCGTTCGAACTCGGCACGGTTCTTTGGCTCCATCACGGCCACGCCCCGCTGCGGCCCTTTTGTTCCCGGGGTGTAGCCCGGAGTGGCGAAATGGAGGGTCATCCCGTCGTCGCTCAACATCCTGCCTGACCACGGGCCGCGGGAGAAACCGACCGCAATCTCACCCACTTCCTGGACTATGACATCCATCCCCCAGCTGCGGAACTGCTTCTCGACCCACCTTTCGGCATCCTCAAGATTATGGGAGCCGACAGGCCTGCCGCCGATGATGTTGGCAAGGTAATCCTCCCAAACCATCACCTTGTTGTCATTCCGCCCAAGTTCGATGGCCTTTCCGACCACCTTGTCCTGCGCCGCTGCCCCAAAGAGGCAGAGAGCAGAGACCGCCAGCAATACAATCAGCCGTTTCATCAAGATACTATTTTACTAAGGAATGAATAAAAATTGAAAATCATAAAGTTCGCAAACCGACTTATCCTCTGTGCCAGAACTGAAGACAAAGAACAGCGGCTGCTTGCCCTTCAGGCCCTGCAGCATCACGGGAACGGTCATCCTGACAAGGCCACCCTCCAGCCCGGCAGAGGCGCCGGAATAACCGCCTCCAAATCCACCGGCAGCAACGTCAAGCTCAGCGATAACCCTGCCCCCGCGACTTGCGGAAATTCCTCCGGCAAGGACGGATATCCTGCCGCCGTGCTCCGGCTTGAGGGTCAGCACGAGCTCGGCCCGTGAGGATCCGCCGAAGCGGTCGAAATTAAAATACTTATATCCGACCACGGAGCCTGGAGTATTGTTCACTACCGGACAGAAAGGCTGTTTCTGATTGAAAGGCCCCTGATAGGACGAAGGATCAAAACGGGTCGGCTTCACATAGGAACCGCTGAATATGAAGTTCGGGTAGCTCTGGCCAATGCCCTTCGGGTTGGTGAGGTAGCAGGCAAGTCCGGCAGGAGTCTTGTCAAGCGGATCCAGTCCGCCCACGGCAAAGCCTTCAGAAGTATATTCTGCCTCCGATATCTCCACCTTCCCGCCTTTGCCCTTCTGCACCTTGACGGTGATCGGCGACACCATAGCCTGGCGGGAGAACTCGTCTGTGCCTGTCTGGCGGTGATAGAACACCCACCACTGCCCATTTATCTGCTGGATGCTGCCGTGAGTATTGCCATAAGGATTGGCCGTGCAGATGACCTTGCCGCTGTCGTCGATGTCACGTCCGCGACAGTCGATCAGTGTCCCTCCGTAGGTGAACGGGCCGAGCGGATTGTCGCTGTAGGCGTAGGCGAGGGTGTAATTCACGGCCGGCAGGCCGAATTCGCCGTCGGCGGTAGTGCGGGAATAGATGAATACGTATTTGTCCTCGATCTTGCGGATCGAAGAGGCTTCGAAGAAGCGGAATTCTCCCGGCTGCTTCGCGCTTGGGATCATATCGTGCACTATCTCGGTGCCGGGCTTCACGCTTGCCATCGTCTGAGGGTCAAGTTCGGCTCCGTTGGAACTCTCGAAGCCCCAGTAGCCGTACACGCGGCCGTCGTCATCGATGAAGACGGCGGGGTCGAAACCCAGCACGCCGTCGCAGACGGTAGGTTTGTCCTGATTCCAGTTGACCACGCGGAACGGGCCGTCCGGGCGGTCGCTGACAGCCACCTGCGCGTTGCGTCCCCATTCTTGATTGTTAGGATAGAGATAATATTCCTTTCTCCCGTCCGGAAGCACACGCAGGACCACGTCGGGAGCATACAGCACGTCGGCAATGCCGCCAGGCTTGAGGTCACGTCCGTCGGAGCCAAGGACGGACTTGAAGATGATGCCGTCGTAGCGCCAGGCGCAGAGGTCCTCGACAGGAGCGGACCAGACCACCTGCTCACGGCCGCAGTATTCGTCGATCAGCGAATCGTGGGATCCGTAGACATAGACGCGGTACCGGCCCGGACAGTCGGGGTCTTCAAACACATAAGGCTCGCCGTCCGGGACGTACTCCCACAGCGGCATATACGGATTCTGGGCTCCGGCGGCCGCCCGGAGGAGGATAGTCGCCAGCAGCGCCACGAGACCTGAAAGGATTCTTCTTCGCATCGTCAGACTACTTTACCGGAGTGAGTTTGAGCACGCAGACAGAATTCTCAGGAATGAGAACCTTGAACGACTTGGACACGGTGCCGAGATTCTTGGTATGAGGAACCACGGCCTCGGTGTACTTCACCCTGCGGCCGAAGCGGAAGGCCATCTCGCGGAGGCCCGGACGCTCTGCCGGATTAGGGCCCTGCATTGCAAGAGCGGCATAGTCAGGATGGCTTGAGTAGTAGTTCTGGTCGCCCTGGTTCTTGACTGAAGTATCGTGTGAGGAAATGAATTCAATGCTTGCGGCGTACTTTGTGCGTGAGCCGAGATCGATGGTGAAGTTCTTGTCGACGGCCTCGGCATTGACCAGCTTGATGATGATCCCGCCGGTGGCGGTGTCGATGGTAGGAGAAGTGTAGACCTTGTCGTCGACGGTCTTGCCGTTCATTGCAGGAGACATCTCGAAGGCACGGTTGCCGGCCTCTGAGAAGAGTTTCTGATAGTAGTAGTTGCAGGTTCTCCACATTCCGCGGTTGTCGAACCAGATGAGGTTGGAGTTCCATTTGTTGAAGCCCTTCTTGCAGAAGAGAGGTGCATAGGCTGCCATCACTACCATATCGGAGTTGCGCTCGAGGCTTGTCCAGTATGCGGCCTCGGCGAGGGTAGATGAGAATGCGTTGTTGGTCATATTGTTGGCAAACTCGCCCACGAAGACGCGCGTAGGTTTCTTCCTGTCGTAGGTGTGACCTTCCGCGCCGCGCACTGCGCCCGGATTGTACCTGTCACCCTTGGTGAAGAACCATTGGTCATTCTTGTAGTAGTGCTCATCAACCACGGTGTCGGCATACTTGGCATCGATCTGGGCCATATTGGCGTTGAACTCCCTGCCTGAGTCGGCCGCTCCTGCGGTGGAGACTATGATGATGTCAGGGTATTTCTCCTTGACAGCATTGTACATTATGTCGAAGCGCTCCCAGAACTCCTCGCCCTGGTTCTCGTTGCCGATGCCGAGGTACTTGAGGTTGAACGGAGCCGGGTGGCCCATCCTTGCGCGGAGGGCACCCCATTCGGTATCGGTGCCGCCGTTGCAGAATTCCACGAAGTCGAGAGCATCCTTGACGAAGATGCTGTAGAAGCGGTCGCGGTCCTCCCGGGTGTCAAGAGGGGCGATGTATGAGTGGCCCGCGAACTGGCAGGTCACGCCGTTGTTGAGAACCGGAAGCGGAGTGGCTCCGAGGGCCTCAGACATCACGAGATATTCGTAGAAGCCCACATACTGTGAGGTCCAGTAGCCCCAGTGGTTGCGGAAGCCGATGCGCTCCTCGCGAGGGCCGACGGAATTCTTCCAGAACGGCTGACCGAAGTAGTTAGGGCCTTCTGAAGCGCATCCGCCAGGGAAACGCATGAAGGTCGGGTGAAGGTCGGCGAGGGCCTGCATCAGATCCTTGCGGAACGGACCGTATTTGCCGTTCTCCCAGAGCTGCGATGCTTCAGGGAGGAGGGTCACGAAGTCAAGCCAGAAGGTACCAGGTGCGTCGGCGACGATGACGAGGCGGCTGTCGACGCTGCGTTCGGCCTTGAGACTGCCTGCGAAGCGGGTCCAGCTGTTGGAGAGTCCGCTGAACCGGATCACGTCGGAGTTCCTGTTGCCGGAGGCATCTTCAAGATATACGGAGATGCTGCCCATATAGTCGGCGCCCTGGAGATAGAGGGAGAGGTCGTAGCTGACCCCCTTTTCGGCAGGGATGGATGCCGTCTGGGTGTTGTTGGAGTAGGTCAGACCGCGACCGCGCTTATACTCGGCAATGCCGTAGCCGTTGGCGGCGATGCCATAGCCGTCGCCAGGATTCTCTATGTCGAAACGTACTGAATACTGCTTGTAGCGGAGTTCGTCGTCGTATTTGTCGTTCGGATCGTAGTCGTACCAGCGCTTGAGTTCCGGGACGAGAGGCTTGTCGTCAACGGCGTGAGCCTGGCCCACTGCACCGTCCCTGCTGATGACGGTCCAGCCGAAGAAGGTGGTATCGGAGTATGAGAATTCGTTCTCAGGGCCGTCAGGGACGTTGTATGCCTGGAAAGAGTTGTTCTGGATGAGCTGAGCGCAGATACCGCCGTCGAGCGACTGGTTGATGTCCTCGAAGAAGATGCCGGAGAGTGTCGGGCTGATCTCGATGCCGAGCTTCTTAGGCTTGAGGGTGAGGCTGCGCTCCTCCTGCTTCTCGAATCCCTGGAGCTGGAGCATCTTGTCGGCCATCCTGTAGCCCATAAGGCGCATTCCCTCAGTGCTGAAATGGAACTGGTCACCGGTGCTCCGGCAGCCCAGAGACGAGATCACATATCCGTTAGGCATAACCTCCGGAAGGTGTGAGAGCACCACGTCGTTGAATGCCGCGCACACTCCCCCCTCCTCCGCCTGCTTCAGTTCGCCGGCGAGGATAGGGATCTCAACAGGGTTGAGCCCGAGGTCGCGGCAGAAGTCGTCGTGAATCTTCTTCAGACGGCCGCACCAGAGGCTGTCGTCAGGGTTTGATTCGCCCTGATGGACGAGCATACCCTTGATGACACCGGATTTCTGGGCGATCCTGGCCACTTCGACTATTCTCTGATAAGGGTTCATATCGTAGGCCTTGGCCATATTGACCAGCCAGCCGCGTCCCGGGTCGGCCGCCTCCATAGCGAGGTAGTCGGCGCAGGCGTCCTTGTCCCAGAGCTCAAGCTTAGCTCCGGCCACTGAGACGTTGATGACACCCACCCTGTACTGCTCGGGAAGTTTCTCTATCATCTTCCTTCCGAAGAAATCCACGGGGCCCATATTGTTGCCTTCGCGGCAGATAGGCGGCACGGCGGTGTACCAGTTGCCTTTCACGCGCTGCATCGACGGCATATCGACGGCGGCCATGAACTGAAAACGGGGATCGTTGAATCCGAGGTCCTGCTCGGCAGGGCGTGCGCCCGCCTCCATATTGGACTGGCCGAAGCAGAGATAGATGAAGAAATTCGGGTCTGGTTTCTGAGCGTATGCCTGCAGGCACAGAACGGCCGCAGACAAAGCGATAACAATTCTCTTGAACATAATATGTGGTTTAATTTAATATTGTCGTGTTATTATTTCGTCGGTTCCATATGCACCGTCACGTGGGTGTCGGGGCCGAATTTCGCCCTGAGGGCGGACTCTATGTCGGATGCGCGGCGGTGCGATGTGTTCAGGTCGGTGCTTCCTTCCATACGGACGTGTATCTCTATCGCTATCCTGTTGCCTATTCGGCGGGTGCGGAGGTTGTGCGGGTCGTGGACGTCGTCAAAGGAGCTTACGATGCCAAGGATCTCGTTCTCAACGTCGTCCGGAAGGGATTTCTCCATCAGGTCGCCTATGCCGTCCTTTATCATCGTCACCGATGCGCTCACCAGCACGGCGCCTACGACGATACCGGCGAGAGGGTCGAGCACGGTCCAGCGTTTGCCGAGGAAAATGGCTCCTCCGATGCCCAGGGCCGTCCCGATCGAAGACAGCGCATCGCTCCTGTGGTGCCAGGCATTTGCCTTGAGGGCACCGGAGTCGAGAGCTTCGGCCTCTCGAATGGTGAATCTGTAGGTCAGTTCCTTGACCACGATGGACACGATGGCCGCCCAGAATGCAAGAATCCCGGGACTGGCGAGGTCTTCGCCCTTCACCCATAATGCTATCTTCTGGACACCGCTCACGATGATTCCGACGGCCACCGCAAGCAGGGCGATGCCGATCAGGGTGCTGGCGAGGGTTTCATATTTTCCGTGGCCGTAATCGTGCGAACTGTCCTGCGGCTTGCCGCTGATGCGGACGAAGACGAGGACTATGATGTCGGTGATGAAATCGGAAAAAGAATGCACTGCGTCGGCAATCATCGCCGAACTGTGTCCGACTATGCCGGCCACGAACTTGAACGCAAGCAGGGCGGCATTCGCCACCCCACCTATGATTGTCACCTTGCACATCCGTGCCTCCCTGTCACCTGCCATATCAGAAACAAAGGTTGATTCCTATCCTGATGCGTCTGAGGTCTAGGAACTGCCGTCCCCCGTCCTTCGTCGCCCTTGTGAAATGCGGCCTGTAGTCGAACGCCAGCGAAAGATGGGTCCCCGGTATGACGTATTCGAGGCCTATGTCAGCGATGATGCCGTATTCGACGTGCTTCAGTTCTCCGTAATAACCGGAACCGTCGGTAACCACGCTGAAATGCGCGCCGGGGCCGACGTGGGCGCCAAGGCCCTTGAGTATCGGAACCGGAAGGTTCCACATATAGGCGCCGGCGAACTCGAAGCCCTTGTTGTCGGTGTAATAGCAGCCCGAGCAGTCGATGAAGTTATGGGTGCTCACCCACGGCTTCACGACGATGGCTATGCCGTGCCCGCCCTTGTCGAACGGCGGCTCGTAAGCTACACCCTCGGACAGCCTGTACGGCTGCGCGCCGGCTGCAAGAGCGGCCAGCGCGAGAACTGTTATCACTGACAGCAGCCTCCTCATTATCTATATTTTGAGACGAGTGACTTTATGGTCTTGGCGAGTGCCTTTGAAGGGACGGCATCACCTTCGAGCGGAGCGAGTATCCATTTCACGGACCAGGAAAGTGTCTGGCCCGGCTGGAGCTCGGTGTATGCGCCCTGGCTCTCAAGTTCGGTGAACGACTTGCCGGCGTTCACATAGACCTGTATCTCGGCTTCGCCCGGAGCGGCATCAGCCTGCTTGATGTCCTGGAACTTCTTGAGAAGCAGAAGGCCGTTGTTGGCGTATGCGAGCCAGCCCCTGCCGTCTGCATTGACCTTGCGGTTGAACTTCTCGACGTCGAAGACATACCAGGAGAGCTTTTCGGACCTGGTGAATGTCAGACCTTCCATACCATTGCCCGGGGTGATGGTCGAGAGGTCTGCGTCGATGGCAACGACACCCTCGCTCGGGACGCGGGTGATTTCCCACGGTGCGACCTTGCGGACCTCGTCGCTCTCGTTGACTATGGTGTACTTGACGACGATTGCGCCTTTCCTGTCAACCGAGAACTCCTTCATCACGCTGTAGCCGAGCCTCTTGTTGGTCTGGCTCTTGAGCACGAGCGTGCCGTCGTATTCGAACACTTCATACGGTCTGGTATCGAACTCCGGCACCGGCGGCCAGTTCCATTCTTTCTGAGGGCTCGTCCAGAATGTGCCGCCGAATGAGTTCGGAAAGCGCATCTGCGACATCACCTCCTTGCCGTCGCATGAGAATGACATTATCTTGCCGCCTCTGGCAGCGTCGACGGTGAGAACGACGTTGCCGGAGGTGACAGTGTATCTTGATTCATCGGTTTTCTTGATCTTCTGGGCGAAGGCCGCAGTGCAGCCGAGCAGAAGGATTGCAGTTACAATTAAGTGGCGGTTCATATTATTTGTCTGTTATTTCACGTTCCCTACCTTGACGAGGTACTCGGCAATCTGGACGGCGTTGAGCGCTGCGCCCTTCTTGATCTGGTCTCCGGAGAGCCAGAGGGTGATGCCGTTCTCGTTGGCGAGGTCCTTGCGCACTCGGCCTACGTAGATGTCGTCCTTGCCGCCCGTGAAGAGAGGCATAGGATATGTCTGAGTGGACGGATCGTCCTGCAGTGTCACACCCTGTGCGGCGGCGAGGGCATCCTGGACTTCCTTCACGCCGAGAGGCTTTTCGGTCTGGATCCAGACTGCCTCGGAATGGGAGCGGAGCGAGGAGATGCGCACGCACATTGCGGAGCACTTCACGTCGGAATGGAGTATCTTGCGGGTCTCGTTGAACATCTTCATCTCCTCCTTGGTGTAGCCGTTGTCGGTGAACACGTCAATCTGAGGGATGACGTTGTAGGCGAGCTGATATGCGAATTTCCTGGTTGTCACAGGCTTGCCCCCGACGATGTCGGCATACTGCTGCTGGAGTTCGGCCATAGCCTGGGCGCCCGCGCCGGATGCTGACTGGTAGCTCGCCACGTGGATGTTGGTGATGTGGGAGAGCTGTTCGATAGGCTTGAGGACCACAACCATCATAATGGTGGTGCAGTTAGGGTTGGCGATGATGCCGCGAGGACGGTTGAGAGCGTCTTCGGCGTTGCACTCAGGCACTACCAGAGGCACGTCGGCATCCATACGGAACGCGCTGGAATTGTCGATCATCACGGCGCCGTATTTTGTTATGGTCCCGGCGTACTCGCGTGATGCGCCGGCTCCGGCTGACACGAAAGCGATGTCGACGCCCTTGAAGTCGTCGTTGTGCTGGAGAAGCTTGACCTTGATCTCCTTGCCCTTGAACGTATATGTGCTGCCCGCACTCCTTTCGGAACCGAAAAGAAGCAGTTCATCAATTGGGAAGTTTCTTTCTTCGAGGACTTTCAGGAATTCCTGTCCTACTGCGCCGCTGGCGCCAACGATTGCGACTTTCATAATCGAAACAATTTAAATTAACTACTAACTGTCTGTTCCTACAAATATAATTGAAAATCCGCCAAATACTCTCGCAGAATTGATTTTTTTTCTGCAAATTTGCGGACAGCTAAAGACAATACACCAATATGAACAAGAAACAACAGACAGAACAAGGGCGCCAGCTCTCCCGCCGCGAGGCTCTTAAACTAATGACATTCGGCTCGTTAGGTCTCGCTATGGGCGGAAGCGTACTCTCATCCTGCACTCCGAAAGGCAGCAAGGCGGGCAGCTCTTCAATCAAGATGTCAGCACCCGACGGGACTAAGATCGTGACCCGCAAATGGGCCGGTCTCGGTGACGAAATCGGACTCCTCGGCCTCGGATGTATGCGCTTCCCCCAGCTTCCTGAAGAAAAGCAGACCCGCCGCGGCGAGCTTGACCAGGAGAAGGTCAACGAACTCATCGACTATGCTCTCGAGCACGGCGTAAACTATTTCGACACCGCACCGGCGTACGGTGACTCCGAGCGCGCCACGGGCATCGCACTCAGCCGCCACGACCGCAGTTCATATTTTCTCGCGACCAAGATGTCAAACGGTGCCTGGGGCCCTGCCGCAACCTTCGAGCGCGCCCGGACCGTCTTCGAGACTTCGCTCGAGAACCTGCAGACCAGCTATTTCGATTTCTATCTCCTCCACGGCATCAGCGACAAGGAGTCCTTCAACAAGCGTTTCATCGACAACGGCGTATTCGAATGGCTCAAGGAGCAGAAGGCCGCAGGCGCAATACGCCATCTCGGATTCTCCTACCACGGTTCCAACGAATTCCTCAAGGAACTCATCGGGATGTATGACTGGGACTTCGTCCAGATCCAGATGAACTACATCGACTGGAAGAAGATGAGCGACGATTCCGACTCAGAGACAGAATACAGGCTTCTCGAGGCTGCAGGCATCCCTGTCACCATTATGGAGCCTATCCGCGGAGGCGCTCTCGCCAACGTCAACACCAAAATCAAGGAGATGCTTGCAGAGAAGCATCCCGAACTCACCCCAGCCGGCGTGGCGCTCACTTTCGCCAGCTCATTCCCGGGCGTGATGTGCACCCTCAGCGGTATGTCCAATCTGGCGCAGCTCAAGGAGAACGTCGCAACCTTCACCGACTTCCAGCCTTTCGGCGAAGAGGACAACGAATTCCTGATGAAGGTCGCCGAACTCTACCGGAACAACCCGAACATCCCTTGCACGGGCTGCCAATATTGTATGCCTTGCCCTAACGGCGTCAACATCCCCGGCAACTTCGCCATCTACAACAACGCCAGCGACGAACTCGCACTGCCGGATCCAGACAATCAGGACAAGAACTACAAGAAGAACCGCAAGGCCTTCCTCAAGCACTACGACGGCAATCTCGCGGACGGCACACGTGCAGACTCCTGCACCAACTGCAACGCCTGCATACGCAAATGCCCTCAGCATATCAGGATTCCTGACTATCTGAAACAGATTGATGAACTTGTAGCGAAAATGCGTTAATCCTCCACCCGTGCGGGCCTGACCACCAGTATGGACAGCTCGTACAGGAGATAGAGAGGCAGGAACACGATGGTGAGCGTGAACGGATCGCCGGAAGGCGTGATGACAGCAGAGAGCACCAGAAGCACGACAACGGCGTAGCGCCTGCCATTCTTCAGCATAGACTTGTTGAGTATGCCCATCCCGGATAATATCCACGCCAGGATGGGCAATTCAAATGCCAGCCCCATAACGAAGACCATTCCGAGGAACATACTCATATAGGAGTTAAGGTTGATCTGGTTGGTGATCTCGACGCCGAGCGTATATCCTGAGAGGAAACGGAAGGTCAGCGGGAAGACCACGACGTATCCCACCGCGCAACCGAGATAGAACAGCAGGGTGCCCGAGAGGAATGCGGCGCGCACGCCTTTGATCTCATTGTCGTACAGGGCCGGCTTGAGGAATTTCCAAAGCTCGTATATCAGATACGGGAACACCAGCAGAAGGGATATCCAGAAGGACGTCGTGATGTGGGTCAGGAACTGCGAGGCGACATTGATGTTGATTATGTCAACGTGGAAGTCGGATGAGAAGTCCGGGGCCAGGGTGCCGTCGCCCCCCAGTCCGGCCAGCAGCTGATAGACAAAGAAGCTTGAGTCGGTCGGGCCGAGTATGAAGCGGTCGAAGATGTGCGGCATAGCTATGAAGCACCCGACCAGAAGGATCAGGAGCAATGCCAGGACGCGGAAAATCGCCCACCTCAACACCTCGAGGTGGTCCCAGAACGTCATTGTCTGCTGCTCTTCGGACATTATTTCTCTTCGGAGTCTTTCTTCTTCGGCTCGTCAGAGACGGACTTCTTGATATCCTCGTCGACCTTGTTTATCTCTTCCTCGACCTCCGACATTCCCTGCTTGAAACTCTTGACGCCTTTTCCGAGGCCCTTCATAAGCTCAGGAATCTTCTTTCCGCCGAAAAGGAGAAGGATGACGAGCGCGATTATGACAATCTCGCCGATACCGATGTTTTGAAGAAAAAGAACAGTGTGCATACTTGTGTCAGTGTTTGATTACAAAAATAATAAAATATAAGTAAATTTGTTACCGATATGAAAGACATCCACATAGTAATAATGGCCGGGGGCATCGGAAGCCGTCTGTACCCGCTCAGTACCCCGGAACACCCGAAACAATTCATAGACCTGCTTGATTGCGGGAAGGCCCTCATACAACTGACATACGAAAGATTCCTGAAGGTCAGCCCTGACGCCAGGTTCTGGGTCGTCACCTCTGCCAGATACATCCATTTCGTCAACGAGCTGCTTCCCGACATACCCGCAGAACAGATTCTCGCGGAGCCGGAGGCGCGCAACACCGCCCCCTGCATCGCCTACGCCTGCTGGAAAATCAAGCAGAAGTACCCGTCAGCCAACATCGTCGTAACGCCTTCAGACGCATACGTGCCCGACAGCGACGCCTTCGCCGCCACCATTCGAACTGCGCTTTCGTTTACCGGGACGCGCCACGCCATCGTCTGCGTGGGAATAAATCCGGCATCCCCGCACACCGGCTACGGTTACATTCACGCCGACGGCGGAGACGGGGTGGTGAAGGTTTCCGAATTCAAGGAGAAGCCATCGGCCGAAGTCGCGGAGAGATATCTTGCCGAGGGCGGATATTATTGGAACGCCGGCATCTTCGTATGGAACGCACGGACAATCGAGGAGGAACTGCGCGCACACGCCCCGCAAATCTGCGCCGTGATGGATGAGCTGGCGCCTGCGCTCTATACGCAAGGGGAAGAAGCCGCGCTTGCAAGGTTGTTCCCCACCTGCGAGAAAATATCGATAGACTATGCCGTAATGGAGAAATCGGCTGATGTTTATATGATTCCGGGGCACTGGGCGTGGAGCGACCTGGGCAGTTTCGAGGCAATTGAAGCCATAACCGGAAAAAAGTTAAAATAAATTTGGATAATTCCACATAAACGGATACCTTTGCAATCCCAAAACGGAGGACTCGTTAGCTCAGTTGGTAGAGCATCACACTTTTAATGTGGGGGTCTCGGGTTCGAGCCCCGAACGGGTCACAAAAAGAATTCTGAAAAGAACTTGACATATTGCTTCCTTAGCTCAGTTGGTAGAGCACCTGACTCTTAATCAGGGTGTCTAGGGTTCGAGCCCCTAAGGGAGCACAAAAAAGTCAGCCGCAAGGTTGACTTTTTTCATTCTCTAGAAGAAGTTGCTTTCTATGACCGCCCAGCTGAGGTTGTCGCCATGGACAGAGAAGACAAAGCGCTCCGAATAAAAGAATGCAATCTTTTCATTGATAAAAATTGTTATCAGAACATACGGCGGTGAATCACCGTCGGGTCCATTTTGTCAAGAGAGAGAACTCCGGTGCGGGACATCACTCCGGCGAGTTCGGCGGTCATCTGGCGCATACGGTCGGCAACCGCCTCCGGGCCATCCTTCAGCAACGGCATCAGATGGCGTCCGACAGACACGGCATCGGCGCCGAGTGCCAGGCATTTGTATGCATCCATACCACTGACAATGCCGCAGTCCACAAAGACCTTCACCCTGCCGCCGACAGCCTTCAGGATTTCCGGAAGGACCATCAGGGGAGCTACGGAATACGGCATCATCCCGTGATGATGAGAAATGACGATACCGGCGCAGCCGGCTTTCAGGCAGCGCTCTGCGTCGTGGACGCTCAGGACGCCCTTCGCGATGAAAGGCACTCCGGCCGCCTTGACGAATGACGCAATCTCCTCAGTGGACTTGCTCTTCATCCGGAGGCCCATCACGTTGTCGTATCCTCCCCTGCCGTTGAACGAGTGGTCGATATCCATACCGACCGCGATGCAGCCGTTCCTGACAGCGTGCTCGATCTTGCGGAACACCTCCTCGTTATGTTCGTGAGGCTTGATTATCTTGATGGTCTTCGCGCCAGTGGCCAGAATATCCTCAAGTTCCTTGTCTTCCCCCATTCCAACCCAGTGCACGGCATTGCAGGCCGCAGCCGCCCGGGCATAGACCACCATCCCGTCCGGAGCGGTATTGTGGAGATGCGACAGCGCCGCCGTCATCACAGGCGTGTCGAAGCTGTGTCCGAAAAGATTGAACTTCGTTGACGGGACGCCCGAATCCAGGTATCGGGTTTCAAGCAGAAGCGAATCAAAATATTCGCGTGTAACAGTGTCCGGGTCAGATGCGCGTCTGGTCATTTCTTCAATCAAGCTTGGTTTGTCCTGTTCGGATACCGCCGGGGCGGGTTTGAGATTCTGTTTTCTTCCTGATGTCGCATTCGCGGCCGCAGGGATGGAGAGAGCTGCCGCAGTGGCCGCTGAGACCTTGACAAAGGTCCTTCTCGTAAATTTGTTGTCACTCATTGTGATACAGTTTGAGTTTATTTTGATAGCTGCTGGAGCGTGTAGTCGGCCTTTATCTTGTCAAGGATGGCGCATACGACCTTGTAGGCGCGGCTGTCGGCAGTATAGACGGCGGGGGTTGCGAACGCCACGCGGCCCTGTCTCTTCAGCTTGAACGCCGAGGCGCGCTTCTTCTCGTTGCACGGATTGTAGACGGCGATGGAATGGCCTCCGAACATACCCACGATCTTCATACAAGGCACGTCGGTGTCGCCATCGCCAAAATAGATCATATGCTTGAACGGGATGCGCTTCTTGTCGTCGGCGACAGAGGAATTGACCTGCTTGTTGTCGCGCATGCTGAAAATGCCCTTGCTTATCTTGAAAAGGAACTGGGTCTTGGCGGTGTAGTCGACAGCGATGCCCGGCCACTCGGCCTCGCCTTTGTCATCATAGATGAAAGTCCCGGCGAAGATGTGCTTGAACTCCCCCGCGATGGGGCTTCCTTCGATGATTTCCTTGAGGCCGGATGAATTGATGTAGTGCTCAACCTTGACGCCGTGAGCCTCGCCATACCTGTTGATGAGGCCGAACCACTCGCGGACCCCTTCGAAAAGCTCGATATGCTTGCCGAATGCCTTGAATTCCTCACGACGCAGCTTTATGCCCTTGGCACGGGCAGAATCAAACATCAGCTTCATATAGGCAAGCACGTTGGATGCATCCTGGCCTATGGCAATGGAATCGCTCATCCGCCAGAACTCCTCCGGAGTGGAGTCAACCGCCTGGATAAAGCCGAACTCCTGCATATTTCCCGGAGAAAGCGTGCCGTCAAAGTCGTAAATGAGTGCAACGATAGGTTTCTTCATCTCGATAATTCACCCCAAATGGAGGGATTTCACCCCAAATATAAGAGAATTTCGCCACATTGTTCCAAAAATGGTTGACAGACATCCATTCACTGCATACATTTGCCGACACAATCAACCAATGACAGTCTTCAGGATGGAACACTATTTTACCAGACTCGAGAACGCGATAAGGCAGAATTGGGACAATCCCGCCCTATGCAATTTCAACGGTGAGAAGTTCACCTTCTGCGACCTCGCGACAAACATAGCCAAATTCCATATCCTCTTCAGTGAAGTCGGCATAAAGAAAGGCGACAAGATTGCCCTGTGCGCCAGGAACAGCGCCCGCTGGGCGGTGTCATTCCTTGCCATCAACACGTATGGCGCGGTAGTGGTGCCTATCCTGAGCGAATTCACCCCGAACAGCATCGGCCATCTGGTCGACCATTCTGAAAGCACGTTCATCTTCACCGACGCCGAGATATGGAGCGCAATCGACAAGGATGACATCCCGGGCATACGCTGCGCCATCAACTGCGCCGATTTCACCCTGCTTTTCAGCAAGGACGATTCAATCCGCCACGCCTTCGAGAACATCGGGAATTCATTCAATGCCAAATACCCCCTCGGGTTCACGGGTGAGAACATCAAATATCCCGTCGACAACCTCGACGATCTGGCGGTCATAAACTACACCTCCGGCACCACGAGCGCACCGAAGGGAGTGATGATAACCTACGGCAACCTCAGCGCCACCATCATCTACGGCATAGAGAATATGCCTTGCAGCTCGGCCGACAAGATCGTGTCTATGCTTCCTATGGGACACATCTACGGCCTCGTGTATGAATTCCTCTACACTATCTGCAGCGGCGTCAACGTATTCTTCCTTGGCAAGACACCTTCTCCGTCACTGCTATTGAAGGCTATGGCCACAGTCAAGCCTTATATGATAGTAACGGTGCCGCTCGTGATGGAAAAGATATTCAAATCATCCATCAAGCCGGCGGTGGGCAAATGGTATATCAAGGCTCTGATTCACATCCCCGGCATAGGGCACATCCTGCGCAAGAAGATCAGGACCAGGCTCCTGAATGCCTTCGGCGGCAATATCCGCTGCATCATAATGGGAGGTGCCGCACTCAATCCGGAAGTTGAAAAATGGTTCCGCCGGCTCAAGCTCCCGTTCACCGTCGGATATGGGATGACAGAGGCAAGCCCACTGCTCGCCTACGAACATTGGAGCCGCTACGCAAAGGGGTCCTGCGGCAAGGTTGTAAGCTGCGCCACCGTCCGAATCGATTCTGATGACCCTCAGCACATTGCCGGGGAGATTCTGGCCAAGGGCGACAACATCTGCATCGGCTATTTCAAGAATCCGGAAGCCAGCGAAAAGCTTTTCACCGAAGACGGATTCCTGCATACGGGCGACCTGGGCATCATCGACAAGGCCGGCAACATCTACATCAAGGGCCGCTGCAAAACGATGATCCTGTCGGCCAACGGTCAGAACATCTACCCGGAAGAGGTCGAGGCTGTCATCAACGCCAACAATTATGTCGCCGAATCCGTCGTCGTGGACCGTGCCAGCAAACTGGTTGCCCTGGTCTATCTCGACCGCGACGCCATCAGGAGGGACAAGCTCGACGAAGAGGCCGTTTCGGACATTCCGGAAACCGTGCGCACAAACTCGAACCGCCAGCTTCCTTCATACAGCCAGCTCACCAAGATCGAGATTGTTCTGGCCCCGTTCGAGAAGACACCGAAAATGAGCATCAAGCGTTTTCTTTACAAATAATCCCGATTGCTTTTTTGTTGGGTTTTGCTTAGATTTGCGGATATAGAATTCCGCAAATTGACAATATGCTAAAATTAATACGCAAAATCCTATCAGTCAGCTTGTTACTGGTATCCATCCAGCAGCTTTCAGACGCACGCGGCCTCTTCTACAAGTCCGTTGCGTCGGCTGAGAATTTCCAGGCAGACATAACGGCCATCCACTCCGAGGCCAGGGGATATATCTGGGTCGGGACCTTGAACGGCCTGGTACGCTTCGACAATTTCGGTTTCAAGAACTATTCGGCAGACGGGAAACCAGGCTCGCTTCCGGGCAACTGCATCTACCAGATCAGCGAAGACTCCCGTCACGGGATATGGGTGCTGACCGATAACGGAACCGCATTGTTCAACCTTGCGGAGGACTCATTCGAGATGGTGGAATTCGATGACAGCATCCTGGACGAAGACGGCTCCGCAAAGACCTTCTTCTGTGCATATCAATTTGACGGAGGGTTCTATGCCGGCGGCGAGAACTGCATCTACAAATACAACTTCGAGGAAGGCGTCGCCAGGGTCGAGAAGTCCTTCACCACCGACGAGCCGTTCCGGATCGATGCGATTTTCTCCGACAGCAACAGGAACCTGATACTTCTCAACAAGGCACAGGGCATCCTTACTTACAACACGATGTCCGGCCAGATATCCTGGTCCGGCGTCAACATCAAGGACAACCATTGCGTCTTTATCGACTCACGCGGACGGATCTGGCGTTCGCAGTTCAACAAGGGCCTTGAATGTTACAGCCCATCCGGCAGCAAGCTCGCCAATTACACCACTGACAACTCCAAACTGACCAGCAACATTGTCGTTGACATCGCAGAGCGCAACGGAGAGATATGGGTGAGCACCGACGGCGGCGGCATCTGCATAATCGAACCTGTCTCCGGCTCGTTCCGCATACTCAGCCACGGCACCCACCAGATATGCAACCTCCCGGACAACGCCATCTCCGCACTACACTGCGCTCCCAACGGAGACGTATGGGCCGCACGAAGCGAAGGCGGCATACTCCTCATCAAGGAGATGAATATGCGCTCTTTCCTCATCCGGCCTTCCGGCATCCGCTCAGACAACGCATCCGACAAGATCAACTGCTTTGCCAGGACTCCTGACGGGATGATATGGATAGGAACCCACGGGTCAGGCATTCTCCGCTTCAATTCTGAAGACGAGTCCATATACAGCTACGGGCAGACCGAGAAGATGGAGATCGTCTCGATGGTATGCCTCGACAACGGCAACATCCTTTTCAACGGCTACGGCGACGGCCTCTATGAATTCAACCCGAAGAACGGTAACATATCCAGATTCTTCTTCAGGGATGAAAGCCTTGAGGAGTTCCTCCGCTACAGCGGAAATTCCGCCACTCTGGCCGAAGATGACCAGGGCAACATCCTGATACTCGGAAATAATGCCTACGTATTTGACCAGAAGAAACACACTGTTACAGTGCCCGACCTTGCGCTGCCGCACATTCCGGAACATCGCGTCCTGCCTGTGACCTGTTCCAACGGCACTTATTTTGTCTGTCAGGACAACATCTCCGGCTGGAACGGACTTGATATGCAGATCTCACTGGTTTACCAGGCTGAAGAAGGATGCGTGCTGAACGGCGCTTCAATGGATCCGGACGGAATCATCTGGATCGCCTCAAGCCGGGGCCTGATACGTCTTGTCCCTCAAACCGGTGTCGGCGAGCTGATCGAGTGCAACCTGTTCTCTTCTGCGAATTCCGTCATCTGTGCGAAGGACGGCACGATATGGATAGGCACCGGCAGCAACCTCTTCGCATATCTGCCGAAAAAGTCAAGTTTCGTCCAGTTTGACGATATCGACGGCGTGTTTGACAACAGTTTCGACAGCCAGGCAGTCCTTTCACACGGAGACCAATACATTATGGGAGGGACAAACGGGTTCACCATCATCGATCCTCTCCAGTCATTCGACAACATTGACATCCCGGAATTCGTGCTTTCCGATTTCTTCATTGACGGCCAGCGCGTGAGCACCTCCGGCAAGATCACCGTTCCTTTTGACCATAAGAACATTCAGGCAAACTTCCTTGTCAAGGAAGACAACATACTCCGCAGCAAGTCCTTCAGATTCAAGATAAGCGGCCCGCGCGGAGAAACAGTAATCACCTCCGAAAACCCGTCGTTCCAGATGGGATTCAGCGCTCCCGGCAAATATAACATCTTCACATCCTGCACACTGAGGGACGGCAGCTGGTCGAACTACGAGATGGTTTGCAGCTACAGCGTTTCAAATCCGTGGTACCTCAGCTGGTGGTTCATACTTGCGATGTTCGGAATACTGCTTGTGATCGTGCTTGCAGTGTCCCGTTTCCAGGAGGCAATCAATACCGAAAAGCAGAAGGCGAAGTCAACCGAGGACCACGTCAAGTTCCTGCTCAACGTCAGCCACGAGCTGAAAACTCCTCTGACGCTCATAATCAGCCCTCTCGGCAGAATCATCAGCGAGACGGACCCGTCCGATGCCAAATACAACAAGCTGAAGAACATCTACCGGCAGGCTCAGCGTATGAAGACGCTCATCCTCACAGTCCTTTCAGCCCACAAGATTCAGGAAGGATCGGCCGGTCTCGATGCTGAGCCGACGGATTACAACGTCTGGGTAAAGGGCATTACCGAGAATTTCCGCGACGAGGCTGAAGCCCACAACATTGAGCTCAAGTACGATATGCAGGACAATGTCGGCCGTGTTGACATTGACGGTCAGAAGCTCGAGAACGTCCTGACGAACATTATGATCAATGCATTCAAGCACTCCCCTGGCGACACGGAACTCATCATAGGCACCAGATTGAGCGTTGACGGCAAGACCTGCCGCGTATTCGTCAAGGACCGCGGTCCGGGACTCGCAGGTGTCGACAGTGAAAAGCTGTTCAGCAGATATTATCAGGGAGTCACGGAGAAGACGGGATCAGGTATGGGTCTGGCATATGCCAAGACCATCGTTGACCTGCACAAGGGCACCATCGCTGCGCAGAACAACACCGACGGCGCAGGTGCGACATTCTATTTCGACGTGCCTGTCAATCAAGAATAAGGTCATCCAGACGCACTTTCGGCACGTAGTGTATGCCGTCCTTACGATAATAATTGTGGTCATCGGCCTCGCCGATCTCCACAATTTTTATTTTGTCCACCCCCTTGCCTATTGCCAGGATAGCCAGCGGGGTGTACGGCAGTCCAAGGGCAGTCCGGACGGCTTCGGCGTTGAAATTGCGGATGATTATTGCGTTGAGTCCAAGCTCTATGGCTTTCAGGGACATCGCCTCGCAGGAGATTCCGAGGTCGATGTCGATGTTTTTGTTCTCCGGTTCTGTTGAGCAGACCACTATGAATGCCTCCGGTTCTGTTCCGGGTGCGGGAAGATGAAGTTCCGGCAGAGCCCCTCCGAGGGCGTATTTGTCCTGGAGCAGGTCCGCACCATCCTGTCTGGTGAGGAGCTTGAAGCGAAGCACCTGCTGGTTGCGGGCCGAGGCTGTGAGCGTGTTCACCCGCACGATGGCTTCGAGCTGCAGTCTCTTGACTTCATACGACTGGTCATATGCCCTGTGGCTTCTGTTTTTCAGGAGCATTGTCTCCAAGGACGGATTGGTCTTGCGGATAACGGTCTTTGCCTGCCGGCCAAAGACTTCATCATAGCGTTTTTCGAGGTAATTGTCTGCCATAATCCAAATTATTATGTGCAAATATAGACAAACATCTGACAAATTGTCACTGGAATACTGTTTGTACACTTTGTGACAATGTGTACAAACAGAAAAACAATGTAAAATCAACAATACTATGGCAACAAAAACTTTGAAAGGTCAGATTGGAGTTACAACCGAAAATATCTTTCCGGTAATCAAGCAGTTCTTGTATTCAGACCACGAGATATTCCTTCGCGAGCTTGTGGCAAATGCAGTGGATGCGACTCAGAAAATGAAGGCGCTGGCTTCCAGCGGCGACTTCAAGGGCGATCTCGGCGAACTCAAGGTAAGCATCGAGCTGGATGAGAAGAAGCAGGTCCTGAAGGTCATCGACCGTGGTATAGGTATGACCGGGGAAGAGGTCGACAAGTACATCAACCAGATTGCGTTCTCTTCCGCCGGCGAGTTCCTCGAGAAATACAAGGATCAGCTGGGGTCCATCATAGGCCATTTCGGACTAGGCTTCTATTCTGCATTTATGGTTGCCAAGAAGGTCACCATCGAGACTCTCAGCTGGAAAAATGACGCAAAGGCCGTCAAGTGGACCTGCGACGGGTCTCCCGAGTACACAATGGGCGAATGCGACAAGGAAGACCGCGGAACCGTAATCACCCTCCACCTCGACGATGACGCAAAGGAATTCGGTGAGAAGAGCCGCATCAGCCAGCTCCTCGGCAAGTACTGCAAGTTTATGCCTGTCCCGGTAGTGTTCGGCAAAAAAACGGAATGGAAAGACGGAAAGAGCGTCGAAACCGATGAGGACAATGTCATAAACAGCATTGCACCTATCTGGGCCAAGTCGCCGTCGGAGCTCAAGGACGAGGACTACCTGAAGTTCTACCGGGAGCTTTATCCTATGGAGGAGGAGCCTATGTTCTGGATACACCTCAATGTGGACTATCCGTTCAACCTCACGGGCGTGCTGTATTTCCCTAAGATCAAGGAGCGTATGGCGATCGACAAGAACAAGATCCAGCTGTACTGCAACCAGATGTTCGTCACCGACCACGTCGACAACATCGTGCCTGACTTCCTTACCCTGCTTCACGGCGTGATCGATTCTCCGGACATCCCGCTCAACGTGAGCCGCTCATACCTTCAGTCAGATTCCAATGTCAAGAAAATCAGCACTTATATCACCAAGAAAGTCGCCGACCGCCTCGAAGAGATCTTCAAGGAGCAGCGCGACCAGTTCGAGCAGAAGTGGGACAACATCAAGCTGTTCATCGAATATGGTATGCTCTCTGACGAGAAGTTCTGTGAGCGCGCTATGAATTTCGCCCTGTTCAAGAACACCGACGGCAAGTTCTTCAGCCTGGAGGATTACCGCAAGGCCATCGAGCCGGAGCAGACCGACAAGGACAAGAACGTGGTTTATCTCTATGCCACGAAGCCTCAGGAGCAGTACAGTTACATAGAGGCGGCAAAGAATATGGGGTACGACGTCCTCCTGATGGACTGCGAGCTTGACAGCCATTTCGTGAACCTCATCGAAGGCAAGGTGGAACATACACGGTTCGCCCGCGTGGACAGCGATTCTGTCTCCAATCTTATCCAGAAGGAGGAGAAGGTGAAGTTCGAGATGAGCGAAGACGACAAGAAGGCGTTGGATGAGCTTTTCAAGGCCGTCCTTCCTGAGGGTAACGAATATATGGTTGATGCACAGAATCTTGGAGAGAATGCATCACCTGTACTCATAACCCAGAGCGAATGGATGCGCCGCTATCGCGAGATGAGCAGCATCGGCGGCGGAATGAATTTCTATGGCTCGATGCCGGAGTCGTATAACGTCATCGTCAATATGGAGAATCCTCTGGTGGCAAAGATCTGGGAATCCCGTGACAAGGACAGCGAACTCCTGAAGCAGGTCATCGACCTCGCCCTGCTCAGCAACGGAATGCTCAAGGGCAAGGCCCTCGCGGATTTCATCGCCCGCAGCCAGGCTCTCCTGAAATAATCAGAATGTCCAGCGGGCGCCGAGACAAGGGTTGCACATAAAGCCCTTGTGACCTGCGAAGTTGACGCTGCACTCGATTTCGGTACCGAGATCGAGGTGCTCGCCGACCTTGAACCAGAGCTGAGGTTCGGTGAGGAAGGTGCACTTGGTCTGAACTATGTTCTGGCTTCCGTCAGCGAACTGTGAATCAAGTCCCCATAAATCGAAGAAGCCCTTGAATGTGAGCCACTTCGCGCCGAACAGATTATTCACCGCCCATACGCCTGAGACCTTCAAAGGAGTGGTGGCCTTCTGACCGAACATGAAGTCGTACATCAGATAGATGGTGAAGAATCTGGAGAAGTCGTCGTTGTGGAACTGATATTTCGCACCGATGCAGGCCATCGACTGACCCCAGGTGGAGCCGTCGTATTCGATATGGGCGCTGAAATCCTTCAACGCGCTGTCGTGCCAGAAGTTCAAGCCGCGCTCAACCTCGAAATACACGCCGTTTGAAGACCCGTAAACATTCTTCTGATTTGAAAAATAGAAATCAGAGAAGAAGAAGGTGTCGCCTCCCTTGTCGGTGTAGAATCCTTCGAGGGTAGCCGATACATAACTGCGTTCCTTGCCGAAATCGTAGTAAAGCTGGACGTTGGTCTGTGCCTTTACGATCTGGCCGAATCCCATAAGGGCAAGAACGGCGATGATGAATAATTTTTTCATTGGCTTATTGGTAAAAGGAGTAGACTATTGTGAGTCAGGGTTGTGTGGGGCACCACCGAGGTTGACGCTGGAATCACCACGGGTGCTGGCGCCGAACTCATAGTCCTTGCCGGGCAGCAGGGCGTTGATTACGATACCGACAATAGCCGCGACAGCAAGGCCGGAAAGAGCAATATTCGCCTTGCCGATGGTGAAAGCGATGCTTCCCGGACCATAATTGATACCGATTGCAAGGACAAGGATAAGCGCAGCGGTGATGAGGTTGCGGGAAACGGTGAGGTCAACCTTGTTCTCGACGAGGTTACGTACACCGACTGCGGAAATCATACCGTAAAGCACGAGTGACACGCCGCCGATGGTCGCTGCAGGCATAGCCGCGACAACGGCCGCGAACTTAGGGCAGAACGAGAATATGATGGCAAGCACGGCGGCAATGCGGATGACGCGCGGATCGAAAACCTTGGTGAGGTTGAGAACGCCGGTGTTCTCGCCATAGGTGGTGTTGGCCGGTGCGCCGAACAGGGAGGCAAGAGCGGTCGCGAGACCGTCGCCCATAAGGGTGCGGTGCAGACCCGGATCCTCAAGATAGTTGATGTTGGTGGTGCTGGAAATTGCGCACATATCACCGATATGCTCGATCATTGTTGCCAGGGAAATAGGCAGGATGGTTATGATAGCCGTGATTACGAGGCCCCAGCGAGGATTGCTGAACACCGAGAAAGCCGTATTCTTAATCTCGAACGGAAGGCCTATCCAGGCCGCATCCTTTACGGCGCTGAAATCCACGAGACCGAAGCAGGCTGCAACCACATAAGAGCTGACAACACCCAGGAGCACCGGGATGATGCGTATCATATTCTTGCCCCAGATGTTGCAGATGATGATGACAATGACAGCCACAAGCGCTATCCACCAGTTGGACGCGCAGTTGTTGAGCGCGGAGCCGGAAAGGGTGAGACCGATCGCGATGATGATGGGACCGGTGACAACCGGAGGGAAGTAGCGCATAACTTTCTTGACTCCGAACAACTTGAACAGGCCTGCAAGGATGAAATACATCATACCCGCGAAGAACACGCCTATGCAGGCGTATGGAAGCGAGGCGGCCTGATCCAGACCATATCCGGCACCCATCGTGACGACAGCGGCATATCCGCCGATGAAGGCGAATGAAGATCCGAGGAATGCAGGAACCTTAAGTTTGGTGATAAGGTGGAAGAGCAGCGTGCCGACACCCGCGAACAGCAGGGTCGCACTGACTGACAGTCCTGTCAGAGCCGGTACGAGAACCGTGGCTCCGAACATCGCGAACATGTGCTGGAATCCCAGCAGGAGCATCCTCGGTCGTCCGAGTTCACGGGCGTCGTAGAGAGGCTGGTTGGTTTGAAGTCTTGCCATTTGTATCAGTGATGAAATCTATTCCCACTCGATGGTAGCCTGAGGCTTTGAGGATATGTCGAAGACAACCCTGTTGACGCCCTTGACATTTGCAATGATGTCGTGCTGTACCTTGTCCAGAATCTCCCAAGGCACCTGGACGACAGAAGCGGTAACGGCATCGACGCTGTTGACTGCACGGAGAGCGATGACATTGTCGTAGGTACGGCAACCGTCGGTGACACCCGTGGTCTTGACGGGCACGAAGATGGCTGCGGCCTGCCAGATCTTGTCGTACCAGCCGGTCTCGCGGAGTGTGTTGATCCAGATGGCGTCGGCTTCCTGGAGGATGGATATCTTCTCAGGGGTGAGTTCGCCGAGGCAGCGTACGCCGAGGCCCGGACCCGGGAACGGGTGACGGTTCACGAAGCTTGCATCGAGACCGAGTTCGAAACCGACCTCGCGCACTTCGAACTTGTAGAGGTACTTGAGAGGCTCAACGAGACCGAGGTGCATCTCCTCAGGAAGACCGCCCACGTTGTGGTGGCTCTTGATGGTACCCTTGTCGGACTTTGATTCGGCGATATCAGGCCAGATGGTACCCTGTGCAAGCCACTTTGCGTCTGAGACCTTGCGGGCCTCCTCGTTGAATACGTCGATGAAGGTCTTGCCTATGGCCTTGCGCTTGAGTTCAGGATCGGTGATGCCCTTGCAGGCTGCAAAGAATCTGTCAGCGGCACGTACGCCCTTGACATTGAGGCCGAGCACCTTGTAATGCTCGAGAACATCCTCATATTCGTTCTTGCGAAGAAGACCGTGGTCAACAAAGATGCACTGCAGCTTGCTGCCGATTGCCTTGTTGATAAGCATTGCTGTCACAGTAGAGTCAACTCCGCCGGACAAACCGAGAATTACCACGTCAGATCCGACCTGCTCCTTGATGGCGGCGACCTGCTCTGCGACGAACGCCTTGGCGTTCAATTTTTCTCCGTTGTACATAATTAATCTCCTCTGGTATAATTAGGTGTTTCTTTCGTGATGGTGATGTCGTGCGGGTGGCTCTCCGTCATTCCGCTTGCCGTCACACGTGTGAATTTGGCCTTCTGCAGTTCGCTGATGTCGTGCGCGCCGCAATAGCCCATACCGGACCTGAGTCCGCCTACCAACTGATAAACCGTCTCCTCGAGCGTTCCCTTGTAAGGGACACGTCCTACGATGCCTTCAGGAACGAGTTTCTTGGTGTCCTTGGTGCCCGCCTGGAAGTAGCGGTCCTTCGAACCGGCCTCCATTGCATCGAGGGAGCCCATTCCGCGATATGTCTTGAACTTTCGTCCATTGTATATGATAGTCTCGCCCGGGGCCTCTTCGGTACCTGCGAACATCGAGCCGCACATCACGCAGTTTCCACCGGCGGCAAGAGCCTTGACTACGTCGCCTGAGTAACGCAGGCCGCCGTCGGCGATGACAGGTATGCCGTACTCCGCAGCGACCTTGGCGCATTCGTAGATGGCGGTGAGCTGAGGCACTCCGACACCTGCCACGATGCGGGTGGTGCAGATGGAGCCCGGACCGATGCCGACCTTGATGCCGTCGGCACCCGCCTCGATGAGTGTCCTGGCCGCATCGGCTGTGGCGATGTTGCCCACGACAACCTCAAGTCCGGGATAGACGGCCTTTATCTCCTTGAGCTTGGTGACCACGTTGCGGCTGTGACCGTGGGCACAGTCGAGGACAACTGCATCCACACCTTCAGCCACGAGGGCTGCCACACGCTGCAGAGCATCGCCGGTGATGCCGATTCCGGCAGCCACGCGCAGACGGCCCGCCGAATCCTTGCAGGCATTCGGATGCTCCTTCTCCTTCTGGAGGTCGCGGTAGGTGATGAGACCGACGATCTTGCCGTCCCTGTCGACGACCGGGAGCTTCTCGACCTTGTATTTCTGAAGGACCTCGCGGACGTGGGCACGATCGTTCTCTGTATTGAGAATGGTTACGAGACCTTCGGATGTCATCATATCCCTGATGAGGACTGACATATCCTCCTGGAAACGTACGTCACGGTTGGTGACGATACCCACAAGCCTGCCTTCGTCGTCGGTCACAGGGATTCCGCCGATATGGTTCTCGCGCATAATGTCAAGGGCGTCGCCGACGGTCTGGTCTGCCTTGATGGTGACCGGGTCGTTGATCATTCCGCTTTCGGCCCTCTTGACCTTGCGGACCTCGGCGGCCTGCCGGGCGATGGACATATTTTTATGAATGACGCCGATTCCTCCCTCTCTGGCGAGAGCTATGGCCATCGGCGCTTCAGTTACGGTATCCATTGCCGCGGACACGATCGGAATGTTGAGATTGATGTTCCTGGAAAAACGGCTTGTCAGACAAACGTCACAGGGCAGTACTTCGGAATAGGCCGGGATGAGCAGAACGTCATCGAATGTCAGGCCTTCAATTGCGATCCTATCTTCGATAAATGACATAATGAGATTTTTGAATCAATGGGCAAAATTACTTCAAAATCAGCCATACGGCAAATTTTTCAGGCACATTTTTCAACACAGTTTTCAACAAGCGGGATTGTTTGAAAAAACTGAAGAAATCTTGTTTCAGTTTTCACTGATTTTGATATATTTGTACGTTAATTAGTGTTTGTTATGAAACTTCACGAAAGAAGAGTAGGTACCGTTTCAAGAGGTATCCGCTGCCCTATCATTCGAGAGGGCGACAATCTGGCGGAAATTGTAACCGAAAACGTCCTTGCCGCCGCGGCTGAAGACGGTTTCGAACTTCGCGACAGAGACATCATTTCCCTTACCGAATCCATCGTGGCTCGCGCTCAGGGCAACTATGCTCCCGTAAGCGCCATAGCCAAGGATGTCCGCACCAAGACAGGTGGCGGCACCGTCGGTGTCATTTTCCCTATCCTTTCCCGCAACCGCTTTGCGATCTGCCTCCGCGGCATCGCTTCCGGCTGCAGCAAGGTTGTACTGATGCTCAGCTATCCTTCCGACGAAGTGGGCAACGCCCTCGTCACGATGGACAAGCTTGACGAAGCCGGAGTCAACCCTTACTCCGACGTACTTTCACTGGAGCGCTACCGCGAGCTCTTCGGCTATGGTGTGCACGAGTTCACCGGTGTCGATTATGTTGCCTACTACTCCGACCTCATCAAGGAATGTGGCGCGGAAGTGGAGATAGTATTCGCCAACAGGCCGAAGACCATACTCAGCTACACCGACGTGGTGATCACCTGCGACATCCATACGCGCAAGCGCACCAAGCGCATCCTCCGCGATGCCGGTGCCAAGGTCGTGCTCGGTCTCGACGACATCCTCAACGCTTCCGTCGACGGCAGCGGCTTCAACGAGGACTACGGTCTGCTCGGCTCCAACAAGGCCACTGAAGAGACCGTGAAACTCTTCCCCCACAAGTGCCAGGGCCTTGTGCTCGACATCCAGAAGCGCATCCTCGACGCCACCGGCAAGCACGTGGAGGTGATGATCTATGGCGACGGCGCCTTCAAGGACCCTCAGGGCAAGATATGGGAGCTCGCCGACCCGGTTGTGTCTCCGGCATTTACCGAAGGCCTCCGCGGCACTCCTAACGAGCTCAAGCTCAAGTATCTGGCCGACAACGACTTCTCCGGCCTCTCAGGCGAGGAGCTCCGCGAGGCAATATCCGAGAGCATCAAGGCAAAGGATTCCAATCTCAAGGGCCAGATGGCTTCCGAGGGCACTACCCCGAGACAGCTCACCGACCTCATAGGCTCCCTCTGCGACCTCACCTCCGGTTCAGGCGACAAGGGTACCCCTGTAGTCCTTATCCAAGGTTACTTCGACAACTACACCAGCGAATAGCTGATTTCCGATACAGCAATCGAAGAAGGCGGCCGACAATCACTTATCGACCGCCTTCTTTCGTCACGCCATATTGACTATTTCACCTTGTGGTCACAGTACCAGCAGCGGAGAGTGCCGTTGTCGGCGAGACGGAACTTGTGAGGAGCGTGCTCGTTGTTGCAGATACACTTCTGATTGTTGCAGTGCAGGGTTTCGTCATAAACGGCAGTGTCCTGCTGAGGCATCTGGTGTGCAGGATCGTCCTTCCATTCGAGCAGCTTGACGATGAGCGCCTCGCGGACGAACTTGCCGTTCTCGACCTGGCGGAAATAAGCGGCGCGGGGATCGTCATCGACTTCGGTGAGTATCTCATTGACACGCGGGAGCGGATGGAGAACCGCCATTTTCTTCTTGGCGAGAGCCATCTTGGCTGAATCCAGCACGAAACAGTCCTTCACGCGGTCAAATTCATCTTCATCGAGGAAACGTTCCTTCTGGACACGTGTCATATAAAGGATATCGAGTTCCGGCATAACCTCCTCCATCGTTGAAACCTCACGGTAAGGGAGTCCGCACTTGTCACAGACATCGTGCTTGATATAATCGGGAAGCTTGAGCTCCTCCGGAGCAATCAGCACTATCTTGACATCGTTATAACGTGTGAGAGCCTTTATCAGAGAATGTACGGTACGTCCGAAACGGAGGTCGCCGCAGAATCCTATGGTGATGCCGTCGACCTTTCCGAGCTCACGGGTGATGGTGAGAAGGTCCGTGAGGGTCTGGGTAGGATGGCTGTGACTTCCGTCGCCCGCATTGATGATAGGCACGCGTGACACTTCCGACGCATAAAGCTGGGCACCCTCGATGTAATGGCGCATTGCGATTATGTCTGAGAAGCATCCGACCACGCGGACCGTATCCTGCACCGTCTCGCCCTTGCTTACCGAAGTGTTGCGCGCATCGGAGAATCCAAGCACGTTGCCGCCAAGCTCCATCATTGCAGACGTGAAGCTCAGACGGGTCCTGGTGCTCGGCTCATAGAAAAGAGTCGCCAGTTTGTGGTGCGACATACTGCCCTGGTACCGTTCGCGATGGGCGATAATGTCCTGAGCAAGTGAGATGATCTCGTCAGTTTCCTGCTTCGTGAGATCCATCGGGTCGATAAGATGCTTCATAACCTATTGTGTTTTATTTGATCCAACTTTCATCTGAAGGGTTGTCGCGGAAGGCAAGTATCCTGCTTTTCCACTCCCCTGCAATATATCCTTCCTCGGCCGCGACATCGACGAGCGCGTCCAGGTTGCTCAATGAATGATTTACGGTATTCGCCACGGCGATTCTCTCCAGACCGCGCTTCATCCCATATGTGAAGATGCTCACGATGCCAAGCACCTCCGCACCTTCTTCGCGGAGCGCTTCGACAACCTCGATGGCACTGCCACCGGTAGAGATGAGGTCTTCGACAACGACGACCTTGGTGCCCTTCGGCATCCTGCCCTCGATGCGGTTGGTGCGTCCGTGGGTCTTGGCCTCGCCGCGGACATAACCCATAGGCATATTCAGGATTGTCGCCGTGATGGCGGCGTGGGCGATGCCGGCCGTTGAGGTACCCATAAGCATCTCGCATTCAGGGAAATGCCTGCGTACCAGATCAGCCAGGCCCGCCTCAATCTTCTCGCGCACGGACGGGGCTGACAGAGTCAGACGGTTGTCGCAGTAGATAGGGCTCTTGATACCGCTGGCCCAGGTAAACGGCTCTTCCGGTCTGAGAAAGACCGCGCCGATTGACAGCAATTCTTTAGCAATCAGTTTTTCCATATACGAATTCTTCTAGACATCTGTTGTATGCTGCAACAGGATCTGCGGCAGCGGTGATAGGGCGGCCGACCACGATGAAGTCGGAACCGGTTTCGCGGGCACGGAAAGGAGTGGTGATGCGCACCTGGTCATCGGATGCGGCATCTGCGAAGCGTATTCCCGGAGTGACGGCGAGGAAGCCGGCACCGCAGGCCTCTTTCACCATCCCCGCTTCGAGCGGAGAGCAGACCACGCCGTCCAGGCCAGCCTCTGCGGCATTTGAAGCATATTTGACTATGGTTTCGCCTATGCCCGCATTGATGAGCAGTTCGCCGCGCATACGTTCTTCAGATGTTGACGTAAGCTGTGTGACAGCGATAAGCAACGGCCTGGTCCCGTCCGGGCGTGTCAACCCTTCAAGGGCAGCCTTCATCATCTCGATTGTTCCGGAAGCGTGGACATTCGTCATATCGACGTCAAGACCGGACAGCACCTTCATCGCCTTTCTGACGGTGTTGGGGATATCGTGAAGCTTGAGGTCGAGGAAAATCTTGTGACCGCGCTTCTTGATCTCGCGGACAATCTCAGGACCTTCGGCATAGAACAGTTCCATACCTATCTTGACAAACGGCTTCCTGTCCGTAAACTTGTCAAGGAATTCAAGCGTGGCTTCCTTGCTGCTGAAGTCGCAGGCAATAATGACATCTTTCATACTATTCCGACAATATCTGTAAGTTTTTCAATTCCAAGTTCTTCCATTACAGAAGGCAATTCGGCCACAATCTCCGGGCAGGCCATAGGATTGCGGAGATTCTCAGCACCGACCTGAACCGCACTCGCACCGGCCATCATCATCTCCACCACATCGCGTGCGGAAGCCACTCCGCCGCAACCCATAACCGGAATCCGGCAGGCGTGAGCCACCTGATATACCATACGCAGTGCGATCGGGAACACCGCCCGGCCGGAGAAGCCCCCCATTTTGTTGGCAATCACCGGCTGGCGCTTCTTTATGTCTATGCGCATACCGAGGAAGGTGTTGACAAGCGTCAGACCGTCGGCACCGGCATCCTCGCACGCGCGGGCAATTTCTACGATGTCAGTCACGTTCGGACTGAGTTTCACGAAGACGGGCTTGCGGCAGACATCCTTCACCGCCGCTGTAACTTCCGCCGCCGAAGAGGCGTTGGTGCCGAAAGCCATCCCGCCGTTGTGCACGTTCGGGCAGGACACGTTGACCTCAATGATATCGACTCCGTCACAGCCGTCGGCCGCAGCACAGCATTTCACATATTCTTCCTGCGAGAAGCCGCTGATGTTTGCAATGACAACCCCTCCATAGACTTTCCTCAAGGCCGGAACCTTTTCACCTACCAGAGCAGTGATTCCCGGATTCTGGAGACCGACCGAATTGATCATCCCGCCGGGGCACTCCGCGATGCGCGGGGTTGGGTTGCCGAAGCGGGCCTCCGCCGTCGTTCCCTTGAGGGAAATGCCGCCAAGCAGATTCAGGTCAAATGTGTCTGCGAGCTCCAGGCCGAAGCCGAAAGTACCGCTTGCCGGCACGACGGGATTGGCAAAGCGTAGTCCGCAGAGATTGACAGAAAGATCCTTTACCATATGATGTCCTCCTTCTTGAATACAGGCCCGTCCTTGCAGATGCGCCTTGTCCCGACCAGGGTCTTGCAGCTGCACCCATAGCAGAAGCCAGCGCCGCATCCCATCCTCTCCTCAAGGCTGGCCTCCCCGCCTCCCTTCAGGATGCCGCATACCGCCTTCATCATAACCATAGGCCCGCAGGTATAGAAATAATCATACTCCGGATCCATCTTCGCGATTGCGTCAGTGACAAAGCCCCTCACGCCCGCCGATCCGTCCATCGTAGCCACCTCAACCTCATCGCAGAGCGCACGGAATTCGTCAAGCAGGACAATCTCGTCCGCCCTGTTGAAGCCAAGCACGGCCGTGACCTTCTTGCCCTGGGCCTTCAGTTCCCTGGCAAGGAGATAAAGCGGAGCCGCTCCAAGTCCGCCGGCAGCGAGCAACGCGGCCCTGCAGGTCGCAGAAGGGTCGAAGCCGTGTCCGAGTCCGGTCAGCAGTTCGAGCGTGGATCCCGGCTTCGCCACAGACAGGACCTTGGTTCCCTCTCCCACCACCTTGTAGTACAGTTCTATCCAACCCGGACCGCAGTCGCAGACAGAAATGGGACGGCGGAGATAGAATCCGTCAATCGCTATGTCCACGAATTCGCCGGAAAAGACAAAGCCGGGCTTCACGGCCTCCAGGCGCATCCTGTAGGTATCGCGGGCGGCCAAAATGTTGGCAGTGACAGTGAAAAGGCGTTTTTCCATTATTTGTATTCAGCGTCGATGGTTGAGATGCCGAGAGTGATTTCTTCAAGGACATCGAGGAGCACGCGCACTGTCTCAAGCGCAGTGAAAGTTGTCACATTGTTCTCGACTGCGGTGCGGCGGATTTCATATCCGTCAAGGTGCGAGCTCTTCTGGTTCACGTCGATGGTGTTGATGACATAGCTCACGTGTCCCTTGCGGAGTGACTGTGCGATGTCTTCACTGCCCTGGCTGATCTTCTTCAGAGTCCTTGTCCTGATGCCGTTCTCCTTGAGGAAATTGGCCGTACCCTTCGTAGCCTCGATATTGAAACCGAGGTTGTAGAACCGACGGATGAGAGGCAGGGCCTCCTCCTTGGTGCCGTCGGCAAGCGTGACGAGCACTGTACCGTATGCCTTGACGTCAAGTCCCGAAGCCTGGAGTGACTTGTAGAGGGCTCTGGTAAGGGAGTCGTCATAGCCTATGGCCTCGCCTGTGGACTTCATTTCGGGAGAAAGATATGTGTCTATGCCCTTGATCTTGCCGAATGAGAAGGCAGGGGTCTTCACGAAATGGCGCCTGCGCTCCGGGAAGTAGACCTCGTTGATGCCCTGCTCCCTGAGGGAGTGTCCGAGCATAACCATAGTGGCAATCTTGGCCATAGGCACGCCCGTGGACTTCGAGATGAAAGGAACGGTGCGTGATGAGCGCGGGTTCACCTCGATCACGTAGACATCTTCGTTAGGATCGACGATGAACTGTATGTTATAGAGTCCGACGATGCCGATTTCAAGTCCGAGCTTGACGGTATCGTCGATGATCTGCTTCTTGACCTTCTCGCTGAGGCTGAATGAAGGATATACGCTGATGCTGTCACCGGAATGGATACCGGTGCGCTCGACGTGTTCCATTATGGCCGGGATGAAGACATCCTTGCCGTCGCAGATGGCATCTACCTCGGTCTCCTTGCCCATAATGTACTTGTCCACAAGAACAGGCGAGTTCTCGTTGACCTCGACCGCATTGTGCAGATAGTGGCGGAGGGTTTCCTCATTGCCCACGATCATCATTGCGCGGCCGCCAAGCACGAAGCTCGGACGCACCAGTACGGGATAACCGATTTCCGCGGCGGCGGCGACACCGTCCTCGACGTTGGTCACGGCCTTTGCCTTCGGCTGAGGGATACCGGTCCTGCGCATAATGGCTTCGAAGAGCTTGCGGTCCTCGGCATTATCGATGGCCTGAAGGCCGGTTCCGATGATAGGGACATCGAACTCCGCGAGAGGGTTTGCAAGGTTTATGGCCGTCTGGCCGCCCAGGGTGACTATGACTCCGTCAGGCTTTTCAAGATAGATGACATCCATCACGTTCTCGACTGTGAGAGGCTCGAAGTAGAGCTTGTCGGAGATGGTGTAGTCGGTCGAGACCGTCTCGGGGTTGTTGTTGATGATGATGGCCTCGTAACCGGCTTCGCGGATGGCCCAGATTGCGTGTACGGTAGAGTAGTCGAACTCCACGCCCTGTCCGATGCGGATAGGACCGGAGCCCAGCACGAGTATCTTCTTGCGGTCGCTGCGTACGGATTCGTTCTCAGTCTCGTAGGTGGAGTAGAAGTAAGGCACGTATGTGTCGTATTCTCCGGCGCAGGAGTCGATCATCTTATAGACGGGGACGATGCCGTTTGCATAGCGCATCCGGGTGACTTCGGCTTCAGTCATACCCCATAGTTCGCCTATGAACTTGTCGCCGAATCCCATCCTCTTGGCCTCGCGGAGCACGGCGGCATCCTTCGGGGAAGCCTTGACGGTACGCTCCATACGGATGATGTTGTACACCTTCTCGAGAAAGAGCATATCAATCTTGGTGCGGTCATAGATGCGGGAAAGGTCTATGCGCAGGCGCAGAAGCTGGGCAATGGCGTGTATGCGGTCGTCGGTCGGAGTGGAGATATAATCGAGCAGCCGATCTTCGCTCCAGTCGTCGAACTTCTTCTTATGCATATGGCAGCAGCCGGATTCGAGGGAACGGATGGCCTTGAGCCAGCTTTCCTCGAGGGTACGGCCTATGCTCATCACCTCTCCGGTGGCCTTCATCTGGGTGCCGAGCTCGTTGGAGGCTTCGCTGAACTTGTCGAACGGGAAGCGTGCGACCTTGGTCACGACATAGTCGATGGCCGGTTCGGTACAGGCAGGGCAGGCTGCGATGGTGATCTCGTCGAGGGTGAGACCCACCGCAATCTTTGCGGTCACGCGTGCAATCGGGAAACCGCTGGCCTTGGACGCAAGGGCTGACGAACGGGACACGCGAGGGTTGACCTCGATGATATAGTATTTGAAAGACAGCGGATCAAGGGCGAACTGCACGTTGCAGCCGCCTTCGATCTTGAGCGCGCGGATGAGGCGCAGCGCGCTGTCGCGGAGTATCTGGTATTCCTTGTCGGTAAGCGTCTGGGCCGGAGCCACCACCATCGAGTCGCCGGTGTGGATGCCGACAGGGTCGATGTTCTCCATACTGCAGATGGCTATGGCGGTGTCGTTGCTGTCGCGCATCACCTCGAACTCGATCTCCTTGAAGCCCTTGATGCTCTTTTCGATGAGCACCTGATGGACAGGAGAGAGCGCGAGCGCGTTGCGCATCATCTCGCGGAGTTCATCGTCGTTGTCGGCAAAGCCACCGCCGGTGCCGCCCAGGGTGAATGCAGGACGGAGGATGACGGGATAGCCTATCTTGGCCGCGATCTCAACTGCCTCTTCAGTCGAGTAACTGATCTCTGACGGGATGACAGGTTCGCCTATGCTGATGCAGAGTTCCTTGAAGAGTTCGCGGTCCTCAGCCTTTTCGATGCCTTCGAAGGATGTGCCGAGGATCTCGACGCCGCACTCTTCGAGAATGCCCTTCTTGGCAAGCTGGACGGCGAGGTTGAGGCCTGTCTGTCCGCCGAGACCCGGAACAATGGCGTCCGGACGCTCGTAACGGATGATCTTGGCTACGTATTCGAGCTTGAGCGGTTCCATATAGACCTTGTCGGCCATATGGGTATCGGTCATTATGGTTGCAGGGTTGGAATTCACGAGGATGACCTGATAGCCTTCCTCCTTGAGAGCCAGGCAGGCCTGGGTGCCTGCATAGTCGAATTCGGCGGCCTGTCCGATGACGATAGGACCTGAACCGATGACCATAACCTTCTTTATATCTTTTCTTTTAGGCATTGCGATTGTCCTCCATCATTTTAATGAACTTGTCGATAAGACCGACATTGTCCTTCGGGCCCGGTGCGGACTCCAGCTGGAACTGAACGGCGAAGATCTTGTCCTTTTCATTTTCAAAGCCTACCACGTTGCCCTCGGGGACTGTCACGTGGGTTGCACTCAGCTTCGTTCCTTCTATGCCGGTAATGAAGAAGCTCTGGTTGAGTACGGCGATGTTGATCCTGTTGCAGGCAAGGTCTCGAACCGGATGGTCTCCGTGGATGCCGCAACCATCCTTTTCGAGCTTCGCGCCATAGGCTTCGGCTATTATCTCGCATCCGAGGCCGATGCCGCATACAGGCTTCCTGCCTTTCAGGGCCTTGAAGAGCCTGCTCACTTCCGGCGCGTCGGCAGCGCTGCCAGGGCCGTTGGAGAACAGGATTCCGTCAGGGTTGAAGGCGAGGATCACCTCTGCCGGGGAGCAATAAGGAACGATGGTGACGTTGCAGCCGCGCCCGTTGAGTGTCTTGATCACGCTGGACTTGATGCCGCAGTCTACGGCAACCACGTGGTATGTGTGGTTGGGAGTGCGTGACAGCCAGCGCTTCCGGCAGCTCACGCGGGACACGAGGTCGGTTGCACGAGGGGTGGTCGAAATGAGTCTCAGAGCTTCCTCCTTAGGCATATCGGCCTCGACAATGGCACCCATAGGGCGGCCGAGGGAGCGGATCACCTTGGTGAGCATACGGGTGTCGACACCGCTCAGGCAAGGGATGCCGTGCTCGTCGAGCTCTTCCTCAAGGGTCTTGGTGAAGCGGAAGTTGCTCGGAGTGTCGCAACACTCGCGCACCACGATGCCCCCGATCGACGGAGTGCGGGATTCGAAGTCCTCATCGGTGATGCCGTAATTTCCGATGAGAGGATAGGTCATCACTACTATCTGTTCGGCATAGGATGGGTCGGAGATGATTTCCTGATAGCCCACCACCGATGTGTTGAAAACGACTTCGCAGACCTTGCGGTTGTCGGCGCCGAAACCGACCCCGTAGAACTCCATTCCGTTTTCAAGCACTAATTTCTTACTAGGTCTCTTCATATCAAAACCTTGACTATAATAAATCTATGAACTTTCCCTTGTACATTGTCCTGACAACCTTGCCGGACACTTCCCATCCGTCGAACGGTGTCGAATGGCCGAGAGACTTGAAGGCGCCGCTGTCAATCCTGTAGCCTGCATTCAGGTCAATCACCGTTAGATCGGCCTCCTGGCCGGGTGTGAGCGAGCCTCCGAGATTGAATATCCTTCTCGGAGAGACGCACAGCAGGTCAACCAGCTTTTCCAGCGTGATGACCCCGGTCTTCACAAGTCTGGTGTAAAGGACCGGAAAAGCGGTTTCCAGGCCCACGATACCCATAGCGGAACCTTCGAGGCCGAGAGATTTCTGCTCTGCGGTGTGAGGTGCGTGGTCGGTGGCGATGACATCTATAGTGCCGTCCTGCAGGCCTTCTATCAGCGCAGCGCGGTCCTCGGCGGAGCGCAGCGGCGGATTCATCTTGAATCGTCCGTCTTCCCGGAGGTCATCTTCGCAGAGGACAAGATAATGCGGACCCGTCTCGCAGGTGACATTCACGCCGGCAGCCTTTGCCTTGCGGATAAGTTCGACACTTTCCTTTGTGGATATGTGGCATACGTGGTAATGCACACCGGTCTCAGCGGCGAGCTTGAGGTCGCGGGCTATCTGTCCCCATTCGCTCTCGGAGCAGATTCCCCTGTGCCCGTGCGCGGCGCACCAGCGCCCGTCGTGTATGTATCCTCCGCAAAGGAGCGAGTTGTCTTCGCAATGTGCGGCAATGATGCAGTCCTCGCGGGCGGCAAGACTCATTGCGGCTCGCATCATTTCTTCGCCCTGCACGCCGCTTCCGTCGTCGGAGAATGCGCAGCAGCCGCCTTTCAGTGCAGCCATATCGACAAGTTCCAGCCCCTTGCGCCCCTTTGTTATGGAAGCATAAGGCAGAACCTGCACGGCAGCATCCCGGTCGATAATCTCCTGCTCGAGCGCGAGGTTCTCAGGACAGTCAGGTACCGGATTGAGGTTAGGCATCGCGCAGACCGTGGTATAACCGCCGGCGGCGGCTGCAAGAGTACCTGTGCGTATGGTTTCCTTCGAGCTGAAGCCTGGCTCACGCAGATGTACGTGAAGATCGGCAAAACCATATGATACAAAACAACCGCCCAATTGGACGGTTGGAATATCATTGGAGGGAACAATCTCGGCTGCGATGTCAACGATATGGGAATTGTCAACCAGAATGTCGGCAGGAGCCAGGCTCCCGCAATCCAACAGACAAGCGTGCTTAAGTAACGTGACCATCGGAGTACAAAGGTCTTAAAAATTTCGTCATCCGGCAAATTTTTTTGAAAAAGTTTTCAATAACAAATTGTTGATAACTAATCTTTTCTTTGTGGGATTTTCGTAGTAATTTTGCACGTTGTAGTTAGAAGACAATCAGTATCATGGAAAAAGTCTACTCAGGAAAAACCAAGGACGTTTTCGCTCTCGAAAACGGGAATTACCTTCTCAAATTCAAGGATGATTGCACTGGAAAGGACGGCGTGTTCGATCCGGGCGAGAATTCAGTAGGTCTCACAATTGACGGCGTGGGTGACGTCAACCTCCGTATGTCAATCTATTTCTTCGAGAAGATCAACGCAGCAGGCATCAAGACCCACTACGTCGGTGCGAACCTCAAGGACACCACTATGGAAGTTCTTCCGGCAAAGGTATTCGGCAAGGGCCTCGAGGTCATCTGCCGCCACAAGGCAGTGGGCAGTTTCTTCCGCCGCTACGGCGAGTACATCGAGGAAGGTTCCGACCTCCCTGCATATGTGGAGACCACTTTCAAGAACGACGCCAAGGGTGACCCGCTCGTAACCAAGGATGGTCTCGTCGTCCTCGGCGTGATGAGCGGGAAGCAGTATGACGACATCAAGGAGATGACACAGCGCATCACGAAGATCGTCGCCGATGACCTCAAGGAGAAAGGCCTTGTCCTCTATGACATCAAGTTCGAGTTCGGCTATGCCCCTGACGGAAGCGTGATGCTCATCGACGAGATCGCTTCAGGCAATATGCGCGTCTACAAGGACGGCAAGTACATCGACCCTATGACCCTTTCGAAACTTTTCTTCGCAGAGTAATGAAAGTCGCAATCATAATGGGCAGCGCGAGCGATCGCGACGTGATGGCCCCGGCCTGGGAAACTCTGGAAGAGTTCGGCATCGGGTACGAGAAGAAAGTACTCAGCGCACACCGCAATCCGGGTCCTCTTGCTGAATATGTTTCTGCAGCCAGGTCCAACGGTTTTGACATCATCATCGCAGGCGCAGGCGGAGCGGCACACCTTCCCGGTGTGATTGCAGCCCTCACCACCCTGCCTGTCATCGGGGTCCCTGTGAAATCCAAGGCCCTCAACGGGTTGGACTCCCTCCTGTCGATAGTCCAGATGCCTTCCGGAATACCTGTCGCAACAATGGCGATCGACGGGGCCCGCAATGCCGCCTTGTACGCAGTTTCCATCTTCGCTCTCCAGGATTCTTCGATGGCCTCCAAACTTGAGGAATTCCGCAAGTGCCAGAGCGACAAAGTGCTAAATACAACCATATAATAATATGCCCACCTCATTACAACAGGTGGGCATACATTTTTATTTATGAAGAGCAACCGCATCTTTGTGGAGAAGAATCCACAATTCCGCATCGAAGCCCGGAGCCTCCTTGCGGATTTCAACGAAAATCTTTCACTTGACCTGAAGTCGCTCAGGCTTATCAACGTCTACGACCTTTTCGGTTTCTCGGATGAACTCATCGAGAAATGCCGCTACTCCGTGTTCGGAGAGACCGTGACCGACACCGTATCTGACAGATGTCCTCTTGACGGTGTCAAGTACATTGCCGTAGAGTTCCTCCCGGGACAGTTCGACCAGCGCGCATCTTCAGCCGTTGACTGCGTCCACCTCATCGATCCGGCGGCAGAGGTCAGCATCAAGAGTTCCCGCCTGCTCATCTTTGACGGCGACACTTCAGAAGAGACACTGGCGAAGATCCGCCACTATTTCATAAATCCTGTCGAGAGCCGTCCAAAGGACCTCTCGGTTCTCGCCCTCAGCGAGAAGGCTGACGTCAAGCCTCTCGAAGACCTTTCCGGCTTCACTTCTATGAAGCCGTCGGATTATGCCGCATTCTGCTCTTCCCACGGCCTTGCAATGAATGCCGACGACCTCGGAGAGGTTGTCAGGTATTTCACCGGCGAGGGCCGCAATCCGTCCGAGACGGAGCTCCGCATCCTCGACACCTACTGGAGCGACCACTGCCGTCACACGACATTCACCACCGAACTCACCGAGATCAAGATCGACGACTCCTTCCTCAAGGACGAGATCGAGTCCTCACTCGGAATGTTCCACGACATACGCAGGCAGCTCGGCCGCGAAGGCAAGAGCCTCTGCCTGATGGAGATTGCCACCATCGGAGGCCGCTATCTCCGCTCTATCGGCAAGCTTGACGATATGGAAGTGAGCGAGGAGAACAACGCCTGTAGCATCTTCGTCGACATCGACGTCGACGGTCAGAAGGAAAAGTGGCTTCTCCAGTTCAAGAACGAAACCCACAACCATCCTACCGAAATCGAACCTTTCGGCGGAGCCGCAACCTGCCTCGGCGGAGCCATCCGCGACCCTCTTTCAGGCCGCGCTTACGTCTACCAGGCGATGCGTGTCACCGGTGCGGGCGACATCTGCAAGCCTGTGGCCGACACCCTCCCGGGCAAGCTCCCTCAGAAGGTCATCAGCAAGAAGGCCGCAGCCGGCTATTCAAGCTACGGCAACCAGATAGGACTTGCAACCACTCACGTCCGCGAGATCTACGACGCCGGCTACACCGCAAAGCGTCTTGAAGTAGGCGCAGTCGTCGGCGCGGTAAAGGCTTCCGACGTACGCCGCGAAAGCCCTGCCGAAGGTGACGTGATTCTCCTTCTCGGAGGACGGACAGGCCGTGACGGCATAGGCGGAGCCACCGGCTCTTCCAAGGAGCACACGGAGGCATCGCTCGAGACCTGCGGAAGCGAGGTCCAGAAGGGCAACGCCCCTGAGGAGCGCCAGATACAGCGCCTCTTCCGCCGTCCGGAGGTCACGAAACTCATCAAGAAATCCAACGACTTCGGCGCAGGCGGCGTGAGCGTTGCCATAGGCGAACTGGCCGACGGCCTCGATATCTGGCTTGACCGCGTGCCGGTGAAGTATCTTGGTCTCAACTCCACCGAAATAGCCATCAGCGAATCGCAGGAGCGTATGGCCGTCGTAGTTGAAGCAAAAGACCAGGCAGAATTCGAAAAATACTGTGCAGCCGACAACATCGAGGTCACACACGTGGCCGACGTCACCTCGACAGGACGTATGCGTATGTTCAACAAGAGCGAAAAGGTCTGCGACATCACACGCGAATTCATCGACAGTGCCGGCGCAAGGCACTATTCTAAAGCCTGCATCGGAGCCGTCGACAATGTCGATCCTTTCGAGCGCCAGCCGGAAGGCAACTCATTTGCCGAACAGCTCACCGACCTTATGGCACAGCCGAACGTCGCCTCCCAGAAGGGTCTCATCGAGACCTTCGACGCGACCATCGGACGCTCCACCGTTGTAATGCCGTTCGGCGGCAGCCGCCAGGCCACCGAGAGCCAGGTTTCCTGCCAGAAGCTTCCTGTTTCCGGATACACCGACACTGCCAGCGTGATGGCATTCGGATACAATCCCGACATCGCCCGCTGGAGCCCATACCACGGCGCCGCCTATGCGGTTGTAGAAGCCTGCACCAAGGTAGTCGCATCCGGAGCGGACTGGTCCGGAATGCGGTTCTCATACCAGGAGTATTTCGAGCGTATGACAAAGGACGCCCACAGCTGGGGCAAGCCTCTCAGCGCACTCCTCGGAGCTCTCAAGATGCAGGTCAAGCTCGGCCTTCCGTCAATCGGCGGCAAGGACTCGATGAGCGGAACCTTCGAAGACCTCAACGTCCCTCCGACCCTCATAGCATTCGGCATCACGACCGTTGACGCCAACGTTGTCATCTCGCCTGAATTCAAGAACGCGGGCGACAACATCTATTTCATCCGTCACACGCCGCTCGCCAACCTGATGCCGGACACCGACGGGCTCCAGGCCAACTGGAACTTCGTCCGCGGGCAGATTGCCTCGGGAAACATCGTATCCGCCTGGTCCGTAGGCTTCGGCGGCATAGCTGAAGGCCTCGTGAAGATGGGCTTCGGCAACAGCCTCGGCGCCGACGTGGAAGTGGATTCAGAGGAACTCTTCTCTCTCAGCTACGGATCCCTCGTGGTCGAGACCAGGGGAGAACTTGATTTCGACGCGGCCGAGCTTCTCGGAACCGTAAGTTCCGACCCGGTCATCCGCCTCAACGGCGAAGAAATAGCCCTCCCGGCGCTTGAATCCGCTTACACCGCCAGATATTCAAAGATCTACCCTCCTGAGGTCGAGCCTCTCTTCAAGGCAGAAGTCCCTGAAGTTGCCGAGAAGGCTTTCGACAAGGCGAATATGGTTTATCCGGGCGCCGCAGTCGAGCATCCTGTCGTATGTCTGCCTGTATTCCCGGGCACCAATTGCGACTTCGACTCCGCCAAGGCATTCCGCGTTGCGGGTGCGGAGGTCCGTCCGTTCATCTTCCGCAACCTCAGCACTTCCGATGTCCTCAAGTCAATCGACGAACTTGCGAAGCGCATCGATGAGAGCCATATCATAATGTTCTCGGGCGGCTTCTCATCAGGTGACGAGCCTGACGGCAGCGCCAAGTTCATCGCCAACGTGATCTGCAACGAGAAGGTGGCTTCGGCCATCACCGCCCTCCAAAAGCGCGGCGGGCTCATCCTCGGCATCTGCAACGGCTTTCAGGCGCTCGTGAAGAGCGGTCTGCTGCCGTACGGCAAGGTAGGCGGCGTGACCGTCGGTTCCCCTACCCTCTTCCGCAACGACATCAACCGTCACATCTCGCACATCGCCGAGACCGAGGTCGCTTCAGTCAATTCACCTTGGCTTGCCGGAATGAAGAAGGGTGAACTCCATCAGATTGCAGTCAGCCACGGCGAAGGCAAATTCGTGGTCAGCCCCGAGATGGCTGCCGAACTGTTCGCCGCCGGACAGGTGGCATTCCGCTACACCGGCAACATCAACGGTTCCTACTACGGCATCGAAGGTGTACTCAGCCCGGACGGCCACATCCTCGGAAAGATGGGACACTCAGAACGCTTCGAGAAAAACATCTTCAAGAATATCAGCGGCAACAAGATGCAGCCGCTGTTCGACAACGCAGTCAAATATTTCAGAAAATAATGGAAAAGAGAGAATTGATTTTCGACGGCAACGAGAAACAGGTTTTCGCGACCGACGACAATCATAAGGTCATATTCCGATACAAAGATGTGACCCTTGCCTATGGCGGCGTAAAACGTGCTCTGTTCATCGGGAAAGGTGCGCTTGACAACAAGATTTCCGCCCTTCTGCTCAATGAACTGAACAAAAACGGCGTCGAGACCCACTTCATCGAGGTGCTCAACGACAACGAGCAGCTCTGCCGCAAGATTCAGATCATCCCGCTCGAATTCATCGTCCGCAACCGCATCGCCGGTTCGCTGGCCGAAAGGCTCGGTGTCAAGGAAGGGATCAAGCCGGCGGAAGCCATCTTCGATCTGCGCTACAACAATGACGAGCTTGACGACCCTCTCATCAACGACCACCACGCGATCGCGCTCGGTCTCGCGACAAAGGAGGAACTCAAGCAGATGTACAGCATCGCATCCAGGACCAACACCATCCTCAAGGCACTCTGCCACAAGGCCGGCATCGAACTCATCGACGTCAAGGTCGAATTCGGGCGCGACTCCCTTACAGGGAACATCATCATCTCCGACGAGCTCAGCCCCGACACCTGCAGGATGTGGGACGAGAAAACCGGCGAGAAACTCGACAAGGACCGTTTCCGCCACGACCTCAGCGATGTCGTCGCATCCTACCGTGAAGTCCTTGACCGTTTGACCAAAGCCATTGCATAATTATGGGAGTTATCGGAATTTACGGAGTGCGCAACGCCTCCACCCTGATTTACTACGGTCTTCACAACCTTCAACACCGCGGCCAGGAAGGTGCGGGTATGGCTGTATTCGACGGGAACGGCCAGTGCCGCCGTCACCGCGGCCTCGGACTGGTGAACAAGGTTTTCTGCCCGACCACCATCGAGTCGCTCGAAGGCAGCACAGGCATAGGCTCCGTATGCTATGCCAACGCAGAAAAGGCGGCCCTGGACAATGTGCAGCCTATCTTCTTCCACCACAAGAACGGTGACTTCGCCATCGCGGGCGACGGCAATATCGTCAACGCCAGGCAGATTGCCGAATATCTTGAGAAGAAGGGCACCATCTTCCAGACTGCCACGGACGGAGAACTCCTCGCCCACCTCATCAAGAAGCACCGCGACGACGAAAGCCGCATCGATAACATCGTGAATGCGCTCAATATGATGGAGGGCGGCTTCTCGTTCCTCATAATGACCCGCAAGCGCATCTACGCCTGCCGCGACAAATACGGCATCAAGCCTCTCTGCATAGGCAGGCTCGGTGACGGATATGTCGTCAGCAGCGAGTCCTGTGCGTTCGAGATCATAGGAGCCACCTTCATCCGTGACGTCGAGCCGGGCGAGATCGTCAGCCTCGACGAAAGCGGCATCCGCTCCACGAGATATTCAAAATTCCAGCGCCACAGGATGTGCGCGATGGAATACATATATCTCGCCCGTCCGGACAGCGACATCGACGGCTGCAACATCCACGCCTACCGCAAGGAGAGCGGACGCCGCCTGTACCGCGAGTGCCCGGTGGAAGCCGATATGGTCGTCGGCGTGCCGGAATCCAGCCTCAGCGCCGCAATGGGATACGCAGAGGAGAGCGGCATACCCTACGAGATGGGTCTCGTGAAGCACAAGTATATGGGCCGCACCTTCATCGCACCCGTACAGGAGATGCGCGAACTTGGCGTGAAGATGAAGCTCAGCCCCGTACGTTCCATCGTCAGGGGCAAGCGCATCGTGCTGGTCGATGACTCCATCGTGCGGGGCACCACCTCGCTCAAGATAGTGAAGCTGCTGCGCGAGGCGGGAGCAACCGAGGTGCACGTCCGCATAGCCAGCCCTATGATGAAGTATCCTTGCTTCTACGGCGTCGACACGTCGACCCCTGAGCAGTTGCTGTGCTCCCACAGAACTCTCGAGGAGGCCTGCGCCGCCATCGGCGCCGACTCCCTCGGATACCTCAGTCCGGAATCCACCTGTGCATCCTGCTTCGGCTGTGCCGATCCTTGTCAGGCCTGCTTCACGGGTGAATATCCTACAGCCCTTTATGATGACGAAGTAAAAAGATAGATATTATGGCAAAATCCTACGAAAACGCGGGAGTGAATCTCGAAGCCGGATACGAAGTTGTCCGCCGCATCAAGCAGCACGTCAAATCAACCGACCGCCCGGGAGTGATGGGAAACATCGGCTCTTTCGGCGGGATGTTTGACCTTGCATCCCTCAATATAAAGGATCCTGTCCTCGTCAGCGGAACTGACGGCGTCGGCACAAAACTCAAGGTAGCCTTCGCAATGGACAAGCACGACACCGTCGGCATCGACGCTGTCGCAATGTGCGTCAACGATGTGCTCGCCCAGGGTGCCGAGCCACTGTTCTTCCTCGACTATGTAGCCCTCGGACAGAACATCCCGGCAAAGGTCGAAGCCATCGTGGCGGGTGTCGCAGAAGGTTGCCGCCAGGCCGGATGTGCCCTCGTGGGCGGAGAGACCGCCGAGATGCCCGGAATGTACACCGACGGCGAATATGACATCGCAGGCTTCACCACCGGCGTTGTCGAGCGTTCAAAGCTTATAGACGGCACCAAGGTCAGCGTGGGCGACGTGCTCGTGGGCATCGCGTCCAGCGGCGTTCACTCCAACGGCTTCAGCCTCGTGCGCAAGATAGTTGCCGATGCCGGTCTTGACTTCCATCAGGAAATACCGGAATTCGGCGGACGCAAGCTCGGCGACGTGCTTCTCACCCCTACGAAAATATATGTAAAGCAGGTTCTCGACGTCATACGCAACTGCGACGTGCACGGAGTGGCGCACATCACCGGCGGCGGTTTCGACGAGAACATCCCGCGCATCCTGAAGCCGGGCCAGGGCATCGAAGTCAAGGAAGGCTCCTGGGAGATCCTTCCGGTATTCAAGATGCTCGAGAAATGGAGCGGAGTGCCGCATCGCGAACTGTTCAACATCTTCAATATGGGCATCGGAATGGTGCTTGCAGTGCCTGAGAAGGATGCTGCGAAGGCGATAGCCATCCTCGAAGGTTACGGGGAGAAGGCAAGCGTCATAGGCAGGGTCACCGACAAGGAGGGAGTGGAGATAGTATGAAGAAGCTAGCGGTATTTGCCAGCGGCAGCGGCACCAATTTCGAAGCGATAGCGCAGGCTTGCGCCGACGGTGTCATCGACGCCGAGGTTGCGCTTATGGTATGCGACGTCCCAAGCGCGGCCGTAGTGGCCCGCGCCGAGCGTTTCGGCATTCGCAAATTTGTATTCTCACCTAAGCAGTATTCCTGCAAGGCCGGCTACGAGAAGGAGATCGTGGCCAGGATGGATGCCCTCGGCATTGACCTCGTATGCCTTGCCGGATATATGAGAATCGTGGGAGAGACCCTTCTCAAGGCCTACGAAGGCAGGATCATCAACATCCATCCTTCGCTTCTGCCGGCATTCAAGGGGGCGCACGCCGTGGAGCAGGCCGTGGAATACGGGGTCAAGGTTTTCGGGATCACCATCCACTACGTCAACTCCGACCTCGACGGCGGGCGCATCATCGCCCAGAAGGCCTTCGAATACGACGGCACCGACGCCGAAGAGGTACACCGCATCGGCCAGAAAATCGAACACGAATTATATATCAAAACAATAAATCAATTATTATGCGCGCGTTAGTTAGTGTTAGTGACAAGACCGGTCTCGTGCCTTTCGTGAAGGGGCTCGAAGCTCTCGGTTGGGCAATCGTCGCCACAGGCGGCACAAAGAAGCTGCTCGACGAGAGCGGTGTGAAGACCATCGGAATCAGCGAGGTCACAGGCTTTCCTGAGATCTGCGACGGTCGCGTGAAAACCCTTCACCCGAAGGTTCACGGAGGCATTCTCGGCCGCAGGGACATCCCTGAGCATATGGCCACCCTCAAGGAGAACGGCATCACCACCATCGAGCTGGTATGCGTCAACCTCTATCCGTTCCGCCAGACCATAGCCAAGGAAGGCGTCACGATGGAAGACGCCATCGAGAACATCGACATCGGCGGTCCTTCAATGGTCCGCAGTGCAGCAAAGAACTGGAAGGACGTGACCATCGTCTGCGATCCGAACGACTATGACAAGGTGCTCGGCGAAATCCGTGAGAACGGCTTCACCTGCGACGACACACGTCTCAAACTTTCCGCAAAGGCATACACCCATACGGCGGAGTATGATATGATGATCGCGACCTATATGCGCAGGCAGGCGGGCCTCAACGAAAAACTTTTCCTCGAGTACGACCTCAAGCAGCCTCTCCGCTATGGCGAGAACCCTCACCAGACCGCAAACTTCTATTCCGCCCTCGAGCCTTCTTCATTCTCTCTTGCATTTGCAAGGCAGATCCAGGGCAAGGAACTTTCATACAACAACATCCAGGACGCCAACGCAGCCCTCAACGTGGTACGCGACTTCGACGAGCCGTTCTGCGTGGCTCTCAAGCATATGAACCCTTGCGGTGCAGCCGTTGCAGACACCATCGAGAAGGCCTGGCAGGAGGCGTATGAAGCCGACAAGGTCAGCATCTATGGAGGCATAGTCGCAGTGAACCGCGAGCTCACAGCTGAGGTCGCCCTCGGTATGAAGCCTATCTTCCTCGAGATCGTCATTGCGCCTTCGTTCACCGACGAAGCTCTCGAGATCCTTTCTGCAAAGAAGAATCTCCGTGTCCTGCAGGTCGATATGACAAAAAGCGCCGCTCCGGTACCTCAGTTCATCAGCGTGAACGGAGGTATGCTTGCCCAGCAGCTCGACACCCGGATCGAGAAGTGCACGGCGGATATGTGCGTGACCAAGGCCAAGCCTGGCGCTGCACAGCTCGCCGATATGGACTTCGGCTGGAAGATCGTCAAGCATATCAAGTCAAACGCCATCGCCGTCGTACGCGACAATCATACGATAGGCGTGGGCGCGGGCCAGACCAACCGTGTAGGCTCAGCTGAGATTGCGCTCAAGGAGGCTCAGGCTGCAGGTTTCACTGAAGGTCTCATCCTCGCTTCCGACGGGTTCCTGCCTTTCGGCGACACTGTCGCCCTCGCAGCACAGTATGGTGTGACGGCCATCGTCCAGCCGGGCGGTTCGATCCGTGACGAGGAATCGATCGCCAAGGCTGACGAACTCGGCATCACCATGCTCTTCACCGGAGTAAGACATTTCAAACATTAATAATCGCCTGCAACTGAAATATATGGCAAAAGTATTGGTAGTAGGCGGCGGAGGCCGCGAACACGCAATTGTGGATGCTCTGAGCAGGAGCTCCAGGGTAACGAAGATATACTGCGCCCCCGGCAACGCGGGAATCGGCCTGCAGGCTGAGAACGTTGCCATCAAGGACACCGATGTGGAGGGGCTTCTGGCATTTGCGAAGAGCAATGGCATCGACCTGACGGTTGTCGGTCCGGAGGCTGCGCTCGCCGTCGGCATAGTGGATGCTTTCCGCGGCGCGGGGCTGAAGATTTTCGGCCACACCAAGGCCGCCACCCGCATCGAGAGCAGCAAGGAGTTCGCCAAGGAGCTGATGCTCAAATACGACATCCCAACATCCGGCTACCGCAGTTTCACCGACTACGCCGACGCCCTCGAATATGTCAAGGGCAGACCTTTCCCGGCAGTGCTGAAATATGACGGTCTCGCCGCAGGCAAGGGCGTCGTGATTGCAGCGACGCTTGAGGAAGCTGACAACGCCTTGAAGGATATGCTGCTTGACTGCAGCTTCGGCCAGGGCAAGGTGGTGGTGGAGGATTTCCTTACGGGACCAGAGTTCTCATTTATGTGCTTCGTCGACGGCAGCCGCGTCTACCCTATGCCGCTGGCACAGGACCACAAGCGCGCCTACGACGGCGACGAGGGCCCGAACACGGGCGGAATGGGTGCCTATACCAATCTTCCTTTCATCTCCGCCGAAGACAAGGCTTTTGCATATGAAAACATCCTCTGCAGGACTGCCGAGGCTATGGTTGCCGAAGGCTGTCCTCTGTCCGGCGTGCTGTACGGCGGACTGATGAAGACTCCGCAGGGCATCAAGGTGATAGAGTTCAACGCCCGCTTCGGCGATCCGGAGACGGAGGTCGTGCTGCCGTCGCTGGAAAGTGACATCTACGACATCTTCGAAGGAGTGGCAAGCGGCAGGGCTGTCGCCCGTCCGGTCTGGAACGACAACGTCACGCTTGGTGTCGTCCTTGCATCGAAAGGATATCCCGGCAAATATGACAAGGGATACCCTGTCGAAGGTCTTGAGAGCGTTGACGGCAAGATCTTCCATATGGGCACGGCTGTCAGGGACGGCGCCGTCGTCACCAACGGAGGCCGCGTGATGATGGTCGTCTGCGGAGGCATCGACGTATCAGACGCCCGCGACAGGGTTTACCGCGAGGTGGCAAAAATCCATTGTGACAATTTGTTTTACAGACACGACATAGCGCATTGCGCATTAGATTAATAAATTATGGCAAACATTATTGACGGCAAGGCCATCAGCCTTGCGATAAAGGATGAAGTGAAGGCTCAGATTCCTGAGCTCGAGGCAAAATACGGACGCAAGCCCTGCCTGTGCGTAATCATAGTCGGCGAGAATCCGGCCAGCCAGGTGTATGTGCGCAACAAGGTCAAGGCGGCGGAGTACGTCGGGATGAAGTCGATGCTGCTGCGTCTTCCTGAGGAGACTCCGGAAGCAGACCTCCTCGCCACCATACAGAAACTCAACGTCGACGACGAGGTGGACGGAATACTCGTCCAGCTCCCTCTTCCTAAGCACATCTCCGAAGACAAGGTGATCGACGCCATCGCCAAGGAGAAGGACGTCGACGGCTTCCACGTGCTCAATGTGGGCTCGCTGTGGATAGGTGACAAGTGCATAGTCCCTTGCACACCGAAAGGCTGCATCCATCTGATCAAGAGCACCGGCATCGACATCAAGGGCAAGCTGGCAGTAGTCGTGGGCCGCAGCAACATCGTGGGCAAGCCTGTCGCGAAACTTCTTCTCGACGAGAACGCCACCGTGGTCATCGCCCACTCCCGCACGGCGGACCTCAAGGCCATCACCAGACAGGCCGACATCCTGGTCGTCGCAGTCGGCAAGGAGAATGTGGTCACCGCCGATATGGTCAAGCCGGGCGCCGTAGTGATCGACGTCGGTATGAACCGCAATGCCGAGGGCAAGCTCTGCGGCGACGTTGACTTTGCCGGCGTATCCGAGGTTGCAGGATGGATCACCCCTGTTCCGGGCGGTGTGGGTCCTATGACCATCGCGATGCTTATGAAGAACACCGTCGAATGCTTCCTTCTCCGATGAGAGGCATCTTCAAGGAAAATACGAGGTACAGGGCCCTGTTCCTCTCGCTTCTGCTCTCCGCCATAGGTTTCGGACTCTACAAGGGAGTAATTGACAACTATATGGCGGAAGTCGTGCGCATCAACGAGATGGACAGGGGTGTCACGGAGTTTTTCCGTGAACTCCCGGGCCTACTGCTGGTTCTTATTCTGGCCATTTTCTACAGGTTCTCCGCCGAGAAGATGTACAAGATGGGACTGGTCATAATGGTGGCGGGGATGACGCTGCAGGCGTTTGTCTCCCCCGCCAAGTTCCTTGTGATCCTTGCAATATTCATCTATTCCACCGGCGAGCACATACAGCTGGGGATGAAGAACACCCTTTCCCTGGAGTATTCCAAAAACGGCTATGGCGGACAGGCGCTCGGCTTCCAGAATTCGGTTTACCAGATAGGCAACCTGGTGGGCTATGTCGCCGTGATAGGCGCTTTCGCCGCAGTGTCGAATTCCACTCTGTTCAAGCCGGTGTTCGTGGCAGCGGCGGTATTTATGGTGCTTGCAATGCTGGCCTCATTCAGGCTTACCGGGCAGAGCGAGACCGACAAGTCCAAGAGGCGTTTCTATTTCAAGAAGAAATTCAGGAAATACTATATGCTCGAGGTGTTCTACGGCGCCAGGAAACAGGTCTTCTTCACCTTCGGCCCGTATGTCCTCATCCTTTTCTATGGAGCTGACGCAGGTGTGATAAGCCTTCTTTTCGCCATCTCCGCAATCGCCTGCTTCCTGCTGGCACCGCTGGTCGGAAAGCTCATCGACCGCGTAGGCTACAAGCCGGTGATGATAGGCGACACCCTGGTACTGGTTATCGTGTGCTTCTTCTACGGCTTCGCCCATCACATCTTCGATATGCACACGGCTTTCATCGTATGCTGCGTGAACTATGTGCTTGACTCCGTGATCTCGCTCGCCTCGATGGCATCGAACGTCTATGTCCAGGACATCTCCGACAGCAAGGAGGAGATGCGCGCAACCATATCGACGGGCATCTCCGTCAATCACGCCATCACCATCTTCATCGCCCTTCTCGGCGGCTGGATATGGAAAGTCCTCGGCATTGAGACCCTCTTCATCCTCTCAGCCGTCCTCGGCCTCTGCAACAGCGCCTACGCCGCCACCATACGCAAGCCGCAGCGGCACGGTTCCGCGTCCGCATAAACTTTGCGCGGACGCGAGTCACTCGCGTATTGCGCAACTTTCGGTTTATTTTTCTTTCCAGATCTTGAGATATTCCTGGAGGGCCCACATCTCGTCGCGGTAGTGGGCGGCCTGGGCGAAGTCGAGGTCGGCGGCCGACTTCTTCATACGCCTGCGGTCGTCTTCGACCATCTTCTCTATCTGCGAGCGTGACATCGAGCGGATGACAGGATCCTGAAGGACTGCCGCAAGGTCTGCAGCCACGTAACCGTCGACGTATGCCGCGCCTTCCGCACGTCTGGAATCGTGACCGAAGCCGACGGAGACAGTGCCGCGTCCGAAGTCGGAAGGGTTCGGGATGTATACAGGATCATCGTAGGAATTAGCCGCACTCACACGCCCCGTGGTGCCGTTCGCCAGGCGCGGGCTGACCTGTTTGCCGTACGCGCCGGTCAGTTCAGACGCAAGCACGTTCTTCCTGGTTTCGATTTGGGTCGGGGTGATGTGGTTGATCTTGTTGTACTCCATCTGCTTGGTGCGCCTGCGGTTGGTCTCGCGTATGGTCTCGTCCATAGAGCGGGTGATGCTGTCGGCATACATTATCACCAGGCCGTTGACATTGCGTGCGGCACGTCCTGCCGTCTGCGTCAAAGCGCGGGTGCTGCGCAGCAGTCCCTCCTTGTCGGCGTCAAGAATGGCCACCAGCGACACCGCCGGGATGTCCAGGCCCTCGCGGAGAAGGTTGACTCCAACCAGCACGTCAAAGAGCCCGTTCTTGAAGTCCTCGATGATCTCCACACGCTCGGAAGTATCGACGTCGGAATGGATGTAGCGCACGCGTATGCCTATGCGCCGTAGGTAATCGTCAAGCTCCTCCGCCATCCTCTTGGTCAGCGTGGTCACAAGGACGCGCTCCTCCCTTTCTGTGCGGACACGTATCTCCTCAACCAGGTCATCGACCTGATTCTTGGTAGGACGGACCTCGACAGGAGGGTCAAGGAGCCCTGTCGGACGTACCACCTGCTCCACCATAAGGCCTTCTGACTTCTCCAGTTCGTATTCGGCCGGAGTGGCGCTGACATATACCGTCTGATGCGTCAGGTTCTCGAATTCCTCGAACTTGAGCGGGCGGTTGTCCGCCGCCGCAGGAAGGCGGAAGCCGTATTCTATGAGGACCGATTTGCGGGAATGGTCTCCGCCGTACATCGCGCGCACCTGCGGAAGAGTGACGTGGCTCTCGTCCACGAAGGTTATGAAGTCGTCAGGGAAATAATCTATCAGGCAGAACGGGCGCTGTCCTTCCTTGCGTCCGTCGAAGTAACGGCTGTAGTTCTCGATGCCCGAGCAATAGCCCATCTCCTTTATCATCTCGAGGTCATACTCCACCCTTTGCTTGAGACGTTTTGCCTCAAGGCCCTTGCCGATTTCCTCGAAATAGGCCACCTGCTTCACAAGATCGTCCTGGATATGGCTGACGGCCTTTATGCTGCGCTCCTTGGTGGTCACGAAGTTGTTCGCGGGATAGATGCTCACTTCGTCGAGGTCCTCGAGATGTGCGCCCGTGACCGGGTCTATCAGGCTCAGCGAATCTATCTCGTTGCCGAAGAACTCTATGCGCACCGCCTCGTCGGCACCTCCGAGATACACGTCCACGATTTCTCCCCGCACGCGGAAAGTACCGCGCTTGAAATCAATCTCAGTACGGCTGTACAGGGCATCCACAAGCTTGTAAAGGAGGCCCGTGAGACTGTGGCTCTCGCCACGGCGAACGACTATCGTCTGCTCGTGGAAGTCTTCAGGATTGCCTATGCCGTACAGACAGCTTACCGACGATATGACGATGACGTCCCGACGTCCGCTCATAAGGGCACTGGCCGCGCTGAGACGGAGCTTCTCGATCTGGTCGTTGATGCTGAGGTCCTTCTCGATATAGGTATCGGTGGTCGGAAGATAGGCTTCGGGCTGGTAGTAGTCGTAATAGGATACAAAGTACTCCACGGCATTGTTCGGGAAGAAAGACTTGAATTCACCGTAGAGCTGCGCGGCAAGGGTCTTGTTGTGGCTCAGGATCAGGGCCGGCCTCTGGAGTCTCTCTATCACGTTGGCCATAGTGAAGGTCTTTCCGGAACCGGTGACGCCCAGCAGGGTGACATCATTGACCCCCGCCTCGAGTGCGGCACAAAGCTGCTCGATTGCCTCCGGCTGATCTCCGGACGGTTTATACTCCGACTCCAGATGAAATTTCATGATACGTACGATTTATTATAAGTATGAAGGCTCCTGCCTGACGAAGGAAGGCAGTTCACGCCATACCAGGTCATCTGCATTGCAAGGAAGGCCAGGATTGTGAATGTCAGGACCGCCTTTTTCTTCGGGATATGCATTCCGGCAAGAGTCAGCAGCCAGGTGGCGGCGGCCCAGCACTCCTTTGCATCCCAGGTCCAATAATCGCCCCAGGCCTGTTGTGCCCAGGCGGCACCGCACAGCATCCCCATCAGCAGGAGCGACGATGCCGTGGAAAGGAGTTTGCCGGAAAGACCATCCGGAATCTTTTTGGAGAACAGCCGGACCACACCGGCAATGACCGACATCGCCAGCACGGAATAAGCCAGCATATAGACTATGAGGTGCGGTATGAACCACAGGCTCCTGAGCGCCGGAACCAGAGTCCCGAAATTGATCCTTGCTATTGAAAACACGGTAAAGGCTGCGGCCAGCACCAATACCGCCACCAGCATTTTCCAGCTGTCCCAAACTGTCTTCAGACTCAACAGGGCCGCAAGCGCAAGCAGTATCGCACCCAGAGCCACGACAGGCAGCAAGGGGACCCGGACAATTTTCAGCACCGAGAACGCGCCTCTTTCAAAGTCATAGCCGGACTGATATATGCGGTATCCCCTATACCTGCAGGGGTGGTTGACACTGGTCTGCATAGTCCGGCCATCGACATCCAGAGTACTGGTGTATTGCTTCGGGCTCGTCCCGTCATCGTAGGTATCAATCCGGAAATCCTGCAGCGAAATACTGAAAGGCAGCGTGACCGCAAAGCCTTCCCTGTCGAATGCCGTCTCTGACCCGCCTCCGTCCAGGAACACCTGCATCTGCACATCCGTGCAGAATGGCGCGCCCAGCAGTCCCCCGGACAGGACAAGGAACAGCCCGAGATGGCTCATCAGGGGACAGAAGGACCTGGCGCGGGAGTCTCTGACAATGGCATACCCAATCAGGAACAGCAGGAGCACCACTACCGACACGAACGCCCAGTGACGGTGCAATTCATATCCCCAGGTACCCTCGACCGCGACCAGAACGGTTGCGATGACCAGCAGAAGGACAGATATCCTCAAGGCAAGGCGCCCGCCCGCCAGACTTTTCCCGAATTCCGATTTCTGCAAGTCAGCCATAATTTTGCTAAGTTACGGAATAATTCGACGAATCAACCCATTTGTGCATATTTATATCTATCTTTACAATCTATGAAGAAAGCGATTGCACTATTGTTCCTCGCCGTGCTGGCTGCAGGGGCGTTTTTTGGATGGGGATGGTACCGGGACAACAGGATGCCGAACTTCAAGGGCAGCGCCGACATATACGTCCGCCCCGGCGACACCGTCGAAGACGTCATCAGCCAGATCAAGGAGCAGACGACGATCATCAACGAAAAACGCCTGCGTGCAGTATTTGAGGAGAAACAGGTCAAGGACTATCTCAAGCCCGGATACTTCCGACTCGTGAAGGGCAGTTCCAGCGTCTATGCCGCCCGTATGCTCAACAACGGCTGGCAGTCACCGGTGCGGCTGACCCTTTCGGGCAACCTGCGCATCAAATCCAACATCGCGGCGAAAATCGCCAGCCAGCTGCTGGTCGACTCCCTCACAGTGCTCAACGCCCTCAACGACCCGGAGTTCCTCAAGCAGTTCGGATGCACCCCTCAGACCGTATTTTCAGTACTTGTCCCCGACACCTACGAGATTTACTGGACAGCCTCGGTACAGGAAATCTTCGAGAAGAACAAGAAAGCTGCCGACGCCTTCTGGACAGAGGAGAACCTGTCACGTGCGGCAGCCCTCGGCCTCACCCGCAAGCAGGCCTCCATCCTGGCATCAATCGTCTCAAGCGAATCGAACTACGCTCCAGAGCTGCCTCTTATCGCAGGCGTCTACCTCAACCGCCTCACGATCGGGATGCCGCTTCAGGCCGACCCGACCGTAGCCTTCTGCTTCGACTACAAACCTGAAAGGATACTCAAGAGACATCTTGAGGTCGATTCCCCATACAACACCTACAAATACAACGGGCTGCCTCCGGGACCGATCTGCGTCCCTACACGCGAAGCACTTGATGCAGTGCTCCACCCGGACTTCGGCGGCACTCGCGGTTCGGGCGGCAACCTTTACTTCTGCGCCAACCCCGACTTCAGCGGCAAGCACATCTTCGCCAGGACCCTGACCCAGCATAACGCAAATGCAAGGGCCTTCCAGAACGAACTGACACGCCGTGCCCGCGCCAAACGCGCAGCAGGCAGATAGCTACACACGCCGGACGTTCCTGACCAGCTTCAGCATTGACAGTTGAGACATTATCTTGTCCAGTTCCAGATTGGAAGGGACAAGTATCTTGGCATTGACCTCGAACATCTTTTCGTGATTCTTCTCACGCTCGGCCACATTGAACGCACGGATCGAAGCCTTGAACTGCCCGATGGCATCCATTATCCCGGAAATGGCAGTATGGTCGCACGATGCATCGATGCGCAGAGCAACCTGGAAACTTCCGGTTCCCGGCGTGTCCTGCCAGATCACGTTCTGACAGCGGTATGGATAACGCTCGTGCAGACGCGCCGCGTTCGGGCAATTGGTCCTGTGGATTGTGATTCCCTGAGAACGGGTGACAAATCCGAAGACGTCATCTCCGAAGACCGGAGAACAGCACCTGGCCATCTTGTATTCAAGCCCCTTCACTCCCTTCGCATTTATGACGAGAATGTCATCCGTGCCTGCCGAATAACTTTTCCCTATATCGACGAGGGGCTTCTCGGCATCCGCCTTCCTCAACTCTTCAAGATGAGCGGCATTCTCGGCATCACGGCCTGTGATGAATGACTTCACGTCATTGACATCAACTTCTTCCCGGGCGATGGCGGCCATGAACGGCAGTACGGAAGTATATTTGTGGGCCTTCATATACTCCACGAGAAGGTCGTCAGGAAGTTCCAGCTTCCAGTTCTTGAGCCTTCGCTCAAGTATCTCACGTCCTTCCGCCGCAGCCTTCCTCTCCTCCACATCAAGTTCCTGCTTGATCTTGTTTCTCGCCTTGGACGTGACGACATACGCCAGCCAGTCGCGGCTCGGCCGCTGGTTCTTCGAGGTCAGGATCTCGACGGAATCGCCGGTCTTCAGCTTCTCCTTGATCTGTACCGCCTTACCGTTGACACGACCACCCGTGCACTTGCAGCCAAGATTGCTGTGTATGCTGAATGCGAAATCCAGAAGAGTCGCACCCACCGGCAGCATCTTCAACTCTCCGGCAGGCGTGAATACAAAAATATCCTTGTCTGGAGCCTGCGGCAGATCCTCGGTCCTGCCTTCAAGCGGATGCTCAAGTACATAACGGACACTGGACAGCCACCTGTCGAGGGTCTGTTCGTGCTGTATTCCCTTGTAGGCCCAATGGGCGGCAGCACCGTTTTCGGCCTCATAGTCCATCCTCTTTGTCCTGATCTGCACTTCAAGGTACGCTCCCTGCTTGTTCTTGACGGTGATATGCAGGGACTCGTACCCGTTCGGGCGAGGAGTCGTAAGCCAGTCGCGCAGGCGGGATGTATCCGGTTCATACTCTTCGGTCACGTATGAATAGACTTTCCAGCAGAGGTCCTTCTCAAGTTTGCTGTCCGGCTCGCAGTCTATGATAAAACGGATGGCGAACACGTCAAAGACACCCTCGAACGGCACGTTCTGGGCCTGCATCTTCCTCTGTATGGAATATGCGCTCTTGGTGCGGACCTTCAGTTTATAGACTATTCCGGCATCCGACAGTTTCTTCTCGAGAGGCTCGATGAACTCGAGCATCAGGCGCTCACGCTCCTTCTCCCCCGCCTTGAGTTTGTTGGTGATGAGACGGAACTGTTCTGGAGAATCGTAGCGGAAATAGATATCCGCAAGTTCCTTGTTTATGTTGTACAGTCCGAGCTGGTGCGCAAGAGGCATATAAAGCATCAGCGTCTCCAGAAGTTTCTGGTCACGCGATGCCTTGGGGAACATATTCAGGCAGCGCATCACCTCCAGCCGATCGGCGATCTTGAGCACCACCACCCTCGGGTCGGAGGAGTACTGGACAATGAGTTTCTTATAGTTCTCGGCTTCAAGTTTCGTATCCTTCGGCTTGATTGTGGAAATCCTGTTCAGACCGTCCACCATCTGACGCACGTCGGCAGGGAACCGGCTTATGTCAATATCCCTGTGGGCCCTGGTGGCCTCGTGCAGGAATACTGCGGCCACACATTCCTCGGGCAGACCGATTTCATCCTGCACTATCAGCGCCACATTGTCAGCGTGGCTGATGAAAGGGGTGGTGCCGTCGTGACGGTACTCATCCCTCAGGGCCTCGGCGGCAACAGCTCTTGCCGATTTCAACAGGTTCTCCATTTATCTCCTAGGACTTATATAGACGATTTCACCTTCCTGCAATGGCTTGAGCGCGCTCAAACCATTGAATTTCAAAATTTCGTGCATAAAAAGCCTGTAATGTCCGGCGATTGATTCATACGTCTCACCCGCTCTCGCGATGACATATTGCGTACCATTCTTCCTGTATATCTCCCTTGTAAGGGAGAAGTCCAGAACCTCGCTGTAAACGGTCATATCCACGGGCTCCTCAACTTCCGCAGGTTTCTCCTCCTCTACGGCTGCAGGCACTTTCTTTTCGATCACCCTGCCGGCATCAAAACGCGCCAGGTCATAATCCTCGATGAGTTTGATAAGCTTTTGCGGATACGCGGGATCGGTTGCGTACCCGGCCTTTTTCAGACCGTTCGCCCAACCTTTGTAATCCCCCTTCTTCAGCTCAAACAGGAAATCGTAACGCCGCCCGTTGCGAAGGAAATCAGAATGGTCCCTGAACGATGCCTCCGCATTGGAGTATGCGCGGAAACACTCGTTCCTGACTTCGGCATCCTTATGGATGGTCTTGCCCTTCCAGTCCTTGTGGCACTTCACGCCGAAATGGTTGTTGCCTTCGACAGCGAGCATCGACTTCCCGGCGTTCGACTCCAGCAGGGCCTGCGCCAGCGTGATGCTGGCCGGCACTCCCGTACGCTTCATCTCCTTCACGGCGACAGGTGCGTATTTCCTAATGTATGCCGTACGTGCGTCTTCTGCAGCCGCCTCGTTCAGAAACGCCAGACCCGCAAGAACTATGAGCAAGATTCTTTTCATTTCAAACTGTTAATTGTAACGGAACTTTCGAGACGGATATCCTTGGAAGAACTGCCTACCATCAGATCCAGCCTGCCGCCCTCCAGGGCCCATCCATTCTTTTCCACGTCCCAGTAGCGAAGGTCCTCGACAGGAACGTTCATGGTCACCTGACGGCTCTCACCGGCCTTGAGCGCAACGCGCCGGAATGCCTTGAGTTCCTTTGCAGGCCACTCTATCGTTGCCTCCGGACGGCCGACATACAGCTGGACAACCTCCTCTGCATCCATTTTGCCGCAGTTCCTTACGGTGAAACTGACCTTGATATGGTCATCCATCTCGAACTGCTTTGCAGATACCCTGATGTCGCTGTACTCGAAATCGACATACGACAAGCCATATCCGAACGGATAGAGGACAGGGATAAACTTGGTGTCAAACCATCTGTATCCTACAAGAAGCCCTTCGGTATATTCTGAAGTCTGCTTGTAGCGAGGCATCCGAGGGCCGCGCCGGTCCACGATATCCTTGCGGTACTTCGCGCCGAAAAGGTCTTCTTCAGCCTCTTCTTCCGGCGGGAAGTTGTGAAGCGCATATGCAGGTGAATCCTGAAGCTTGAATGGTATTGAGAACGGAAGCTTGCCTGACGGAGCGATATCTCCGAAAAGGACTTCGGCGAGCGCCGTTCCACCTTCCAGACCGTTCCACCAGCCCTGAAGCAGGGCCGCAGAGCACTCCGTAACCGATTCAAGTTCGCAAGGACCGCCTGAAATGACTATGGTCACCAGATTCGGATTTGCCTGCGCAAGCGCAAAGGCGATGGCATCCTGGCTGACAGGCAGCTTGATGTCGGTTCTGTCGGAACCTTCGGACTCAATGTTCTTGTTGGTTCCGCAGAAATAGAGTACGACGTCTGCATCACGGGCAAGAGCGAGGGCCTCTTCGAGCATCACCGGATCGGCCGGCTCGTCAAGGGACTCAGCAACGTCCGGACCGGTCTGGCCGAACCAGCGGGCAAACATTCCCAGATAGTTCTTATATGCCGGAGCATAGTTCACCTCAACTCCTTCCGGGGCACGTTTCCTGATGCCGGCCAGAGGAGTTATTTCATACGGGGTCTTGACGCCTGCGCCCATTCCGCCGGAGGCGGTGAAAGCATCGGCGTTGCGGCCGATGACGGCAATCTTCCTTATTTCGGATGAGAGAGGCAGAATGCCGTTGTTCTGCAGAAGTACGATGGACTTCTCCGCGACGGTCCTGGCGATTGCGCGGGTTTCAGGCTGAGATGCCTGGACCTTGTTAGCCTCCTCTTCAGGAACCGGCCTGACGGCAAGACGGAGTCTGAGAATCTCGCGGACCTTTGCATCCACGACCGCCTCCGTCAATGCACCGGTGGCAATGGAATCGATGACTGGCTGTCCGAGATAGTTGTCCCCGGTCATCTGGACGTCAAGTCCGTGCAGGGCCGCAC
>JAZLGQ010000083.1:0-14734 GCA_045616385.1 Candidatus Cryptobacteroides sp.
GATGAAAGCCACGCGACCGTTGACGATATCTTCTTCACGAACGAGAAGGCAGACACTCCGAATCCGAACTTCAGCGTCATCATCAATGACGTGGAACGGAAAGGCGTATGGCGCACCCTTTCCACCGAGGAATGGGAATACCTTTTCAGAAAGAGGAAAATGACCTACGACAAGCCGAGATGCACCAACTGGTTTTTAGCAATCAAGCTGAAGGACGGAGAAATATACAAGGGGATATTAGTCTATCCCGACGATTACAACGGGCCTGAGATAGATAGGGAACATAAGGAAGAATGGCAACAGTTAACCTGGAAAGATATCGAGGATGCAGGTATTTTATTCCTGCGGTCCTGCGGTATCCGCGAAGAGGATCGTGTGACGAAAACTGAACTTGCTACGGGAGAAATCGGCTGCTACTGGACCTCGGACTGCTCCAAGACGGACAGAACACAGGCGTGCAGTATGTATTTCCAGGATATGACAAATCCTTTTATACCTGATTCGGGTATTTATACCGAAGATACATCATATCGTGGTACCGCCCGCAATGTGCGTCTCGTCAGGGATGTACTGGAATGACAATTGTCGACAAGCTTAACCGTTTGACGGTTAGTGCGGGACTCCAAAAATTTGTGGCAACTCATTGTTTATCAATGCGTTGCCACTTGTGATTCCGACGCGATTCGAACGCGTGACCCACAGCTTAGAAGGCTCAAGTGCACCGCAATAACTCCCTATAAACCAATCAATTAGAATAATATTAATTTATTTGCTCACAATCCGCTCGCCGATCGCGTTTAAGCATTCGAGTATTTGTTTTTGAGTAGTAAGTATATCCTCCAAAATGTCGGTAGTCGACCGTTCAGAGTAATCACCAAAGTTTGCAAATACCATTTCTGAATCTTCAAGTGTGAGATACATAGGATTGATTCCTTTGTTCAAGTCGTTGATATCTTTAAAAACTGAATCTGGTATTTCAATCTCTGCGTATTTAATCTTATCGTAAATTGCCTGGGGGACTCTGTATATCTCGCCTGCATTATGTTCATCTGAAAGGTTAGGAAACAAACCATCATTATTCACATAATCAAGTACGCGATTCAATCTGGAATAATAAGGACGGAGCGGATTAATATCCCAATCATATTGAATAGACAGCGTTTCAAGTTTGTCTATGTGTGCCCGCGAGAGACGAGCCTTTCCGTTTGAGATAGCTGACATCATTGACGTAGAAATTCCCATCTTTTCTGCCACCTCCTGTTGTTTGAGATGGTTGAATTTCAAAAACGCGGGCATGTTTATCAATTTTGATTCCATAAATTTATTGTAGGTTTATTTGATTTTGTAAATATTTATGGGACAAAGGTAAGAAAAATTGTTCGTTATCTCGACCTCGTCGCCTTCTGCGTCATTTACTCTTCATCCTGGTACTTATCCTCCCCACTCTCTATACACAGCTCCTCGTAGCAGTCTTCGCAGTATATCTCCCCGTTATCCTGCCACACCATAATATCGCCGGGGAGCAATGCTCCACAACGGTCGCATTCAAACAGTTCTTCGGTTCTGAATTCGTGGCTCATGGGAACTACCTTTCTGACTCTCGACGACTTTGTGCAAATAGCCCTCTCAGTCTATCATCAAGAATTGCAGGACGGAAATAACCACTGCAAATAATCTCTGCAAGAAGATTGCGCCCCTTCTCTTTCTCGGTTGTATGCATACTGACAAGGTGAAATAGTCCATCTTCACCAGATTTGTACTTAAATTTCTTCACCCAATGGTTTGAGCGAACAATATAAAACCAACCGTTAATCAGGTATGGTGCGTATCTGTATTCAAAATCAGGAGCATAACCCTGGATGAAAGAAATCATCTGTTCTTTAGAAAGAGGAATGTCCCTGAATCTTTCGCTTTCCCAAAGTTCAGAATCTTGAATCTTATGAAGTAGGTCTTTGTCGATTCTGGCAAGAAGACTATTCTCAAAGTCATTCCCTTCTATGATGATGCTATCAGGTTTAGGCTCGGGTCTATACCTTTCGAAAGCACCGCTTTCAATGAATCTATTAAGGCTCTCAACATTCACCTTTACGCGTTGCTCTTCGTCAACGTAATGCTCCACCATACCGTCCGCGAGAATTCTTTTGATGGTGTCTTTATCGCAGTTAAGTCTGGACTGAGCTGTAAGGCGTGATATATACTCTTTCTTTGTGTTCCTCATATTATATCTTCTTAGCGTACTTGTTCAGATATGCCCTAGCATACTCCAGGAACTCCTCACCCTCGAGCACCTTGATCTCCGGAATCAGGCCCACATAATAGCGGCAAATACCCGCAAAATCATTGACCACGGTATCCAGAATCCAATAGTTGCCGTCTCGGGTGATTTCCTTCTCGGCCAGCGGATACTCCTCGATGAGCAGGTTCTTGGCTCTAACACTCAGCTGCATGCGAACACGGGAGTTGGCATAGCCCGTCATACGGAATATGTCTCTCCCCTGCTTGCGGTGGCTGATTTCGTATTCCCAAGATTGCTCGGTAATCTCGACCTCGCCAATTCGCTGAACCTTGAACAGCTTGTTGCTCTTACTCTCGGTATCACGAATGCAAAAGATTCAGTTCCTTCAACTCTGTTTTAGGCGTTTGCGGAAAATACTAAATCTGCCTAAAAATCCTACAGCAAAGCAGCTGCAAGTTGCTCAATAGATGCATTCTGGAGATTGGAATCAGGTTTGCTGATTTCCTCCGCAAGAGAGGACTGCATAACCATGCCGACAGCATCCCTCGGGTTCATTCCGTATTTGGATACGAGATAAACTCCCAATTCCGAGAGCAAGCTATCAATTTTAACAGTCTGTTCACTCATAAATTTATATTTTCTTTAAAATGTCCATTGCCCTTTGTGTGCAAAAGCAGTATTGAATGTAACTGCTGCCGAATTGGGACACTCTGTCTATGAAAATTTTCAGAGGTCCGTCATCCAAATAATGTGCACCAAACTCATTTCGGTATTTAAACAACTCTGTATCAAGAATTGCATCAGCAACCGGGCCAATTACAATGTCATAGGGATGGTTGAAAAAAGCAACATCTCGATTCTGTATTACAAATCTTGCCCAATCTATCGTAAAATCCTCAAACCTGAGAACTTTTAAGCCCTGTGTATTCGCTGACCTTGCCTCATAATTGAAAGCATTTACAGTAATCGAGCCGCCATAAAAATCCACCCTCCTTCGTCCCATCTCCCAAGCCCGATTCCAACTGGGAGTCAAGTAAAATCCCTTGCCAAAATCATTTTTCGACTTGCACTTGCTGATATCCGGACGACAGATTATCTCATTTGTGCCGTGAAGCAATTTCATAGACGGCCTCCGTTCTTTGCGCAAATCCGTGAAAGATCGCTTAATACCACTTCGCGCGGAAGTGTCTGCTCATAACGGTAATTCCTTTCAAGGAATTCTATCCCTTTGTACATCAGTAGGAACTGATATGCTTTGGCTTTCGGTAAACCATTTTCTGCAGCAAACCAAGACACGCCTGTCATCAGGAATGTGGCTTTCGCCGCTTTTGCAGCAACGGTTTCGTCCAATCCAGGGACGCTCAACGTCAGCTCCTCTCCCATTGCTTCAAGCAATATGGAAGCATCTTCAGCAGATATGTGAGTCATCCCTTTCTCTATTTTGCTGATACCGCTCTTGCTGAGTCCGACCTTGCTGCCTAACTCTTCCTGGGTAAGGCCTTTGCTTTTCCTCACGGCAAATATGGTGCTACCAAGTATATTACCCGTTTTAATTTCAAACTTGTCTTTCATGCGTTTGTGACTAATCCTCTGCAAATATAGAAAAGTTTCTCAAATCAGAAACATTATTTTGCGTTTTTCGGTTTGAAAACGTAATCGAGTATGCGAATGTAAAAAGTCCAGTTTCCAAAAATTGTTGTATCTTCGTATCATAAACAATCGGCTGTTTGGCATATTGCGTCTATCGTCCAAATAAAAATTTACTTTCAACATAAAACTAATCTTCGCTCACAATTTGCTCACAAAGAGCAAATATTCCAATGCAGATATAACAAATTCATTGGATATACAATATAGATATAATAAATTAGTTTTATAGGACATTGGGGATTAGATCATAAAAATAAGTGGCAACTCATTGTTTATCAATGCGTTGCCACTTGTGATTCCGACGCGATTCGAACGCGTGACCCACAGCTTAGAAGGCTGTTGCTCTATCCGGCTGAGCTACGGAACCATTCCCCCGCCGAAGCGGACTGCAAATATAGAAAAAAGTTTTTGAACTACATCAGATGTATACCGGCATTCTCGCAGGCCGAACGCATCTCATCCGGCCAGATACTGCTCTGGATCTCACCGATATGAGCCTTGCGCAGCAAGAACATACAGAGCCTGGACTGCCCAACTCCGCCGCCGATTGTCTGCGGCAGTTCGCCTGCAAGCAGACGCTTGTGATAATAGAGTGACTTCTTGTAGTCTTCGCCCTTGACGGCAAGCTGCCTGATCATCGATTCGGCATTCACGCGGATGCCCATACTTGAAAGCTCCAGCGAACGGCCAAGGACATCGTCCCAGACAAGAAGGTCGCCGTTGAGAGCCCAGTCATCATAGTCGGCCGCACGGCCGTCGTGGGACTCCCCGTTGGAGAGCCCGGCCCCGATGCCGATGATGAACACGGCACCATACTTCTTCGTGATGGCGTGTTCGCGTTCTTTTGCGGTCTTGTCCGGATAGATATCGAGAAGTTCCTGAGACGTGATGAAGTGTATCTCTTCCGGCAGCTGAGGGACAATCTGAGGGAACTCGACGAACAGCTTGTTCTCGGTTACCTTGATCGCCTCATAGATGCGGCGGACGGTCGTCTTCAGAAAGTCGATGTTCCTGTCCTCCGGGCGGATGACCTTCTCCCAGTCCCACTGGTCAACGTAAATGGAATGGATATTGTCAAGCTCCTCGTCCGGGCGAAGGGCATTCATATCGGTATAGATGCCGCGGCCGGGCTTCACACCCATCTCGGCGAGCTTGAGCCTCTTCCACTTCGCGAGCGAATGTACGACCTCGGCACGCCTCTCGCCCATATCCTTGATGGGGAAATTGACCGGACGCTCGACTCCGTTGAGCTCGTCGTTGATGCCGGTACCCGACAGGACCATCATCGGAGCGGTCACGCGCAGAAGCGCGAGCTGCGCGGAGATATTGTTCTGGAACATATCCTTTACGGCCTTGATGGCCTTTTCCGTAGCCTCCACATTTCCGAGGAGGTTGGAATAATTCTTTGGAAGAATCAATTGCATATCACTAACTAACTGTTGCCCTTCTTGCGAATTGCAAGCGCAATATAAGAATAAATTGCGAGAAGTATCAGCAAAACCGCGTGCGAACCGTGTGATAATGTGGCAAACAGCAGCGGAGTTGCAAGAATTTCCGTGGCGCCGAGGTAAATGGTCGAGATCGCGATGCCCACCAGATAGTGGTACGCTCCGAGATTGCCGGGGGTCGGGACGACCGACGCGATATTGCCGACGGCAGAGATGAACAACGCGTCGCCGAAGGTCAGATGATCAAGGCCCGGCACCGCCAGGAAGGTAAAATACGTCATAAAAATGTATGACATCCATATCCCGACGGTGTATAGGAGGAACACGCCCTTGAGGCGCATCCGGCCGAATGCCTTTATACCCTTGGCAATGCCGCCCAGTATTTCTACGCATCTCCCGCAGAACACGCTTCTCTCCTTATAGTGGAAAATCACCCGCAGGAAAGCGACGAGCAGCAGGAGGAAAAGGAGGATGAGCCATCCCAGAGAAAAGCTGAAACGGCTTGCGAACGGCTTGAAAACCTCTTCTCGCATAAACGGAATGAGCTTTGCGCTGTTGGTGGCGACGGCGAGCAGCAGGAGGAAAGCCACTGCCAGAAGGTCCCAGGCACGCTCGAGGATGATGGTTCCGAAAGTGCGGTCATAGCCCGCCTTCTTCGTGGCAACGTGGCCGCAGCGGATGAATTCGCCGACCCCCGGAATGACAAGGCTCATAAAGTTGCCTATGTTGGAGCCGTGCCAGATGCTCCGGCGCGTGATGCTCCCGTCGAGGATGACAAGCTGGAGACGCCAGCGCTCGGCGCGGAAGACCAGCGCAACAACGGCAGCAAGTACCGACAGGGCCACAAAAAGCCAATTGGTGGTCTTGAGACCCTCCAAGAACTCCTTCCAGTCGATGCCGCGGAACGCAAAATACAGCAATGCCGCCGCCAGAAGGAGCGACAGCACATATTTTATCACTTTCGATGCTTTGCTGTTCACAAGGCGCAAATTTACAATATTATTGCTAATTTTGTAAGTTATGAAATCTATTCTTGGAATCGGCAATGCCTTGACTGACATCCTGGCTGTCCTGCCGGATGACTCGCTTCTGAATACATACCACCTGCCGAAAGGCAGTATGCAGCACGTCGATATGGAGACGGGCGACAAAATCTGGGCTGCACTCAGGCCGCTCGGCGTGAAATACGTGGCGGGAGGCTCTGCCGCCAATACGATTGCCTGCACAGCCATTTTCGGTATGCCGTCAAGCTTCATCGGCAAGATAGGCGACGACGAGCTCGGCCTACTTTTCAAGAGCGACCAGGAGCGCTACGGCATAAGGAGCACCCTGCTCAAGAGCGAGCATTCTTCCGGGCGTTCGATGGTTTTCGTGAGCGGCGGAAATGCCGAACGCACCTTCGCCGTATATCTGGGCGCCGCGCTCGACCTCGTCCCGGAGGATTTGAAACCCGAATATTTCGCGGGCCACGATTATTTCCACATCGAGGGGTATCTTGTCCAGAACCAGGCACTCATCCGCCACGCCGTGGAGCTCGCACACAAGGCGGGCTGCCTCATTTCACTTGATATGGCTTCGTACAACGTGGTCGAGTCCAACAACGCCTTCCTTCACGACATCGTGGAAAAATACGTGGACATCGTTTTTGCGAACGAAACCGAGTCGAAGGCCTTCACCAAACTTGACGAGCCGCGCAAGGCTCTCGACGAGATTGCGAAACTCTGCAAGATAGCAGTGGTGAAGGTCGGAAAGGACGGATCCTGGGTAAAAAGCGGCGACGAAGTCCACTTCATCCCGGTCTGGCCTGCGGACACCATTGACGCCACCGGCGCCGGCGACACCTACGCCGCCGGATTCCTTTATGCGCACTCTCTGGGAATGCCGCTGGATATCTGCGGCAAGGTCGGTTCGATAATCGCCGCGAAAGTGGTCGAAATCATCGGCACCAAGATAGACATTCCTCGATGGAGAGACGCCAAGGAGGAAATCAGAGAGCTTATCGGACAGAATGGCAAATAAGGAACCCGTCAAGGACATATTCCGCCGGATAATCATACGCCGCAGCGTCAGCAAGACACCGACAGGCATCCTGCCGCTCGGCAGAATCCGCAACGTCACGGTCCTGCTGGACTGGGACGGGCCCGACACGGCCGCCACCGAAGCCGCAGTCCGCGCCTTTTTCGGCAAACGCGGATGCAGCCTCTTCTTCCTGAACCCCGGGCCGAAAGATTTCACCTGCTTCGGGCGCATACGCAAACGTGTACGCCTTGCTGACGGCAAGTCGCCGCGAGGCGAAGACCTCTTCATCTCCCTCGCGACCGGCTCCACATTCGCAGAGCAGTACGAGGCTGCCGCCAGTCCGGCCAAGTTCAAAATCGGCCGCAACCGGACATTGGCAGGGTCCTACGATTTCGTGATGTCAGACACCCCGTTCAAACGCTGTTCCCAGCTGGAAATATTTGACACCATTGTTGAACACCTTCAGAAAATCAAATGAAAAAATACCTTATAGTCTTCCTGATCTCGATGGTCCCGCTGATTGAACTCAGGGGCGCAATCCCATACGCCGTCGGTTTCGATCTTCCCATTGTCCCGTCCCTGATAGTCGCGGTCATCGGCAATATGGTCCCCGTGCCTTTCATCTACCTCTTCGCCCGAAAGGTCCTTGAATGGGGGAAAGACAAGAAATACATAGGAAAATTCTTTACCTGGTGCCTCGAAAAAGGCGAAAAGGGAGGAAGGAAGCTCCAGGCCAAGGCCGGCAGGGGCCTATACATAGCACTGCTGCTTTTCGTAGGCATACCTCTGCCCGGCACAGGCGCCTGGACAGGCACGCTCGCAGCCAGTTTCCTCGATATGGGATTCAAGAAGAGCGTGATATACGTCCTGCTCGGAGTCCTTCTTGCCGGTGCGATAATGCTCGCAGCCTCGCTGGGAGTGTTCGGAGCCATCTCTCTGGTGAAATAAATCCCCGATTCCCTGACAAATGATAAAAAATCACATCGTCATCTTCGCCGCGGCTGTCGCGTTCTGTGCCGCCGTCTCCTGCGGCACCACCGTTCCGCTTACAATGACAAAGGCAGAATCCGCACTCATCAACGATTCCCCCGACATTATGAGGATCCTCACCGTTGACAACGAATCCGACCTCGGCGTCCTGCGCGCCGGCGCCAGAAACTTCAACGTGGCCGACCTGAACACCGCCGAATACTCAAAGCTTGCCGACAAGATGGTCAAGACTCTCCAGTCCTGCGACGGAGGAGTGGGTCTTGCCGCACCGCAGGTCGGCATCAGCCGCCGCGTGGTTGCCGTAATGAGGGTCGACAAGGAAGGTTCCCCCATTGAAGTCTACCCTAACATCCGCATCGAAGAGATGCGCGGCGGGATGGAGCCCGGCGGCGAAGGTTGTCTGTCGGTTCCAGACAAAAGAGGCGATGTCCTTCGCTATCAGGACATCACCATAGTGTATACCGATATCAACAGCGACCGCGCTGACCAGCCGAGAGAGATCCGTGAAGACGTTACCGGCTTCGCCGCCGTAATCTTCCAGCACGAAGCCGATCATCTGGACGGAATCCTCTTTACCGACAAGCTCCGGTAAGATGTCCGCGATGCCAGTCGCAAACGCTACCTCAACGATTTCGAGGCGAGATGGGCCTCAAAGGCCTCCCGGTATGCATCAGAGACGTGGATGAGAGCGGTGCCGATCTGAAGGTCGTTGCCGGGGCACACGGCGTCGATACGTTCGAGCGAGACAATGTACGAACGGTGCACGCGCATAAACATAGATGCCGGCAGAAGGTCTTCCATCGCCTTCATCGTGGTATGGGTTACAAGCGGCTGCGACCTGCCGGCAAGATACACGAGCACATAGTCCTTCATACCCTCGACATACAGGATGTCCGAAAGGCTCACTTTCTGAAGAGCCTTGTCGGCCTTCAGGTATATCGCTCCCGGTTCCTGCGTTTCCGTCACGGCAGGCGCGGCAGCGGCGGCCTCCTTCATTTCGAACCACCGGCGCGCTTTCTGCACGGCTTCAAGAAATTTCTGATAATTGATAGGCTTCAGGAGAAAATCCAGCGCCGAGACCTCATAGCTCTCGAATGCATACTGTTTGAAAGCGGTTGTAAAAATGATCCGGCTGTCCTGCGGAATCATCCTGGACAATTCCATCCCGTTCAGGTCGGGCATCTGGATATCCAGGAACACTATGTCGGGATGTCGGGACGTAATCTCGGAAAATGCCTGCACGGAATCGGTGAAAGACGCCATCAGGTCGATGCCGGGCGTCTTCGATACGAAATTCTCCAGCATCTTCACTGCCAGAGGCTCGTCGTCCACTATTATGCAGCGCAGGTCTCTCATCAGGCAACGTTTTTAAGGCGGACGGTCGATACATACCTGTCGCCCTTCCCCTCGGCAAGATATTCATATCGGCCGGGATATATGAGGGCCAGACGCTTCTTCATATTTTCAAGCCCGATACCCGAGCCGATGTGGTCCGAAGTCTGTTTCTCGAACAGGGAGTTTTCAGAACGGAATACAAGGTCGTGGCCATCCATATGCATATCTATGCGCACGAATGACTCCTTGCGCGCGTTGACGCCGTGCTTGAAAGCGTTTTCTATGAGCGAGATGAACAGAAGCGGAGCAATCCCGACCGGCTTGTCCGGTTTCTGCATATTGCACTCGACGGTGGTCAGGTCATTGCAGCGGAGCTGCATAAGACGTATATAATTGTTCATAAAGTCAATCTCGCCGTCAACCGGCACATACTCCTTCTCACTGTCATATAATGCATAGCGGAGCAGGTCGCTCAGCTGACAAATGCTCTCCTGAGCCTTGTCGGCGTCTATCTGAGTCAGGGAGGAGATATTGTTCAAGGTATTGAACAGGAAGTGCGGGTTCAGCTGGTTCTTCAACCAGGAAAGTTCGGCCTCCGCGGCATTGCGACGCTCCTGCTCATAGTTGATGAGCAGCTTGTTGGCGTTGACAATCTTCTTGATGCCTGCCGCAATCGCAATCACGAGAGCGTCTATCGACACGCGTGTTGCGAAACGCACCCACATCAGGGTGTGGAACGACGGCGGCGTGAACGCGTTGTGAGGGGCGGTCATCATCTGATTGCGGGAGATGAGATACCTTGTATAATGCCAGGCGGCCACTATGACCGCATTGACGACGAAGAACCAGACCTTGTTCTTGGGATTGGAGCCGAAAAGGAACTTTGGCGCCAGAAGGAAATAATTGAGGAAATACAACGCGCACAGCGGGCCGACAGTCATCAGCGACATCTGTATCGCGCTCGACAGACGGGCGTAGTCGCCCATCATCGACATATTGGTAATGGCTGGAGTGGCAAACATTACCACCCAGCCGATTACCTGTGCTATTATCATTACGATATTCGAGTTCGAGGTCTTCATCAGTACAAATATAGCAATTTAAAAACTACTCATCATACTGCCCATACTCTGAGAGATATTTTGTGTGTCAAGAATCTCGTCGTCGTAGTTGTGGCGTCCTGACTTCTTGCTTCCGCCGCCCATCGACTGCCTTCCGAAGGAGTAGCTGAGGCTGATTGAAATCTGACCCATAGGAATCTTTGAGACCATATCGCTTGAGAAGCCAGGACCTTCGGAGTGTGATGACATCTCCATATTGGTGATACCCTTGAGGCTGCCGACGCCGTTGATCGAGACGCTGAGCTTGTCGTCGAGGAAGGACTTGGTGAGTCCGACCATAGCGAGGCTGATGCCGCTGGATGTACCCTGGAGGGTGACACTGCTGCCTGCGCTGATGATGTTGGCGCTGAGGCGGAGGTCCCAAGGAAGAGTCTGCTGGAGACCTACCATCACATTGTAGGACCATCCGGAATTGCTCTGCTGCAGGTAGTCGGAATGGATGTTGGAGTATGCGGTGCCGCCGTTGACGATGATTCTGGTCTTAGGCCAAGGTGTGTACATAGCGTACAGGTTGAGTCCGGTGCTGCAGCTCTTCACGATATTGCCGTAGGTGGTGTTGAGCACATTGGATGCGTCGTAGAAGCTGTATGATGAGATGCCGTTGTGCGAGAAGCTGTGACGGAGCGTCGCGTTGACCATCAGCTTTGCGGTGAAGAGGTTGTAGACAAGGCTTACGTTGTTGGTCTTCTCGGCCTCAAGTTCGGTGTTGCCGTAGGTGATCGAGGTAGGGTTGGAGATGTCGACGTAAGGGTTGAGATATGTGATGCCCGGACGGCTGATGCGCATATTGTATGAGAGTCCGAGGTTCTGGTTGCCGGCGATATTCCACTGGAGGCTCAGGCTTGGAACGAGGTTTCCGTAGTTCAGGCTGAAGTCCTGTCCGTTGCCTGAAAGGTAGTTGACCTTCTGGAAAGTGTGCTCATAGCGCAGACCGCCCTTCACTCCGATCACGCCGAAGTTTCCTTCATATTCGAGATAGGCTGCGCCGATGCTGTTGCGGAAGTGGTAGTCGAGGCTGCCGACTGCGGTTGGGACAAAGCTTGAGCCGTTCCAGAGGAAGTTGGTCTGGTCTGATGAGCTGTGACGGTACTGGAACTTTGCGCCGGTGTTGAGGGTGCCGTGCTGTCCGAGAGGTGTGCTGAAATCGAGCTGGGCGATATGGTTCACGGAATCGCTGCCGCCTTCCGTCTTCCTGTCGGTGAGGTCGTAGCCCGGGATCAGGGCGCCGCCGTAGAGAGTGGTGTTGTTGGTTACGGAAGGCATTGCTGAGAACTGGTATGAGAACACGAGGGTGCGGGCAGGGACATCCTTCCAGTTGTGCTGGTAGTCAAGGGATGCGGTGATGTTGTTGGTGTTGTTCAACATATCGGTGGTGCCGTTGTATCCGTATTTCAGGCCTTCGGCGGTGAGAAGGTTCATTGAAGTGGTGCCGTTGTTGTTCATACCGAAGTGCATTATGCCTGCGGTGAGGGAGATGGTGTTCTCCTTGTCGATGTTGTATGCGGCGTTCAGGTTACCCATTACCATAGGTGTCTTCATAAGGCCCTCGGTGTGGTTGGTGGTCACGTTCTGGCCGCTGGCAAGTTTCTGGATGCGGGTCTCGTCGGTGACGGTACCGGGGCTGTTGTTCATCGAACCGTTTGCGTTTACGCCGAAGCTCCACTTGCCCTTCTGCACGTTGTAGAAGATGCCGCCGCCGAAACCGCGGTTGCTGCCCTGGAGGCGTACGGTGCCGTACTGACCGTCTGCTGCGGAAACGCCGCCGGTGGCTTCCATATTTGTGGTGATGTTGAGCACACCGCCCACGCCCTCGGCGTCATACTTCACGCCCGGGTTGGTGACGACGTCGATTGACTTCACCGAGCTTGCAGGCATTACCTTGAACACTGCCGACGGGTTGCTGGAGAGCATCTGGTTAGGCTTGCCGTCCACGAACACCTGGAAGTTGGAACTGCCGTTTACGGTGATGTTGTCGTTGCCGTCGACAGATACCATAGGAACCTTGCGGAGCATATCGAGCACGGTGCTGGTCTTTGAGTCGACGTCGTCGGCGACCTTGTAGGTCATCTTGTCGACATCCATCTTCACAAGATTGGCCTGTGCCACGACGGAAGCCGACTTGAGGGTCTCGGCATCGAACTCCACGAGAATCTCGCCGAAATCATATTCAGGCTTGCCCTCGAAGCAGAACTTATAGCGGACCTCCTTGCGGCCCACTCCGTTGAAGAGAAGGATGTAGCACCCCTCGGTAGGGAGCTGCTGGCTGAAAGAACCGTCCTCTTCGGTCATTGTGAATGCCATCACGGTCTTTTCATCTTCGATATTGATGAACTGTACTACCGCGAACGGTTCGGCTTCTTTGCTTTCAGCGTCGATAATGACGCCTTTTACTACTGAATTCTGGGCGAGTGCCAGGGTGCAGGCGAGAACTGCGATGAGGGTTGAGATAATCTTTTTCATATGTGTGTCTGTTTTTGTTTTTCGTTTCTGGTGCAAAACTAGACACACATCATACCTTTCTGTGCCGAATTTAGACGAACTGCCCGATTTCGTCGACGAACCGGCGGAATCGGGCAGTATCACAACGGGCGGGTCGCCCTTATCTGTTCAGATACTCGTCAATGGCGCGGGCGGCGGTACGGCCGGCACCCATTGCAAGAATTACGGTCGCGGCACCGGTTACGGCGTCACCTCCGGCAAACACTCCCGGGCGGGTGGTGGCACCGCTCTCATCGGCCACGAGGCAGCCGCGACGGGTCACGTCAAGCCCTGCGGTAGTCCTGGAGATGAGAGGGTTAGGTGAAGTGCCGAGAGCCATAATGACCGTTTCGGTAGGGATCTCGAATTCGGAGCCCTCGATGGCGACAGGGCTGCGGCGGCCGCTTTCGTCAGGTTCGCCAAGCTCCATCTTCACGCACCTGAGGGCACGCACCCATCCTTTCTCGTCGCCCAGAATCTCGACAGGGTTGGTGAGCATATCGAAGATGATGCCTTCCTGTTCGGCGTGATGCACCTCTTCCTTGCGGGCAGGAAGCTCCGCCTCTGTACGGCGGTATACGATATGTACCTCGGCACCCAGACGGAGGGCAGTGCGCGCAGCATCCATTGCAACGTTGCCGCCGCCGACCACGCAGACCTTCTTTCCGGCGTGGATAGGTGTGAGATAGTCCTCGCGGTAAGCCTTCATCAGGTTGTTGCGGGTAAGGAACTCGTTGGCAGAGAACACTCCGCAGAGGTTCTCTCCAGGTATGCCCATAAACTTCGGCAGTCCGGCACCGGTACCGATGAAAACGGCCTTGAAACCCTCTTCGTCCATAAGCTTGTCAATGGTGATCGTCCTGCCGATGATAACGTTGGTCTCGATCTTCACGCCGAGGGCGCGGACGGCATCGATTTCCTTCTTGAGCACCTTCTCCTTTGGCAGACGGAACTCAGGGATACCGTATTCCAGCACGCCGCCGGCCTTGTGCAGAGCCTCGAAGATGGTGACGTCGTAGCCCCACTTTGCCAGGTCGCTTGCGCAGGCAAGTCCGGCAGGGCCGGAGCCTATCACCGCCACTTTCGCCTTTGTGGCCTTTGCGCCCGAGGCAACGTGCCCGCTGTTATCGGCAACGAAACGCTCCAGCTTGCCGATGGCGACCGGCTCACCCTTGACGCCAAGTATGCAGCTGCCCTCGCACTGGGTCTCCTGCGGGCAGACGCGTCCGCAGACCGCAGGCAGAGAGCTGTCGCGGGCGATGACCTCGGCCGCACCCTGGATATCCCCTTCCACTACCTTTGCTATGAAATCCGGGATCTGCAGGTTAACCGGGCAGGCACCCACGCAGCGCGGATTCTTGCAATGCAGGCAGCGGCTTGCCTCAAGCATAGCCTCTTCCTTGTCGTAGCCCTGGCATACTTCTTCGAAATTGGTCGCACGGACCATAGGATCCTGT
>JAZLGQ010000084.1:0-30580 GCA_045616385.1 Candidatus Cryptobacteroides sp.
GGCTTCACACCAGTCGGTGTATTCCTGTTTGGCAGTTTCGATCTTTGTCATAGTATTTCCTTTAAATATTTACCTGTTATTGAATGAGGGTTGTCCGCAACCTGCTCGGGCGTACCCTGCGCAATTATCCTGCCGCCCGCCGCGCCACCCTCGGGACCCATATCGAAAAGATAGTCGACACTCTTGAGAACATCGAGGTTGTGCTCTATTACAATCACCGTATTGCCCTGCTCGACAAGTTTCCGGAGCACCTCCAGCAAGGTCCTGATATCCTCGAAATGCAGGCCGGTCGTCGGCTCGTCAAGCATATACAGCGTGCTGCCCGTAGCCTTCCGTGCCAGTTCGGCGGCAAGTTTCATACGCTGGCACTCGCCTCCGGAAAGGGTTACCGCGGACTGCCCGAGGTGGACATAGCCGAGGCCCACGTCAACCATCGCCTTCAGCTTGGGCGCAATCTTGGGATGGGCCTTGAAGAACTCGTATGCCTCGGATATAGGCATCTCCAGCACGTCGTTGATATTCTTGCCGCGGTATCTGACCGCCAGCGTGTCTTCCTTATACCGTTTGCCACGGCACTGGTCGCAGACAACATTGACCGATGGCAGGAAATTCATCTCTATCTCCTTGATTCCGGCTCCCTTGCATTCCTCGCAGCGCCCACCCTGGACGTTGAATGAGAACCGTCCAGCCTTGAAACCGCGCACCTTGGCGTCAGGAGTCTCCTCGAACAGCGTGCGGATGTCGTTGAACACGCCGGTGAACGTTGCCGGATTCGACCTCGGAGTGCGTCCGATAGGACTCTGGTCAACTTCTATCACCTTGTCTATGTTCTTGATGCCGATGACCGACCCGTACGGCAGAGGCTTTCCCTTGAAATTATACAGGGCACCCTTTAGGACAGGCATCAGTGTCTCGTTGATGAGGCTTGATTTCCCGGAACCGGACACGCCTGCTATTCCAATCAGGCAGCCGAGAGGGAAATCAATGTCCACGCCCTTCAGGTTGTTGCCTCTGGCTCCACGCAGGCCAAGCTTGAGACCATTGCCTTCGCGCCTGGTGAGGGGTACCGGGATGGTCCTGCCGCCTTGAAGGTATTCCAGTGTTACCGTCTCCCCTGCCGAGGCATCTTCAATTTTGCCCGAATAGCAGATCTCACCGCCGTTCGAACCCGCTCCGGGACCGACGTCAACCAGCCAGTCGGAAGCAAGCATAGTCTCAAGGTCGTGCTCGACGACGATGACCGTATTCCCCTCGTCGCGGAGCTTCTTCAGCGAGTTCAGGAGCTTGCGGTTGTCGCGCTGGTGCAGGCCGATGGATGGTTCATCCAGGATATATATGACATTGACAAGCTTGGAACCTATCTGGGTGGCAAGCCGGATACGCTGGCTTTCGCCTCCGGACAATGATGCCGTCGGGCGGCTGAGGCTGAGGTAGTCCAGACCGACGTCCAGCAGGAATCGGACACGGTCGTTCAGTTCCTTCAAGATATCGCGGGCCACGGCATTGCCGCGCTCCGACAGCTTGGACGGGAGCTGCTTCAGCCATTCAGCAAGGGCGGACATCTCCATATCGCCGACCTCGGCGATGTCTTTCCCGTCGATAAGGAAGCACTTCGTGTTCTCGTTGAGACGCGTGCCGCCGCAAACCGGGCAGACTATCTTGTCTTCAATGTCATCGACGACGCCCGGCCAGTTCACCATCTCGGCGGTGGCACCCTCCCCGATGCGGAAGAACTCATCGGAGCCGTAGATCAGAAGCGTGACGGCCTCTTCCGGCAAATCCTCAATGGGTTCGTAGAGCGAAAAGTTGTGCTTGCGCGCCATCGCGCGGACGATCTCGAATTTCTTGCCGTCCCGCACGCGGCCCAGAGGCTCGATGCCGCCGTCTGCAACACTCTTGCGACGGTCGGGGATGATCGTGTCGACATTGACGTCAACCACCGTTCCAAGGCCCTTGCAGTGCGGGCAGTAGCCTTCCGGAGAATTGAAGGAGAAACTGTGCGGAGCCGGCTCCTGAAGGGAAAGACCCGTCTCAGGGTCAACCAGATGCTTGGAGAAATGGCGTATTTCGCCGGTGGCGAAATCCTGGACGGCGAGCGAGCCCTTGCCGGTCGCAAGTGCAGATGCCACGGATGCGCGGATGCGGCTTTCGTCGCCTTCGCCAGGCTTCAGCTTGTCAACCACAAGTTCAATGAAATGGCCTTTGTATCGGTCCAGCGCATCGATATCGTTGAGATCCCGGATATCTCCGTCTATCCGGACCTGCGTATAGCCTTTCTTGCGGAACTGCTCGAAGAGTTCACGGTAGTGGCCCTTGCGGCCGCGGACGAGAGGAGCAAGCAGAATGCACTTGCGGCCCTCATATTCCTTCATTATGAGGTCAACGATCTGGGAATCGGTATATCGTATCATCTCCTTGCCGGTGGCGGGAGAGATGGCGGTCGAAGCGCGGGCGTAAAGCAGGCGCAGGAAGTCATATATCTCGGTGATGGTGCCGACGGTGGAGCGCGGGTTGGAGCCGGTGGTGCGCTGTTCTATCGCGATGATCGGGCTCAGGCCCTCGATGCTTTCCACCTCGGGTTTCTCCAATATGCCCATAAAATGCTTGGCATATGGGGAGAGGGTGTTCATATAGCGGCGCTGGCCTTCGGCATAGATAGTATCGAACGCCAGCGACGACTTTCCGCTTCCGCTTATACCCGTCACCACCACGAATTTCTTGCGTGGAATATCTACATCGACACCCTTGAGGTTGTGGGCTCTGGCACCGCGTATCTCTATGAATTCCCTTTTGTCATCCATTTGATGGCAAAGTTACGAAAACTTATTAACTTTGCAGTTGTTATGTGGATCTGGATGTCTTTGTGTTCCGCCCTTCTTCTGGGCGTGTACGACGTGGCCAAGAAACACGCCCTCAAGCGCAACGGCGTATTGTGGGTACTCCTTGCAGCCACGGCCATTTCATCCCTGCTGCTATGCCCGTTCCTGACTGCCGGCACGATGAACGACCATATGAGAATGATTCTCAAGGCCATTCTCGTGACTTCTTCCTGGATATCCGGTCTTGCCGCCCTCAAGTCGCTCCCTATCACGACGGCCAGTTCCATCAAGGCTTCACGCCCTATCATAGTCATAGCCCTGTCCCTGGTGATTTTCGGAGAGAAACTCAACTTTTGGCAATGGGCCGGTGTCATTACCGTCATCATCGCCCTGTGGCTGCTCAGCAGATCAAGCAAGAAGGAAGGCATAGCATTCGCCAAGAGCCGCGGCATAGCATATATGGTCGTATCCGTGCTGACCGGAGCTGCCAGCGCCCTTTTTGACAAGTACATAATGGCCGATATGCAGCCTCTGTTCGTACAGAGCTGGGCGAATGTCTATATAACCGTCATACTTGCCGCCTGTACCCTGATCCAGCGCTTCGCCGCCAAATCAGAATTCAAGCCGTTCAAATGGGACTGGACGCTGGTGGTCATCGCTGTCTTCATCGTGGCCGCCGATATGCTTTATTTCTTTGCGCTGAAACAGGATGGAGCGCTTCTTTCCGTGATATCCCTGATCCGCCGCAGTTCCGTAATCGTCACCTTCAGCCTGGGTGCCTGGCTTTTCAAGGAGCACAACGTCAAGGACAAGGCCATCGACCTCGCCATAATCCTCCTGGGTCTGTTCTTCCTTTTCTGGGGTTCTAGTATTGCTTGATGAGAGGGCTTTCCAGAGCCTTCCAGAGCTGCTCGTCGTAGCGTACGCGGATTTCGATCCCCGCCTCCTGGTAATAATACCTTACCGCAATCTCCTCTTCTATGAACGGGATGATCTCGTCCTTCTTCAGTCTGAGGAACTCCTCCTTTTCCATCTCGAGAGACTTTTCAAGAGCATCGAGCTGAGGTTTCATAACCTCTTCAAGACCGTCCTTCGCAAGCTCTTTCTTCATCTGGTCGAAGAGAGTCTTTGCGCTTGACCTGTAGTCGAACTCCCTGGTCTTTGCGAATGCCACGAAATCGTCGAAATCCTCATCGGACAGGTGGAAGTCCTTGACGGCAGGTATGCTCTCGTGCTTCTTGACGAACTCGAGCACATACTGCTCCACAACACCGTTGAGAACGATGGAATAAACAAGACGGGAGTATTCCTTCGGCTCAATGATGACGTCCGGCGTAATGCCGCCCCCGTCGCGCACCGTCCTGCCGTGGGCGGTCTTGAACTCGTGGGTGAGAGAGTCCGGGATATGGGCCACACTGCCATCTTCACGGCGCTGTGCATAATCTATGGCCTGCACGCAACGGCCGGAAGGAGTGTAGTATTTTGCGGTGGTGAGCTTCATCGCTCCGCCATAAGGCAGCTCGAACATACTCTGCACAAGCCCCTTGCCGAAAGTGCGCTCGCCCATAACGGTTCCGCGGTCGGTATCCTGAATGGCTCCCGCGACGATTTCCGATGCCGAGGCAGAACCGGAGTCGACGAGTATGATAAGAGGCATCCTGGTATCGACAGGCTGATATTTTGTAAACAGCTCGTAATTGGAAGATTCCTCGCGGCCCTTTGCAGATACGACAAGGCTGCCTGCCGGCAGGAATACGGACACTTCGTTGACCGCTTCGGCCAGGAGACCGCCGCCATTGCCGCGAAGGTCGAGGACAAGCTTTTCCATACCCTGCTTCTTGAGCCTGACGACCGCGTCGTGGACGTCGCGGGCCACGCCTTCGGAGAATCCGCTCTGACAAATATATCCGACCTTGTCGGTAATCATACCGGCATATTCCACTTCCGGAAGATGAATCTTCTCACGGGTGATTTCTATGATCTCTTCTTCGCCGGAACGAAGTTTCTTTACGTTGAAGACGACCTTGGTCGCAGGCTCGCCGCGCATCTTGTCGCTGCACTGCGAAGACGTGAGACCGATGACGCTCTCCCCGTTGATGGTAAGGATTTCGTCGCCACATTTCAGGCCGGCCTTGGCCGCCGGAGAACCGGCGTACGGTTCGTTGATTATGACGTTTCCGTTCACATCCGGTTTATAGATGACCGCACCGATGCCGCCGTAGGTCTTGTGGATAAGCATCTGCAGGTCCTCGTTCTCTTCCTGCGGGATGTATATCGTGTACGGGTCGAGGGCGCCCAGCATAGCGTCCACGGCCTTGCGTTCGATACGGTCGACAGGAAGGCTGTCGACATAGGATTTGTCGAGCTGCTTGACTATTGCGTTCTGTATCTCAACCCACCGGGCCAGTTTGAAGTTCTTAGACTGGGCGGAAACTGATAATGTCGATGCCACCAGGGCAACCGCAAGAATGATCCTTTTCATACTACAAATTTAATAATTATTTTTGTGTGCAATGACACACTCGGCCCAGCTCATATTACTTGCCGTCACAAAGACAGGCGAGAAGTCCCTTGTCCTGCACGCGCTGAGCAGCCGATGGGGCCGCCGGAGTTTCATAGTCAGCGTCCCACGCAGTTCAGGGATGGCTTTATACCTCCCACTGAACATCCTGGATGCCGAAATCACCGAAAACCCCAGGTCTGACCTCTGGCGCCTGCACGGCGCGTCGGCATTCTCCCCTCTCGCCGGCATACGGAACGATGTGCGGAAAAACGCAATCTGTATGTTTATGAGCGAAGTCCTCTACAGGACTATCAAAGATGGGGCCAATGAGGACGGATTGTTCGAATGGTGCAAAAAAAGCATCCTGACCCTCGATGCGCTTGAAAACGATTTCGCCAATTTCCACCTGATGTTCCTGCTGGAGCTGTGCGGCGTCCTTGGCTTCTCCGCTTCCGTGCAGGGTCTTGCACCGTTTGCCGGAGGGCACCTGCAGGAACTCTCCCGGCTTGTTTCCCTGCCTTATGCCGAAGCCCTTATGATGCCTCTGTCGGGCGACGGCAGAGGAGAGATGGCCGAGATACTTCTGCAGTATCTCAGCCATCACACCGAATCCCGCATCGAGGTCCGTTCTCTACGCGTCCTCCACGAGCTTTTCCGCTAGGGCGGCCGTTACAGAGTGTCCTGTTTCAGCTTTTCCAGATAGTCGTTGATACGCTTGAGCTGGCGCGGGATGAATATATGCTGAGGGCAGCGCCTTGCACATCGTCCGCAGGATATGCAATGATCGGCCTGGCGTATGGTCGGGATGGCCTTGTCATAGGCGGCAAGATATTTCCTTCGTGCACGGGCATAGTCCTCCTGCTCCTTGCTGGTCACGTATGTGCCTGCGTTCACCTCCTTGTTGTAGAACTTGAAGATGCCCGGGATGTCGATTCCGTAAGGGCAAGGCATACAGTACTGGCAGCCGGTGCACTCGATGATGGGGTATTTCATTATCTTCTCGCCCACGCCCTTGAGGAATTCGATTTCTTCTCCGGTGCAGACCTTCAGGTCGCAGAAGGTCCTGATGTTGTCGGTCAGGTGCTCGAGCTCCGACATACCGCTCAGAACGACGGCGATTCTTGGGTGGGACGCCACGAAGCGGAACGCCCACGAAGCTATGGTGGCCTGCGGGTCACGTGACTTGAGCTCGTCTGAAATGGCCGCAGGGACATTTGCGAGGCGTCCTCCGAGGAGAGGCTCCATAATTACGATAGGAATCTCACGTTTGTCGAGCTCGTTGTAGAGGAACTCCGCGTCGCGGTTCCAGTCGACGTAGTTCATCTGAATCTGGACAAAGTCCCAATGGTATTTCTCGTGCAGTTCCATAAGGCTCAGGAAGCCGTCCCTGCTGCCGTGGAACGAGAATCCAAGGTTGCGTATGCGCCCCTTGCTGCGGGCATCGACATACATATCGATAAGTCCCGAGAAACGGTTCTCGAAATCCTTTGCGGAACTCAGACCGTGCATCAGATAGTAATCGATGTAATCGGTCCTGAAGTTGATGAAGGAGTTCTTGAACATCTCGCGTCCGGCCTTCTCGGCTTCCGCGCCGGACATACCCTGGGTGGAGCATTTGGTGGCAATCTTGTAACTCTCGCGAGGGAACTTTGCGAGAGCGTTCGCGGTGAGAGTCTCGCTCTGGCCTTCGAGATACGCCGGAGCGGTGTCGAAATAGTTGACGCCGTGAGCCATCGCTATTTCAATCATCGAAGTCATCTTCTCCTGATTGAAGACATCCTTTCCGTTCTCGTCCTTGTAGGAGTCGAGTCTCATTGAGCCGTAGCCCAGAAGTCCTATGCCGTCCAGATGCTGGACCACATTGCCGCAGGACGACAGGTCGGTACTGTATGCGTTGGAGTATGTAGTGGTCTTTTTCCCTGTCTTGGGCGCGCAGGACGCAAGCCCGAGGGCCGCCGAACCTATTCCGGCTTTCTTTATGAAATCTCTTCTATTCATGGTGTACTGCGAGTCCGTTAACTGTTATTGCACTGATCGGGCGGCTTGGGCAGAGGAATTCACAGGCACCGCATCCGATACAAATCTCTTCTGAAACTGCCGGCACCTTGCGGCCGCTTTCCTGATCGACCACCATACGGATGGCGCCTACAGGGCAGCGGGATGCACAGTTGCCGCAGGAATCCTGGCCGAGCGCCGAGACGCAGAGGTCAAGATTGACGGTGGCTCGGCCGATATGGGTGGCGAGTTTCTGCTCGCGGGTTACCGGCTTGATGGCTCCGGACGGGCATATCTCAGAGCAGAGGGTGCATTCCGGGCGGCAGAAGCCATTCTCATAACCCATCTCCGGCTGGAGAAGGTGCTTGAGGTCCGTGGAAGGACGAAGAACGTGGTTCGGACAGTTGCTGACGCACAGCTGGCAGGCCGTGCAGCGGGAATAGAAGTTATCCACGCTCTCCGCGCCGAACGGGACCAGACGCTCAGTACGTGCCGGATTGGTCTTCGGGACGATGTCGGCAAGTCCTCCGTCAAGATGCGCCTGCTGCGCCTTGGCAGAAATGGCAGCACCGCCGAGAAGGGCGGCGGTCACCACGAACTGCCTGCGGCCGGTGTCGGCACATTCCTTTGCCGGAGCGGCGGCATTCTTTGCCTCAGGCTTGCCTGAACCGAAAGAGATGGCGTGCTCCTTGCATCGCCTGATGCAGTCGAAGCAGTCAACACAACGGCTGTAGTCAACGGTGTGGGTGTCCATGTCTATGCAGGAGGATTTGCAGCCGCGTCCGCATCTTCCGCAGGCGGTGCATTTGTTCTCGTCAATCTTTATATGGAACAATGAGTGCTTGCTGAACAGGCCCAGAACGGTTCCCACAGGGCAGACGGTATTGCAATACGCACGTCCCCACAGCCAGGCGCACAGTGTGATGGCCACGAAGGTCACGGCTGCCGCGACAAGAAGGGCCGGGGCCAGCGATTCGCCGTTACCGAGGCCGACTGCCGTGCGGACCATCCTGCCGTAAGCGCTGTACGGTGCGATCATCGCCACCACGACCTGCAGGCCGGCGGCAATGGCGGCAACGGTGAGCACAAGCACAGAATAGCGCACCCATCTGTGTTCCTTGCTGAATTCGAAGTGCTTGACCTCCTTCTTGATAGTCGAAGGCTTTTCCACATCCTTGCCTGCCTTCCTGGCTGCGGCATAGCGGCGGAGCCTGCGTTCGTTGATCTTGTGGAGAATGAGACCGCCCTGCCTGCGTATCCAGATGACGAAGTCCTGGAAGACACCCATAGGGCAGATGACAGAGCAATAGATCCGCCCTAACAGGACGGTCAGGAGAAGAATACCGGCAACAACAGCGAAGTTTAGTGCCAGACAGGACGGGAGGAACTGCAATTTTGCCATCCATCCCCACCATTTGCCGCCGATTCCGGCGAGGAGCAAAGTGATCCCCACGAAGAAAAGGACGGCCAGGACAATTCGGATTTTTCGTAACATGTTATCAGTTTGGTTGACGATTCTTATGATGGTTATCTGAATTTCTTGTCTTCTTCCAGCATTCCCAGGTATGAATTGTACCGTTCTGCGCTGATCGCGCCTTCTTCAACGGCAGCCTTGACGGCACACCCCGGCTCGTGAGTGTGTGTGCAGGGAACGAAGCGGCAGCTGTCGGCGACGCGGAGCATTTCCGGGAAGTACTTCCCTATCTCTTCTCTCTCCAGGTCCACGAGGCCGAATCCCCTGAGCCCCGGAGTGTCGATAATGAACCCTCCGGACGAAAGCTTGTACATCTCATACAGGGACGTCGTATGCTTGCCTTGCAGATGGGCTTCTGATATCCTGCCGACCTTCGGGTCAAGCGAAGGGTCAAGCGCGCGGATGATGCTGGACTTGCCCACCCCGGACTCCCCGGAGATAAGGTTCACCCTGCCTTCGCAGAGCCGGCGCAGCTCGTCGATGCCTTCTCCCGTGCGGGCGGAAGTCTCTATGACCCTGTATCCGGCGCCGGTGTATATCCGCTTGAAATCCTCAACCGCCTCAGGAGCCTCCGTCCTGTACATATCCACCTTGTTCAAGGCAATGATGACAGGCACCCTGTATACTTCGCAGGTCACCAGCAGCCTGTCAAGGAAGGGAAGCTTAATTTCAGGGAAATATAAGCTGACAGCCAGCACAGCCTGGTCCACATTGGCCGCAATGACGTGCGCCTGACGGCTGAGGTTCGTGGACTTGCGGATGAGGTAGTTCTCGCGCGGAAAGATTTCCGTGATCACGGCAGGATTTGTCGCAGTGGCTTCGGGAGCATCCATCTCATACCGGACCCTGTCACCCACGGCGACGGGATTCGTGGCCGAACTGTGCGCAAGGCGCACCTTCCCGCGCAGTACTGCCGGGAAAAGACACCACTCGGGCAGTTCACTCAGGAGATAATGGCTCCCTGCATTCTTGACAACTGTTGCAATGCCTGTCATCGGTTATTTTGCACGTCCGACAAGGGTGTCGGCGAATTCTTTCAATGCGGCAATCTGGACCTTGCTGAGGCCGACTTCGGAAACCGCATCGAGAGCGCGGTCGGTGAAACGGACAATCTCGGCACGGGCATCGTCAGCCACGCCGAGCTCATCGTAAAGTCTCTTGACCTTTGCTATCTTCTCCGCCATCTCCTCCGGTGTTTCCGCCTTGGATTCGAAAACTTTCAGGAATCCGTCCTTGTCGGAGGTCTTTTCAAGGGCACGCACGGTCAGCCAACTCTTCTTGGCGTTGATGATGTCGCCGCCGATAGGCTTGCCGAAAACCTTTTCGTCGCCGTAGGCGTCGAGATAGTCGTCTGCGATCTGGAATGCCATCCCAAGCTCATAGCCATAATTGTAGATAGCCGCACAGATTTCCTCCGGCGCATCAGCAACGATGGCGCCGATCTTTGCCGAGCAGGCTATGAGCACAGCCGTCTTTAGGCCTATCATCCTGTTGTAATCCGCCATCGGGACCGATTTTTCAGCCTCGAAGTCCATATCATACTGCTGCCCTTCACAAACGGCCGCCGCAGTCTCCGAGAACACCTGCATAACTTCGGCGTGACGCCTTGAAGGTGCTTTGGAAATGCGCTTGTATGCATCGATGAGCATCACGTCACCTGAAAGGATGGCGTGGTCCTCGGACCACTTCGTCCAAACCGTAGGCATACCGCGGCGAAGCGGCGAACGATCCATAATGTCATCGTGGATAAGGGTGAATGTATGGAACACCTCCAGTGCGGCGCACGGAGACAGGATCGAGTCGTCGACGGTGTCCTTGAAAAGAGAGTAGGTCAGCAGGCAAACCTTCGGACGGATGCGCTTGCCGCCTATCTCGATCATATATCTCAGCGGGTCATACAGTCCGCGCGGTTCTTTTTCAAACTCGATGTCCTCAAAGAGTTTTTCTATTATTTCGTTCTGTCGTTTCTTAGGATACATATCATACAAATATAGTAAATTCAAGACAGCATCCGAGCGTATCACGCGGATTTTGTATCTTTGCATACCATATGGAAAAGAAAGAATTGGAAATAATGGCCCCGGCGGGCAATTTCGAATGTCTGAAGGCTGCGATACAGGGCGGGGCCGACTCTGTCTATTTCGGGGTGGGCCGTCTGAATATGCGCTCCCATTCGGCCAACAACTTCGGTCCCGAGGACCTTGCCGAGGTCACACGCATATGCCGCGAGGCCGGAGTGAAGAGCTACCTGACGCTGAACATCGTGCTCTACCAGAATGACCTCGAAGCGATGCGCGAGGCCCTGGACGCCGCAAAGGCTGCCGGAGTTGATGCAATCATCGCCTCAGATATGGCGGCCATACAATATTGCCGGCAGATAGGCCTGGAAGTGCATATCTCGACGCAGCTTTCCATATCTAACGTCGAATCGCTACGCTTCTACGCACAGTTCGCCGATGTCGTGGTTCTTGCCCGCGAGCTGACCCTCGACCAGGTCAGGGATATCCACGAAGTGATTGTCCGCGACAATATCTGCGGTCCTTCCGGCAAGCCCGTCCGCATCGAGATGTTTGCCCACGGAGCCCTCTGTATGGCAATATCCGGCAAATGCTACCTGTCTCTCCACGCATACGGCGCATCCGCCAACAGGGGCGAATGCTTCCAGGTTTGCCGCCGCGGCTATGAAGTGACCGATCTCGACACGGGCAGGCAACTTCTCATTGACAACAAATACATAATGTCTCCGAAAGACCTCTGCACCATAGAATTTATGGACAAGATCATCGAATCGGGTGTCAAGGTGTTCAAGATCGAAGGCCGCGCACGCTCTGCGGAATATGTCAAGCGCTGCACTCAGTGCTACCGGGAAGCGGCGGACGCCGTCTGCGACGGCACATACAGCCGCGAGATGGGCACCGCCCTGAAGGCCAGACTGGCAGAGGTTTTCAACCGCGGATTCTGGGACGGCTATTATATGGGCGCATACCTCGGACAATGGAGCGACGTATATGGTTCGCAGTCAACTCTCAAGAAGGTATATGTCGGCAAGGTTACCAACTGGTTCGACAGGATAGGGGTGGCTGAGATAACCGTCGAATCTGCCGCGCTTGAAGCCGGCGACAATGTGATGGCTGTCGGCGCCACCACCGGGGTGGTGGAATTCGCCGCCGACGACATCAGGGTGAATCTCAAGACTGTTCTGACTGCAGACAAGGGATCCCGCTGTTCCGTGGCGGTCGATCCGTCCATCTGCCCTGACGGCAGGCTCCGCCGCGGCGACAAAATCTATAAAATGGTTAAAGTATGAAAATCGTATTCGCAACAGGCAACAAAGGGAAATTCAAGGAAGCCCAGGAAATCCTTGGTCCGGAATATGAATTGCTGTACCCCGCCGACCTTGGCATCACCGACGATATCGAGGAAATCGGGAATACATTGAAGGAGAATTCCATAATAAAGGCGCGCTACATTCACGAAAAGACGGGGCTCGACTGCTTTGCCGACGACACGGGGCTTGAAGTCGACGCGCTGGGCGGACTTCCCGGAATCCACGCCGCACGCTTCGCCGAAGTGATGGGGCACGCGGGCGCCTCCCACGACTTCCAGGCCAACCGCGACGTCCTTCTCGCAGAGTTGGCGAAACACCCCGGCGAACCCCGTACGGCCCGTTTCCGCTGTGTCGTGACCTTGATTCTGGGCGGCAGTGAATATTATTTCGACGGATGCCTTGAAGGAATGATTTCAGAGAAAGAATCCGGCACCCGCGGCTTCGGCTATGACCCGGTGTTCATCGCAAACGAATTCCCGGACAGGACCCTTGCCGAAATACGTATTGAGGACAAGGATGCGATATCACATAGAGGCAAATCTCTCAGGGCTATGGCTGAATTTCTTCAAAATCAGTATATTTGTATAAATGAAGAGAACAAAAAGCAATAAAGGCGCGCCACACGGCAGCCGCAAGCGCAGCGGGAAAAAGATTTTTCCACAATATGTCGGCCGCGTGCAGATGACCCGCGAGGGATTCATCTTCGTGATTATCGAAGGTCAGGATGACGACGTCTTCGTAAAGGCATCCAAGACCCGACGTGCCCTTGACGGTGACATAGTGCGAGTTGCCGTGACACGGGAGAAGTCAAAGGACAGACGCCGCGAGGGTGAGGTCGTGGAGATTGTAGAACGCTCGAACAAGCAGTTCGTAGGCATCTTCCATACGGTAGGCGCACAGGCTTGGGTGCTGATGCAGAGCAAGTTTATGCCATACGACATCCAGGTTGACGCCGAAGCCGCCTCGGCGATGGGCGCGAAAGCCGGAATGAAGGTGTCTGCCGTCGTCGAGGGATGGGAGCGAGGCGACGTCAACCCGCACGGCCGCATCGTCGACGTACTCGGAGAACCGGGCGCCAACGATACCGAAATGCACGCCATCCTGGCTGAATTCAACCTCCCATACAGGTTCGAGAAGGAGGTAGAAGACGCAGCCGACCTGATTTCCGAAGAGATCACGGCCGAAGACCTCAAGGGCCGCAAGGACTTCCGCAACACATTCACCTTCACCATCGACCCTGCCGATGCAAAGGATTTCGATGATGCCCTGTCATTCAAGGCTCTGCCCAACGGCAATTTTGAAGTGGGCGTGCACATCGCCGATGTCTCCAACTACGTCAAACCAGGCTCCACCGTCGACAAGGAGGCACGCGAACGCGGGACATCCGTCTATCTTGTTGACCGCACCGTGCCTATGCTCCCGGAGAAGCTCTGCAACAAGCTCTGCTCGCTCCGTCCGGACGAGGACAAGCTTACATTCTCGGCCGTCTTCGAAATGACACCGAAGGCTGAGATCAAATCCCGCTGGCTCGGCCGCACCGCCATCCGCTCCGACATCCGTCTGGACTATGACCAGGCGCAGGAGATCATAGAGGCAGAACGCGAGCCCGTGGCACAGATAGAGGTTGCCGTCAAGACGCTCAACTCCCTGGCCGGCATACTCAAACGAAACGAATCAAAGTCCGGAGCCATCAATTTCGACCGTCCGGAAATGAAGGTAGAGGTCGATGAGGACGGCAAGCCGCTCCGCGTATATCAGAAAATCTCCAAGGAGGCCAACTGGCTCATCGAAGAGTTTATGCTCCTTGCCAACCGCACCGTCGCAGAATTCGTGGCAACCGGCGGGCAGATGAACGGCGTCGCCCAGAAAAACGCCAAGACTTTCGTCTACCGCGTCCACGGCGAGCCGAACGAACTGAAGCTTGAAGGTCTCCGCACCTTTGCAAAGGGCTTCGGATACAAGTTGGGTGACGAGCTGTCAGGCCGCGGTGCCGCGCATACCCTCAACGGCCTTCTTGACCAGGCAAAGGGAAAGCCTGAATTCGACGCATTCGAAAACCTTGCCCTCCGCGCTATGGCAAAAGCCTGCTACAGCACCGAGAATATCGGACACTACGGGCTGGCCTTCAGGTTCTACACCCACTTCACCTCGCCTATCAGGCGCTATCCGGACCTTATGGTCCCCCGCCTGCTGGCCCTGTATCTCACAAACGCTGAGAGCCAGAAGAGGGAAAAATACGAAGAAGAGTGCAGGCACGCTTCCGAACGCGAGCTGGTAGCCGCCGACGCCGAACGCACCTCGGTAAAGTACAAGCTCGTCGAGTTTATGCAGGACAAGGTCGGGCAGGAGTTCGAGGGTTCGGTATCCGGCATCACCGAATGGGGTATGTACGTCGAGATTGACGACACCCACATCGAAGGTATGATTCCTCTGCGTGAGATACGCTCCGATTTCTTTGAATTCGACGAAGAGCACTACAGACTCGTGGGCAAGCGCACCCACAAAGTCTTCAGGCTGGGTGACCGCGCGAGGATCAAGGTCAAGCAGGCCAATCTGGAAATGCGGCAGCTTGATTATGAATTGATAGAAACACTTTAAAACAACATTTATTTATGGCAAACGGCAGTTCACTTTTCAGTTTTGTCTCCGGTATGATTGCAGGTGCAGCCATCGCTATCCTCACCTGTACGGAAAGAGGTCACGAATTTATGCGTGACATAGAAAAGAAATGCTCAAAACTCCACGATTCAGTCAAGGAAGACATCGAAGATGACTTCCTGAACGAAGAGGAGGAAGCATAATGGCAAGTGGTTATCCCGAGAAGAAGGGGGGCCTTGTAAACGAAATCAAGGAGTACGCCGACATCCGCCTGGACGAATTCAAATTCAAGGCGGCAAGAAGCCTTTCGTCCATTCTGAGCCGGGCACTCGCCGCTTTCCTCGTTACGGGGTTGCTGTTGATTTTATTGGGGCTTCTCTCCGTCGCAATGCTCCAGTGGCTCAACGGCGTATTCGGCGCTCCTTTCGGGACGCTGATTGTCTGCGGAGTCATTGCCGTGCTTCTTCTTGTATTGTTCTCGCTGCGCAAGGTCTTGTTTCACGGCCTGTTTGTAAGAATCGCCTTCGAAGACGTCGGAATCCATAATGATGAGGAGCTTGAGAATGCTCTCGTCGATGTCGAAAAGCGCAAGATCCGCTCGGAAAACAAATTCAACAACAGGTACAGGAAAGTCCAGTCTTTCCTGAACCCCGTCTCCAGCATCAGCAGCTTTATCGGAAGCAAGGGCTTTATGGGAGGCCTGTATCTGGCCACGACCCTGGTCAGAAAATTGCTCGGCAAGAAGAAAAAGAAATAATGTACAAATTCGCGCCCATACTCAAAACTCTTGTCTGGGGCACAGAAAACTGGGTTCTCTCCGGTGTTCCGGGCAATGAATCGGTCGTGGCGGAAGGTCCGGACAAAGGCCGGAAAATCACCGACATCTATCCCGGGCAGTTCCCGCTGCTGATCAAATTCATCGACGCCCGCAAGGATCTCAGCATCCAGGTGCATCCGGATAACGAGCTCGCGCAGAAGCGGCACGGATGCAAGGGCAAAACCGAAATGTGGTACGTAATAGGTGCTGCAGAAGGGGCACATCTGTACTCCGGTCTGAAAGAGGAAATCGATCCGGACAAATATGTCGAGCTGGTCCGCGAGGACCGCATCGTGTCTGTACTGGCAGACCACAAGGTCGCTCCCGGCGATGTCTATTTCCTACCTGCAGGGCGCATTCACGCCATCTGCGGAGGTTGCTATCTCGCTGAAATCCAGCAGACATCTGATATCACCTACCGCATCTACGACTATAACCGTCCCGGCTTGGACGGAAAGCCCCGCCAGCTGCACACGGCTGAAGCGAAGGATGCCATCGACTACGGGGTTTACACTGATTACCGGACCCCCTACACTCCATCAGAAGGCAAGCCGGTCGAACTGGTCCGCTGCCGGCATTTCACCACGAACCTGCTTCAGTTAAAGGACAGTTACATACTTCCCGTGGAGTCTGATTTCCTCATTTTTGTCTGCATCGGCGGCAGCGCCACCCTCAACGGCGTGACAATAATAGAAGGAGAGGCCGTTCTGGCACTCTCCTCCGATAAATCTGTCGAGATTGTTCCCGACGGTCAGGCAAGTTTCCTTACCACTCACATTTAGATAAGTGGCTCGGCAGTCATTGACGCAGGCTGAGGGATGCCCATCAGCTTGAGTATGGTAGGCGCCACATTGCAGAGAGCGCCGTCCTTCACCGTCTTGACGTCGTCGCCGGCACCGATCACGATGAACTGAACCTCGTTCAGGGAGTGGGCGGTGTTCGGGGTGCCGTCCTCGTTGACTGCATAGTCGGCGTTGCCGTGGTCTGCAGTAAGCAGGACGATGTATCCGTGGTTGAGAGCGCAGGTAACCGCGGCCTCAACGCATCCGTCAATGCATCCGACAGCATTGCAGATGGCCTTGTAGATGCCTGTGTGACCTACCATATCGCCATTTGCGTAGTTAAGGATGATCATATCCTCTTTTTCTGAACGGATTGCGTCGCAGAGCTTGTCGGTTACCTCGACTGCACTCATCTCTGGCTGAAGGTCATAGGTCGCGACCTTAGGGGAATTGACAAGTATGCGGTCTTCATTCTCGAACGGAACTTCGCGGCCGCCGTTGAAGAAGAACGTCACGTGAGCGTACTTCTCGGTTTCGGCAATGCGGAGCTGTCGTTTGCCGGCCTTGGCAACGGTCTCGCCAAGCGTGTCCTTGACTTCTTCCTTGTCGAAAAGGATGTGGAGGCCTGTGAACGACGCATCGTATGGAGTGAGGCAGCAGTAATAAAGAGGGACCCTCTTCATTCCTTCCTCCGGCATATCGTTCTGAGTGAGAACGTTGGTGAGCTCACGGGCGCGGTCGTTGCGGAAGTTGTAGAAGATTACGGCATCACCTTCCTCGACCTTTGCGAGAGGCTTGCCGTCCTTTGTGATGACGATAGGTTTGATGAACTCGTCAGTGACATCTGCATCGTACGATGCCTGGATGCCTGCAAGAGCGCTTTCAAACTGCTCGCCCTTACCTTCAACAAGCATATCGTAGGCTTCCTTCACACGGTTCCAGCGCTTGTCGCGGTCCATTGCGTAGAAGCGGCCGCAGACGGTGGCAACCTTGCCGGCGGTTTCAGCCATCTTCTCTTCGAGCTCCTTCACGAAGCCATAGCCGCTGCGCGGGTCGCAGTCGCGTCCGTCCATGAAGCAATGCACATAGACGTCTTCCAGACCCATCTTCTTCGCCTCTGCGAGGAATTCATAGAGGTGATTGAGTGATGAATGCACTCCGCCGTGAGAGCAGAGACCGAAGAAATGGAGCTTCTTGCCACTTTGCTTGACATAATCGTAGGCGGCCTTGATTTCCTTGTTCTCCATAAGCTTGTGGTCGCGGCAGGCTATATTGATCTTCACCAGATCCTGATAAACCACGCGGCCGGCTCCGAGATTCATATGTCCTACCTCGGAATTGCCCATCTGACCGTCCGGCAGACCGACGTATTCGCCGCAGGCCTGCAGATGTGCCATTGGATATTTTGCACGTAGGCTGTCGATAAAAGGCGCACCCTGTGTGTAAATAGCATTACTCTGGTCGTGGCGTCCTTCGCCCCAGCCGTCGAGAATCATCAAAAGTACTTTCTTGTTCATATCTGTTTCAAAAAATTCTATTCTGCAAGACCGCGTGCGCGGAGAAGTGCACCGGCATCAGGCTCGGCGCCACGGAACTGCTTGTAAAGAGTCATAGGCTCTTCGCTGCCGCCCTTCTCGAGGATATTGTGGCGGAAGCTCATAGCAGTCTCCTTGTCGAGGATCCCCTTCTGGCGGAAGAGTTCGAATGCATCCTTGTCGAGAACCTCGGCCCAGAGATAGCTGTAGTAGCCTGCGCTGTATCCGCTTGAACCGAAGATGTGGTTGAAGTAGGTGCTGCGGTAGCGAGGGATGATCTCGTCGATAAGGCCCATCTCCTTGCAGGCCTTCACCTCGAACTCTTCCACGTCGATACCTTCGATGGAGCTGAGCTCGTGCCATTTCATATCAAGGATGGAAGCGGCGCAGAGTTCTGCAGTGGTGAAGCCCTGGTTGAAGTTGGAGGCGGCCTGAACCTTGGCTACAAGTTCCGCAGGGATGACCTCGCCTGTCTGATAGTGGAATGCGTAGGTCGCAAGAACCTCAGGCTCGAAGGCCCAGTTCTCGTTGATCTGTGAAGGCAGCTCCACGAAGTCGCGCTTTACGCTTGTGCAGGCCACTGACTTGTAGTGGCACTGGCTGAGGAGGCCGTGGAGGGCGTGTCCGAACTCGTGGAACATAGTCTCAACCTGATCGATGTTCAGGAGAGAAGGCTTCTCTTCGGTAGGCTTGTTGAAGTTGCCGATATTCACGATTACAGGGCGCACGTTGTTGCCGTCCTCGTCGTAGTACTGCATTGCGAATTCCGACATCCAGGCACCAGCGCGCTTGCTGTCGCGAGGATAATAGTCGGTGATGATGACACCTATCAGAGAGCCGTCCTCGTCTGTGACCTTGAAGGCCTCTGCCTCAGGATTGAAGAGTGCAACACCCTCAATCGGCTCGAACTGGAGTCCATAGAGACGACTGGCATTGCCGAATACTCCTGCGCGGACGTTCTCCATCTTGAAATACTGCATCACCTCGGCTTCGTCAAGGGCGTAACGTGCCTTGCGGACGCGCTCTGCATAGTACATATAGTCCCAAGGCTGAATTTTCGTGCCTGCAGGAAGAACGCCTGCGGCAATATCTTCGTCCATCACCTTCTGCATATCGACTACCTCCTCCCTGGCGCGCTTTACAGCGGTATCCATTATGTTGGCGAGGAATGCGTCCACGGTCTCGGGAGTCTTGGCCATCTTGGTGTCGAGGATCTGGGCCGCAGGAGTGTCGAATCCAAGAAGATTTGCCTTCTCGATGCGAAGTTCCATTATGCGGAGAAGGGTCTCCTTGTTGTCATTCTCGTTGCCGTTGTTGGCTCGGTGAGAATACATGTTGAACATCTTCTCGCGCTTTGCACGGTCCGGTTCTGCCGCCATCATATCGTAGTAGTTTGCCACTGAAGCGCCAATCTCAGCCTTGTAGGCGTTGCTTTCTGCAAGGATGTGGTTCCCGAAGGTAATCACGAGGGATGAGAGCTCGCTGTTGATCTCCTTGAGACGTGCCTGACCGGCCTCGTCGAGCCCGATACCATTGTTGATGAAACCTTCGTACATATCCTTGAGGACCATCTGCTGCTCGCGGGTGAGATTGCTCTGGTCAGCATCGTAGACAGCCTTGACACGGGCGAAGAAAGCAGGGTTCATGAAGATGTTGTCGCTGTGGACGGAGATGAGAGGCGTGGCCTCTTCCACGACGGCATTGAGCTCGTCGGTGACGTCAGACTCGCTGACATTGAAGAGGACTGCGCTCACGCGGTCAAGGATGGTGCCGCTGCGGTCGAATGCAGCGATTGTGTTCTCGAAGGTCGGAGCCTCCGGATTGTCGATGATGGCCTGGATCTCGGCTTCCTGCTGAGCGATACCGGCCTTTACCGCCGGCATATAGTCGGTTATCTTGATTGCAGCGAAATCTGGGATACCATATTCGTTGCTCCATTCTGAAAGGAACGGATTGGTGCGGTTGCAAGCTGTCATGGCTAAAGCGATTGCAAGGATTGCAGTAATTTTTTTCATATCTGTGGTCATTGGTTTATTGTTTATTGCCACCACCAGTTGTCTGCCTGCGGGTCGGCGGCTTCGATGGTCTTTTCTTCCTCGTCAGGAAGGTTGACATAAAGGTCAACACCGATCATCTCCTCCAGCGCATCAATGGACATTGCCATTGATTTGGTGAAAGTGGCGCTGGACTGTCCCTTGTTCTCGAAGAATACTGCAAGGCCCTTGTATTCTCCCTGTTTGGTAAGGGCGAGGACGGACTTGTATATGCCGGTAGGGACCGTGATCTCCTTTCCCTCTACGTCTTTTACCTTATGCGTACTGTCGTCAAGGATGGTTCCGGTGACCACATAGAGTGTGTCGCTCTGGGCGGCCCAGTTCGTGTGTATCTTTAACTCCAGGTCGCTCCAGGTCGCTCCGTTGATTTTTTCACTCTGAGGCATTATGTTGGTCGCAAGGAATACGTCATAATTCGCACGGCCGGAACGGTCGTTTGACGGAACCATATGGCCGCGGATGAATTCTTCGCCCGGTATGTCCCCGAACGTCCTGTCCTGATATGACTTGGTCAGGCAGGCCTGATACTGAGGGTCAACGAGAGGGTCGAATGCATATGGGTCATCGTTACGGCCATCCCCACCCTGCCTATACACATACGGATAGCAGGTCCACCTTGAGACTCTGTCGCCCGTGCTGAAATATGCCGAGTAATTTCTCAATCCTGTCTCGTGCTTGTGGTGGACGAACAGGTTGCCGTCTTCGCTGTCAGTGGTCTCCGGGAGTTCAAGCCAATCCGCCTTTGCGCTCTTCGCGACGAATCCCGGATATGATTTTCCGGAAGTATGCTTTTCATAATATGCATTTTTCGTCTCATTAACTCCGCTGTGAGTATATCTGTTGGCGACTATGGTAACGACATCTGATGCCTTGAGATTGAGTTTGGAGAAATCTTCAGTCTTGCCTCCTTTCTCGGGAGCCAGGCCATACACGTATATGAATCCCGTATCGTCCTTCATATAGAAGTCGCCATAGCTGTGGCTGGAGATGGACACGATCTCACCGGTAAGTCTGTACCAGTCTTTTTCGCTGTCCGGCTTGCCTATGAACTGTGCAATGGTGAGCGTCCTGATCCCATCAGCAGGGATACCCGTAGCCTGGGTGACCTTCAGATCAGCGCTCTTATCTTCAAGGAGCAGACGGAAATTGACGGTTGCATTGCGCTCTTCGGCCACATTTGGACTGACAGTAACTTGAACGGTCGTATTTCCGGAACCGCGGCTGGGCGAAACACCGACCCAGCTTGAATTGGACTCCGCCTTCCACCCCTTGTTCGACTTGATTTCAACTGAGAAGGAGGCACCTTCAGCCACGACGTTCTGGCTGGCAGGAGAAACGGAGATAAAACCAGATTCTGTCTTTCCGCCGTCATCAGGCTTTGAGCAGGATATCAGGCTGAAAACTGCAAAAAGGGCAAATAATGGATGGATTCTCATATAGTATTCAGAATTGATTTGGCTTTCAATGCAATAAGTTTGTAAAGGTACAAAAAAAAGTTGGTCATCACCAGAAGACTGGCGATGACCAACATATCAATGGATAAAAATACTACTCAGCGGCAGGGGTCTCGTGAGAGAAGTAGATACCGCCGCAAAGCTCGATGGTTCCGTTATAAGTATCCTTGTAACCAATCATCGTCAGGGTGTCACCAACCTTGATACCAGCGGTCTCAATGAAATTCTTGCGATTGTCTCCAGAAGCGCCGTAACCAGGGTAGCATCCATAAACATAAACCTCAGAACCGTCAGCGGCCATATGGAGGTTGCCATAGGTTGTGTTGTCAATGGTCGTGATGGTACCGGTAACCATATAATAGTCTGTCTTGGAATCAGGAGCAGCATTGAATTCCGCGATAGTGGCTTCCTTGACAGAGGTAACTGCCTCAAAAGCCGACACGCCCGTCATTTCGATGGTGCCCTTGTACTCGGCTCTCTTTCCAACTACGGTCACTATATCACCGACTTTGACGCCGGTCTTTTCGAAATCGCCCTTAGCACCTACACCATAGACATAGACCTCGCCTGACCAATCCTTGACATAGATATTGCCATATCCGGCATTTGCAATCTCTGTCACTACACCGGTAACCCTGTACTGGGTTTCACCGACAGGAGCGGCGTTGAACTCGGCAGCAGTACACTCGATGATAGCGCCCTTCTGGGAGATGGTGGCAGATGCAGTGTAGTCCTTCTGGCCGTCTGTGGTAGCGAACGTAAGGGTTGCAGAACGGTCACCGCCCGTGTTAGGGGCGATATTGAAGTTGACCTTGCCCTTGCCCGTGTCGATACCGGTGACTGAAATCCAGCTCTGAGCCTCTACAGGGACATTGACAGAAATGCCGTTGCCCTTGCAGCTGAGGTTTGCCACAACCTCACCGCCTTCGACAGGAACGAAATCAAACTGCCTGTCGTTGATTGAGAGTGAGTCTACCTTGATGAGTGACTTGTTGATCTCGATGACATACGCGGCTTTCTCCTTTGTCTCAGGAGTACCCTTGTAGCTCATCAGGACACCTTCGATAACGAGCTCGTCACCGACTGTGAACTCATCGCCCTTTGTGAACGCTGCTCCGTTCATCCAAAGTCCGCGATAAACCTGGAGCCATTTTCCTTCCTCGAACTTTCCGTCGTCGGAGATGTAGAAGGTGGCATTGCCGTATGACGGGCTGATCTCGGTAATCTTGCACACGATACCCTTTACGCGGTTTACAGGTGAACCGTCAGGATATTCTTCAATGACCTTGAGAGCTTCTGCAACGGTGATGGTCTTAGGGATGACCTTCTCAGCTTCCTGTCTGATGATGATGGTCTGCTCCTTGCCGGCGCAAGTGATCTTGATGGTGTTTTCACGTGTGCCGGAAGCTTTATCTGCAGAGAAAGTTACTGTGGTCTCACCAGCATTGCCGCTCATAGGGGAGATGCTGACCCACTCAGGTATTGCATTGATTGACCAGGAATCCTTTGCGGTCACCTTGATGGTCGCGCTGTTATTCCCATCGTTATTGGAAAGTCCAACATATGAGGAAGAAACCTGAACCTCATCCAGAACGGTAGGGGTTTCCTTTGTACATCCGATTGCCAGGGAGCAAACGGCTACAAGCGCAGCGAATATATACTTAAGTTTCATAATATTCAGGCGATTGATTAGTTAAACATGTACTTGATACCGACAGAAGCATACCAGCACTGGCCAAGAGCGTGATTTGGAGTGAATGTCTGGGTGTTGCCATTGATGATTGCCGGAGTTGAGAAGGTAGCATAACCGTCTGCGTCCACGCCCTCATACTTGAGGATGCGAGGGTCCTCACCGATTTCAGGATTGAGGTACTTGGAGACGCCCCAGTTGCTGTTGAAGAGATTGAGGATGTTCTTGATATCGACACTGAGCTGGAGCTTGCTTGTGCTCTCGCCGTGCTGAATCTTGAAATCGTGCTTGTAGCTGAAGTCAATGCGGTGTACCCATGGTGAGTAAACGCTGTAGCCCTCGGCATACTTGCCCTGGTTCTTGCTGAGGTAGCTGTCATTGTGGACGAATGCAAGGAAGCGCTCTGCATCGTCTGCGGAGACGAAGCGGAAGTCACCGTTTGCAACCTGAGCATCTGTAGGGATATAGATGGTGTCGTAGTTGTAACCGTCACCGTTCATATCGTTGGTTGTCATATAAGAGTAGTTGTAACCACCTCTCCAGGCTTCATAGATGAGGCTGAAGTGGTTGCCGCTCTTGTCATGGTGGGTTGCGGAAGCTACTACACGGTCAGGAGTAACATACTGTGAGTTGTGGAGACCGATATAGTTAGGACCCTCGATAGTAGGAACATAGGTGAATGCAGATTCAGCTGCTGAACCAGGCATGCCGGTGATTTCCTTGCTGACAGTATGAGTGTAGGCTGCCATCAAGCTGAGGCCTTCGACAGGCTGCATGTTGATGGTTACGTTGGCTGACCAGCCATAACCCTTGCTGGTGTTCTGAAGGACGAACGCCTTGGTGGTTGAGCGGAAGTCTGAAGGATAGACAGGACGGTTGTCAACACCGTTGAATCTTGCAAAACCGCCTACGTTCTTCATACTCCAGTCAGATATTGAAACTGCGTTGACGGTCTTGTTGAAGATACCTTCAGCAGTGATGGTGAATGGGAATGAAGTTGGGAACTGGTAGTCGATTGCGAGAGATGTCTTCCATACCTGAGGCATCTTGAAGTTAGGGTCAACTGCATTGACAGCTGATGGCTTGGTGCCGTCTTCAGGCTTGATGGTTGAAGGATAACCCATTGAAATGAGCTTCTGGAGGAGAGCAGCCGTGGTTGCGTGACCTTCGCTGTCGGTAACGAGACCGCCGTTGAAGAGGCTCATGTCAGTATTGCTGGAGTTGAGCTGGGCCTGATACTGAACCATACCTGAGTTGGTAGGCATGTTGGTAAAGAATACGAGAGGCAGACGGCCGCTGAAGAGACCGGTACCACCACGAACCTTGAGGCCCTTGTCACCAAGAACGTCCCAGGTGAAGCCGATACGAGGAGAAACGGTGATGGAGGCCTTTGGCCACATACCTGTATCAATATGGGTTTCCTGATAGTTCTTGTATGCAGGATAGTAGGTGAGATCCTTGATGGCGTTGTTGGTCATGATGTCGTTGTTGTTGAAGAACAGACCGTCAAGACGGAGACCATAGGTAAGCTTGAAGTTGTCATTGACAGCCCATTCGTCCTGAGCATAGATGCCCGGTCTGTAGAAACGGACACGTGCGGCAGGCTTTGTCTCGCCATCGTAACCATAGGTAAGGCAGACAACCTCAGGAGTTGCACCGTTGACAAAATCATCTACACTGTTGTAGCGATAGTAACCGGTACCGTTGCGCATATACTGGTTGTCAGCCATCTGATACTCGAAGTTGATACCTCCGGTGATCTTGTGAGAACCTGCATAGTAGGTGATATCATCCTTGATGTTGAGAGTATTGTTGTGAACGGCGTTGTTCCAGGTGAAGAGCTCGTAACCAAGAGCGATGTAGTTGTCATCGTCCTTGGTGATATCGATGAACGGGAACTCTGCTGAGTTGGTGCCGCGGATGTCACCGATGATGGAATAAGTTGCGAGGAACTGGTTTGAGAGGTTGTCGCTGATGCGGCTGTTGAGATCGACTGAGAATGAATGAACGAGGTTGTTCATTGAGTACATCGCGTTTGCGTATGCCATTGAATTCTGCGACATACGTGAGCTGGCCATACGGGTACCGCCGTCCATTGAAGTGGCATTGGTCTGGTTCCAGGCCTGGTTGGTGGTGTAGTTGTAACGAAGAGCAAGCTTGTGCTTGTCGTTGATGTTCCAGTCGATGCGGGCGAGGAGCTTGATGTTGGTCTCGTTGGCAGGAAAGTCGGTGTAAGAACCGGTATCGTAGCCATATTTGCTCTTGGCTGCCTGCTTTACTCTCTCAAGGTCAGCGATGGTGGTGCGTGATACGTAATTGTTTGCATTTGCAACACCATCCTCAGAACCGTGCCAGCGGTTGACGACGGTAGGAACCTTGGAGTACTCTGCGTTGACGAAGAAGAAGAGTTTGTTCTTGATGATAGGGCCGCCGAGGTTGAAGCCGTAGGTCGTGCTGCGGTCGGTGGCACGTGCGCCTGTGATCTGCTCGCCGCAAACGGTGTCACCACGGAGGTTCTCGTTGCGATGGTAGATATAGGCAGAACCCTTGAAGGTGTTGGTACCTGACTTGGTGATGGCATTCACACCGCCGCCGATGAAGTTGGTCTGACGGACATCATACGGGGAGATGACAACCTGGAGTTCTTCGATTGCGTCAATGGAGATAGGGCTGCCGCCGCCAGGGAGGCTTGATGAAAGACCGAAGTTGTTGTTGAAGTTCGCACCATCAACGGTGAAGTTGGCGGTACGGCCGTCGGAACCGGCGAAGCTCATACCGTTGCCACCGTAAGGTGAAAGACGGGTGACGTCGGTGATGTTTCTGCTGACGGTAGGAAGGTTGGCGATCTGCGCGTTGTTGATGTTGGTGGCGGCGCCTGTCTTCTCGGCAGCAAACTTTGAGGCAGCGGTTGAAATCACGATTGCCTCTGAAAGCATTTCACTGTCGTCCTTGAGGCTTGCGTTGATAGCGAAAGCTTCAGCGAGCTGGAGGACTACGTCTGTGTAAGTCACGGAGTGATAACCAAGGCAGCTTACCTCAACGGAATAAGGACCACCGGCACGCATACCGTTGATGTAGAAGAGACCTTCGTTGTTGGCAACAGCGAAATACTGTGTACCTGAAGGAGTGTGGATGGCAATGACTGCGGCGCCGGCAACAGGCTCACCCTTGGTATCGGTAATCTTACCGTTGAGGGAAGAGGTCGTTACCTGCGCGAACGCAGAAACACCAACAAGCATTGCTGCTGCAGACAGCAATAAACTCTTGAGGATTTGTTTCATAATGTTTTTGATATAGTTAGAATAAACAAAAATTCTACGCAGCAAAGATAGTTATTACCAAAGGTAATACAGCATCACTTTTCAACAACTTATCAACAGCTTTCGGCGGCGGCTTTCAACCTTTCCGCAAACCGGGCCGCAAAGATAATTTGTTGAATCAAAATCCCAAAGAAAAATTATGAATAATAATATCGAAATTTATTGTTACCTTTGCCGCTGAATTTTCACATCCGCGAGGACAGATTTGAATGCTTGCAACCTCGTCTAAAAAATGCTAAAATGAACTATCTCTTCACATCGGAGTCAGTCTCCGAAGGTCATCCCGACAAGGTCGCTGACCAGATTTCAGATGCCATCCTTGATGAATTCCTCCGCCAGGACCAGGAGGCGAAAGTCGCTTGCGAAACATTCTGCACCACTGGTCTCGTGATCGTCGGCGGCGAGGTCAAGAGCGACAACGCCTACGTCGACATCGAGGATACCGTACGCAGGACCATCGCCAGAATCGGCTATACGAAATCAGACTATCATTTTGATTCCCTGTCCTGCGGGGTAATATCGACCATCCACGAGCAGAGCGCCGACATCAACCGTGGCGTAGTACGCGGAGAGCCCCTTGAGCAGGGTGCAGGCGACCAGGGAATGATGTTCGGCTATGCCTGCCGCGACACCGAGGAATATATGCCTCTGGCGCTCTCCCTGTCGCACAAGCTGCTACTGGTCCTCGCCGACATCCGTCACAACGAGCCGGAACTTATGCCATACCTGCGCCCGGACGCAAAATCCCAGTTCACGGTGGAGTTCTCCGGGAAGCACCAGTCTCTGCGGGTCCACACAATCGTGGCCAGCACGCAGCACGATGAGTTCGATACCGACGAGGCTATGCACGACCGTATCGAGCGGGACATCCGCAGCATCGTCATTCCACGGCTGATCAGTTCCCTCCCGACAGCAACCGCCGCCCTCTTTGACGACAATTTCATCCTTCACGTCAACCCTACCGGCAAATTCGTCATCGGCGGACCTGCCGGAGACACCGGCCTTACCGGGCGCAAGATAATAGTCGACACTTACGGCGGACGCGGCGCGCACGGCGGTGGGGCATTCTCCGGGAAAGACCCTTCAAAAGTCGACCGTTCAGCCGCCTACGCGGCACGATATATCGCGAAGAATCTGGTTGCAGCCGGCATCGCGGACGAATGTCTCGTCCAACTTGCCTATGCCATCGGTGTCGCCGAGCCGGTTTCAATCTTCGTGGACACCTATGGTTCCGCACACGTCCAGGCCCCCGCAGGTTCCGAGATATCCGACCTCCGCGGCGAAGCTACCGATTCCTATATCGCATCAAAGATACGCGAGACCTTCGATCTCCGTCCTGCGGCAATCATAGAAAAATTCGGCCTCAAGAACCCTGTCTACTCACCTTGCGCCGCTTACGGTCATATGGGACGCAAGCCGTACATCCGGTCCGTAAGGATGAAGCAGGCCGACGGCAGCTGGGCTGAGAAGGATGTCCAGTTCTTCGGATGGGAGCTTACGGATTCTGTTGACATCATCCGCAAAGCATTTGGAATCAAGGCATAATGGCAGATAAGAAGAAGGGCATAAACCGCGTCAACATCCTTAACAAGCGCGCTGCTTTCGACTACGAACTGCTCGAGCAGTACGATGCCGGAATCGTGCTTGTCGGCACCGAGATCAAGTCGATCCGCGCCGGCAAGGCCTCCCTTCAGGATGCCTACTGCTACTTCAGCAACGGCGAGCTCTATGTTCGCGGGATGAACATTGCCACATACTTCTGGGCCTCCGCCTGGAGCAGCCACGAACCGATGCGGGACCGCAAGCTGCTTCTCACAGGGAAAGAACTGAGGCACCTCGCCCAAGCCGTGAAGACCAAGGGATTAACCATAGTCGTCACAAAGGCTTACATCTCCGAGAACGGCTACGCCAAACTCCACATTGCCCTCGCGCGCGGAAAGAAGGAATACGACAAACGCGCCTCGATAAAGGAAAAGGACATCAGGCGCGAAATGGAACGCGACTAGGACATCAGACCTCAGTCCAATGGATCACGGCACCGCTGCGCTCCATTCCGCGGAACCAGGTCATCTGGCGCTTGGCGAACTGATGGATCGCCGTCGAAAGTCTGAGGCGCATCTCATCATAGTCCATATCTCCCTTCAGGTACAAGGTGACAAACTTGTATTCAAGCCCATAGGAGATCATAACCGATTCAGGCACACCCCGTTCCAGCAACCCTTTGACCTCATCTATCATACCTTCCCGCAGGCGGGCATCCAGACGCGCGTCAATGCGCGCATTCCGGACTTCACGGCTTACAAGCGTGCCGATGATAAAGGGAGATGACGGGAGGGGAACAGAAAGAGCCGTCGCGCAACCATCCGGATTCACGCGCCGTTCGCTCAGCGGACGGGCCTCCCTAAAATCATAGCCAGAGGTTACGGCGTTGATATACAACCCAGTGCCGCCGCAAAGGATAGGTATGGCGTTCCTGCCACATATTTCAGTCCAGGCCGACGAGAAATCGCGCTGGAATTGGAAAACGTTGTATTGGCTGCCTGCATCTGCAATATCAATCAGATGGTATGGGATATCGTCATATTCGGCCAAGTCCTTGCCGGTACCGATATCCATACCCCTATATACCTGGCGCGAATCCGCAGAAATGATTTCAGCCTGACTGCCGAAGGAAGAAAAATCATTTGCCAACTTTACAGCAAACTTTGTTTTCCCCGATGCCGTCGGCCCCAACACCACAACAACATCAACCGCCCCGGATGAATATAAATCAAACAGGGCCCTGGAATCAATGTTTTCCGGTTCCGGCAGTTTTGCCAATGTCATTTTCATCTCTTAACCCAGCCTTTACCTGACTTCAATCAGATTGGTGAATGCCTCGGTATAGGAAAGTCCCGTCTTGCGATAGACGTCACTGCACGACGACACCAGTGTGACGCTTCTCTGGTCCTTGTCCAGATCCTTGGAATACAAAGCATTCACATCGTGCAGGATGAATGGCTCGCCATCGATGCAGCCTATGTACATCATAGCGTGACCCGGCACGAGTGCGATGCTGCCCGGCAGCAGCGAGGCGTAGTCCACGGGGCCTTCCGCCGTCTTGTGATTGTTCCGATCCATTTTCTTCATGCTGGAACTGTTGCGCGGCAGTTCGATTCCGAAGCAATAATAAACCGACAGCAGCGTCGACGAGCAATCGTTATATCCTTCCGCCCCACCCCAGCTGTACGGCGTGCCGAGCAGCTTGAACGCCAGCTTCAGCGCATTGGCCGTGGTGTACGGCAGATATCCGTCCGACATTTCAATGTCGATTTCCAACGGCACAAGCGACAGCGTGCCGTCGGCCTTACGCACAGGCGCAAGCACGGCGCCGTTCTCATTCTTTGCCAGCCGGGTGCCCATCATCAGGCGCATTTCGCGCCCGGCAACCGTCACGAGCTTCTGCTCAAGCGTGACGGCAAAAAGCGGACTTTTGACATAGCGGACCATTTCGTCCCTGGTGCAGCGGCCAATATTTGCAGACTCTACCCAGCCGGCATAGTTGCGACCACGGACGAAACACCATTCGCCGTCGGCCGATTCGTGCCAGATGAGCACGCCCTCGCCAAGCCAGAGGTGCGTCTGCTGGAAGTCATCAAAACACAGGCTCCCGCTTGTAATGCCGTCAGCGGTACAGGTTGTCGCGGTAGGAAAACTGCGCAAATCTGCAGGCGTGGTGATGATTCCGTATTCCACGAACACGTCGGCTGTCACACCGTCAAGGTCGCGGTTTGCGAGAATCTTCTTTTTTGCGGCATTGGTTATTCTGGACTCATCGAAATATCTGTATGAACGCGGAATGCTGTACTGGCAGATGGAACTGCGCACCTCGCTTCTGCCGACCATACGCCCGGCCGAACAAATGTCAACGAGGTCAAGGTCGCCCTCGGCAACCAGCCCGGCGTTGTAAGACTCGATCTGCTCTGCGGTCATCACGATTTCATCGGATGCCGGCCAGAAATTCGCCTTCGTCATTTCAGGAGTGGCACTGCCGCCCCAGATGACAGGAAATATCAAAAACCACTTCATCACTGTTCAGAATGTAATTTCTGCCTGCGCGTCTCCGCCGTGTCGCGCCCGAAAAGCTGGCGCGGGCCCTCTATTGAACGCCAATACTCAGCGTCAAACGAGACCGGGCTCCCTATCGGGCCGTCCTTGTCGAGACAGAAGGC
>JAZLGQ010000085.1:0-24974 GCA_045616385.1 Candidatus Cryptobacteroides sp.
AGTTGAGCAACAGACTACACAGCAATGGCTGATATTTGACGTAACCCCGAAGGAGGCACTCGTAGAACTGGATGGTCAGTTACTGGAGAACACGGAAGGACGGGCAAAGAAGTTCGTCCAATTCGGGACATACAGATATAAGGTATCAGCCCCTCAGTATCATAGCAAGGAAGGAACTGTAACTGTGTCAGATCCTGAGAACAAAACAGTCGAGACAGTTGAACTTTTGCCTTCATTCGGAACATTAAACATTCTGACGCAGAGTAACCTTGCCGGAGCGGTGATATATATCGACAATGACAATGTAGGGACAGTTCCTGCAGCCCTGCTTCGTGTTCAGAGCGGATCCCATACACTCAAACTGATGAAACCCAAATACAAAACGTATGTTCAGCAGATAGAAGTCAAAGATGGGCAGGGATTGACTCTCACACCAGTTCTTGAACCTAATTTCACGAGAGTGAAGATATACTGCCCTGAGGGTGGTGAGATATGGGCGAACGGCCAGAAATTGGGGAACTCACCTTGGTCCGGAGATCTTGAATATGGTTCTTATTCGATGGAGGCGAGGAAACCATCCCACAGGACCGCATATCAGAATATGGAATTTACAGAACAGTCAGATAAAGAAATCAATCTCTCTAGTCCGATACCGATTTACGGCAGCCTGAGCATTGACTGCAGCCCGGATGCAAAGGTGACGATAGACGGAGCCGATGCCGAGGACTCTCCTGTCTTCAAGTCCAAAATACTGATTGGCGAACATACGGTTATGTTCGAGAAGGAAGGCTATGCATCAAAGACGATGCGTGTCAATGTCACGGAAGGCAATACTTTTGAACTGAAGGCAACACTTGAGAAAAAAACAGTTGCTGCAGTGCCATCCGTTCAAGGTTCTGCAAAGCAGACGACGCCTCAGAATAATACATCCCCAACCTCCGGAGTTAATGGCACTGAGAATGGCCACGAGTACGTCGATCTCGGACTTAGCGTGATGTGGGCAACCTGCAATGTCGGGGCAACCAAGCCGGAGGATTATGGGGATTATTTTGCGTGGGGTGAAACGAGCCCGAAGAGCGACTACAGCTGGTCAACACTGAAATATCGCACTAAAGGGAACTCATATACAAACGTCAAATTCTCTAAGTATGTTGCTGAGAAGAAGTACGGCACTGTTGACAACAAGACCAGGCTTGAGTTGAGCGACGATGCCGCCCACGCCAATTGGGGTGGCAAATGGAGGATGCCTACACGCGCAGAACAGGACGAACTGAGGGAGAATTGCACATGGACGTGGACCATTCAAGGTGGTCACACTGGCTACAAGGTGACGAGCAAGAGCAACGGCAACTCAATTTTTTTACCGGCAACTGGCCACAGGTTCGGTTCGAGTTTTATCCAAGCAGGTTCCTATGGCGACTACTGGTCATCTTCGCTTAATACGAGCTCCAATCATGATGCGTACCCCCTCGTCTTCTATTCGGACAAGGTATACCGGTACGCCACTGATTGGCGTTACTACGGCTATAGCGTGCGGCCTGTAATGGAAAAGGAGACGGCACAGTCAACTCCTTTGTCATCAAATATATTGAATTCATCCGAGAAGGTTTATTCTTCAACTGAGGTTGATATTGCCCCAAAATTTAACGGAGGCGATATGGGTGAGTTTACAAAATGGGTAAATCAGAATGTCGTATATCCGGATATTGCCAAACAATATGATATTAAAGGCCGTGTGATTACGAAATTCACCATCAATAGTAACGGTCAGATTTCTGATATCCAGATTCTGAAAGGTGTAGATTCTTCATTGGATAAAGAGGCGATTAATGTTTTGAAGAAGGCTCCGGCCTTGTCACCAGCCAAAAAAGGTGGAGAGAACGTGGCTGTGTCATATATGCTTCCTATTGATTTTGGAAGGTAGTTTTATTGTATAATGTACCCCAAATTTCGGACAGGGAGTTAAGTCAAAAAACTGACTGCAGTTTGGTCAAGAAATTCTAGAAATTCACACCCTGCACAAAAAATTGAAGAAAAATTTGTAGAATAAAATAATTGTCGTACCTTTGCAGTGTACTAATGAACTAATACAGCAACAAAGATATGATAATTATTAAGAATTTGGCTTTCAGCTATGGAAGCAAAGAGGTTCTGAAGAACATTTCGATGAACCTCGAGTCCGGAAAGATTTACGGACTGCTGGGGGAGAACGGTGTTGGCAAGACCACTCTTCTTACTCTGCTTGCCGGTTTGAAGGATACACAGACCGGTACTATCGACGTTGACGGACACATTCCGTTTTATCGCGAACCATCGCTTCTCGCGGACCAGTATTATCTGCCGGATGAGGTGTCTCCGGTTCATTCAAAGGCAATCGCCTGGGCAAAGTCTGCAGGCAAGTTCTGGCCGAACTTTTCACTTGAGAAGTTCCTTCTGATAATGAAGGAGTTCGAGGTTGACGAGAATCAGATGATGAATACGATGTCGAACGGACAGCTCAAGAAGACATACGTCAGTTTCGGTCTGGCCTGCGGGGCAAAGTATCTTTATATGGACGAGCCTACCAACGGCCTTGACATCCCTTCCAAGGCCCAGTTCCGCAGCGCGATAATGAAATACACGGGCGATGAGTCAACTATCGTGATCTCAACTCATCAGGTGCGTGACCTCGAGAATGTGATAGATCCTATCATAATCCTTGACAAGCAGGACGTTCTCCTGAAAGCTTCAATTGAGGAAATATCGGATAAACTCTATTTTGATTATGGCACAACCCTCAATCCGTCAAGCCTTTACACAGAACAGCTTCCGGGCGGATTCATACAGGTTTATCAGAATGTTGAGAAAAAGGACAGCAAAGTCAACATCGAGGCGCTGTTCAATGCGGTACATAAGAATAAGGAACTTATAAAGGGAATTTTCAGCAATGAATAATATATTTCAACCAAAGAGATTCGGCAACTATCTGCTGCACGACCTCAAGAATGCGAAAGACAACTATCTGTATTCGTTTATCATCACAGCGGCTCTGCCGGTGCTGACATTCATCCTTGTCGAACTTATTGCGGTTCTGTTTTCTCCGGAGCATACGTTCTGGAAGTATCCGAAGGCCATCCAATACCTGTCGGCATTCGCCGCTGTCTTTTCAGCCGTAGTTGTTTTCCCGATAAAGCAATATGGCGGGATCACCGACAAGAGATACGGCTCATCCTGGGTGATGCTCCCTGCGTCAGGCTTAGAGAAGTGGCTTTCTCTCATCATTATGACCTGCGTAGTCCTTCCGGTATGTCTGTTCGCGGTATATCTTGGACTTGATGGGATAATGAGCGCGGTGTTCCCTAATCTTTATCCGGAAGCGATTGCATCCTACGGTTCAATCAATAGCCTTGAACTTGCGCTCAAGGAAGAAGGCTTCTCTTTCAATGGTCTTGGGCTGGGATGGCTGAGCTGGGTTGAGAACATCCTTACATTCACCCTGGGTGCCGTAATATTCAAGAAGTCCAAGTTCCCCAAGACGCTCCTTTGCTGGATGGCGGTGGGAGTGATACTCTCTGGGATAGCAGTGGCATACTTCGGCACAGGCCATATCGGCCCTGAGGATTTTGAGAAATTCGTGAATGGCGATCCCGAAACCGCTTTGAGAAGGTTCAAGGCCATTACGTACGCTTTCGTTTCTGTAATCGTCGCACTTCTGGCTGGTGGAATTTATCTGAGAATAACAAGAATCAAGCATTAGTCTATGGAATTCGACAACAATAAACCGATATATATCCAGATTGCGGACAACATCTGCGACAGGATGCTTTCAGGCGAATTCAAGCCGGGGGAGCGCATACCTTCTGTACGCGAGTGGGGAGCGACCATCGGGGTGAACCCGAACACCGTTGCGAGATCGTACGAAATACTTTCCGACAGGGGCGTAGTTTCGAACCAGAGAGGAATAGGCTTCTTTATGTCGAAGGATGCGCTTGAGCGGATAGGCAGCAGCGAACGCAAGAAATTCATCGAAGAGGAACTTCCTGCATTCATCAGGAGAGCCGAACTCCTGGGAGTGAACCTGAAGGAATTAGTGTAGTTTTCTGTGAAGGAGCCGTCGTGAGGCTTTCTCATTGGCAGCCACTCTTGAATGCTCGTTATCCGGAACGGCGGCATCAATGAACTTCTCCCAGATATAACTTACAGCTGCGGGACTAGGATGCACCAGATCTTCTGCGTGGAACCTGTAGTCCCGCAGTTCGTCATTCAATATCTCGTATGCCGGGAAGTATGCTGTGCCCGGCCGGCCGGCAAAGGATGAGAGCGCGAGCTGGAGCGTCGCCTTGGACAGAGTGTTTGAATGTGCTCCGTCACCCATATGCCGGATAGGGGAGACGGTGAAGATGGTCTCCTTGCCGCAGGCCAGCACACGTTCCATCCGGGCAGTAGCCTCTTCGATGCTCAACATAGTGTGCGTAAACTCGTTGCCAGGCCTCTTGAGACAATTGGCAACGACAGCATCCTCGGGCTGGTGCCTCCATACGAAAGCGGTGCCGAGAGTGATGATGAGCTTGTTGCAGTTGCGCCAGAAATCACAAGCATCCGCCAGTCTCGCATTAGCATTCCGGGTAAAATCCGTGGCGCTCTCCCGGGCGAATGAGGTATGGTGGTGGAAAGAGCAGAAAAGTCCTGCTCCCGCTCCCATTTCCACACAGTCTGAAAGCGTGAACGGGGCTCCGCTTTCCATACGCGAGACAGCGTCGGAGACAGATACGGGATTGTAAAGGGTCCCGAACGGATTGATGCACACGTCGAATCCTGCAGCGGCCATCCTTGCTCCGATTTCATCCGCGAAACAGCTTCCGAGAACAACGATTTTGTCCTCCAGACTCACGCTTACAGGCAATTTGTCTATACTGACTTCTGTAAATAGTTTCATTTGTCGCAAAATTAATTAAATTTGTAATATGAATCGCCATTGCAGAAAACTAGCAACCTGCGTGATTTCCTTGCTTTTCATCCCTCTGGGATTGGTGCTCGCGCAGAATTCCCGACAGCTCCATGTCGTGGAAACCGGAGACATTCACGGTGCTTGGTTCGACGAGCCATACGTGGAAGGCGGCCGGACAAAGGCCAGTCTTATGTCCGTGAAGTATTTTGTCGACAGCCTCAGATCGGCAGTTGGTGCTGATAATGTAATCCTTGTCGATGCCGGAGATTGCCTTCAGGGAGACAATGCCACTTATTATTTCAACTGTATTGCCGACCAGTCTCAGCCGCATCCGTTCCCGCGTCTTTTACAGGCCATCGGATATGATGCTGTAGTAGTCGGCAACCACGATATCGAGACAGGTCACGGCATCTATGACAAAATCTCGGCAGAGATGAGTGCCGCAGGCGTTCCGTGGCTGGCAGGGAACGTTCTCCGCCAGTCCGACGGCGGCACCTATTTCCCTCTCTACAAAATGGTGAAAAAAGCAGGGGTCAATGTAGCTGTCATCGGTTTCGGGAACCCCAATATCAGGGCGTGGCTTCCTGAAAACAAGTTCTCCGGGATGGAATTCCTTTCACTTGTCCCTTATGCCCAGGCCTTGATTGACTTCGTGGTCAATAAAGAGAAGCCTGACGTGGTAATAGTGGTTGCGCACAGCGGTACCGGCTCCGGAGACCCTGATGAACTTGAGTCCCAGTCACTCAGTCTCTTCAACAGCCTCAGGGGTGTCGATGTGCTGGTGGGCGGTCACGACCATTCAAGGTACGTTGCGTCAAGGCAGGGGATGGTGTACCTGAATGCCGGCGCGAAAGCCCGTTATGTCGGCCACGCTGTGATTGATATGCGTTATGCCGGCAAGAGACTCGTTTCCAAGGATGTGAGTGGTGAGATATGCACGATTGACAAGAATAAGGTGGACTGGGTGCTGAAGTCCCGGTTCGAGAAGGAATTCGAGGCCGTAAAGGCGTTCACGAACCGGAAGGTCGGCACCTTGCAGGGCCGGTTGCGTTCGAGGGATGCCTATTTCGGAATGAACGATTATGTAAGCCTCATCCACAGGGTGCAGCTCAGCGTGCCGGAGGCGCAGCTTTCTTTTGCAGCGCCGCTGACATACGACGGGACCGTAGAAGGCGGAGCCCTTGTCTACAACGATATGTTCACGGTCTATCCATACGAGAATGAGCTTTTCGTGGTCAGGATGAAGGGCTCGGAAATCAAGGATGCGATGGAGTTCACTTACAACATGTGGATTTCGACCCCGGGCAACCACGTGCTTTTGATCGAGCAGCAGGGCTCTGACCGTGATGGTTCTTCCGATTGGTCTTTCGTTAACCGTTCCTATAATTTTGATTCCACCGGAGGCCTCAATTATACCGTGGACGTGACCCGCCCGAACGGTTCGCGTGTCAATATCACCACGCTTGCCGACGGTACGGCCTTCGATATGGATGCGTACTATAATGTCGCTATGACATCGTACAGGGCCAGCGGCGGTGGCGGCTCCATCAATGAGGGTGCCGGACTTTCTCCTGAGATGGTCTCTGAGCGTATCGTAATGAAATATCCCGCGATTCGTGATATGGTCTATGATTTCTTCAAGTCGCACGACGAGATTACAGGTGAACTGATCAATGATCCGTCAGTGGTGGGCGCGTGGAGATTTGTCCCTGAAGACGTTGTCGGGCCTCTGCTCGAAAATGACAGGAAGCTTCTGTTCGAATAACAACAAGAAAAAGGATGGCCGCAAGACCATCCTTTTTCTTGTTGTTACTTCGTGATTCCCAGGATTTCCTTACGGTACTCCATAGGAGTCATTCCCGTTTCCTCCAGAAACTGCCTTCTGAAATTAGACTTGTCCATTATGCCCACCGAGTAACCGATGGACGCTATGGACTTTTCCGGATTTTGGGCGATAAGCACCTGGGCATCTCTGATTCTCAGTTGTTTGCGCCAGGTCTGGAAGCTCTGACCTATGACAGTTCTGAAATAATAGGCCAGTTGCAGGGATGATACCCCGATGTCTTTTGCAACATCTTCCAATGTGCTGTCAGGGCTTGTGTACTTGCGCTCTCCGACCCATTTTTCGAGGCAGATTTCGGTGTGCGCATCTGCAACCTGAAGCTTTTTTCTCGCAGGCGTCAGCACGTTTCCTGCAAATAACCGCGAGAAAAACCAACCTGTATTGTTTCTCTTGGTTCGCATTAGGATTAATGTAGTTATGCTAAAATAGTAAAAACAAATGAATTATATTCAAAAAATTGTTAATTTTGCGGTCCGAAATCGAGAGGTATATGTTTGAGAACCTGTCAGAAAGACTTGAACGTTCCTTCAAGATACTGAAGGGCGAAGGAAAAATCACCGAAGTAAATGTGGCTGAGACCCTTAAGGAGATCCGTCGCGCATTGCTCGATGCCGATGTGTCCTATAAGGTAGCCAAGGATTTCTGCGACAGGGTAAAGCAGAAGGCTATGGGCGCCAACGTCCTTACCGCGGTCAAGCCGCAGCAGATGATGGTCAAGATAGTCCACGACGAACTTGCTGCTTTTATGGGTTCGGAGTCTGCCGACATCAATGTCAAGGGCAACCCGGGCATCGTGCTGGTCGCAGGCCTCAACGGTTCCGGTAAAACGACTTTCAGCGGCAAGCTTGCTCTCAACGTCAAGAGCAAGAAGGGAATGAGAGTCCTTCTCGCGGCGTGTGACACGTTCCGTCCGGCCGCAGTCGACCAGTTGAAAACCCTGGGTGAGCAGATAGCCGTCCCTGTGTATAGCGAAGAGGGCGAAAAGGACCCTGTGAAGGTTGCAAAGAACGCAATCGCGAAGGCTAAGGCCGAGGGATTCAGCGTAGTCATTGTCGATACCGCCGGCCGTCTGACGGTGGATCAGGAGCTTATGGACGAGATCCGTACACTCCACAGGTCGGTGAACCCAACTGAAACCCTGTTCGTAGTTGACGCTATGACGGGTCAGGACGCCGTAGAGTCCGCGAGGGCGTTCAATGAGGCCATCGACTACGACGGAGTAGTGATTACCAAGATGGACGGCGATACCCGCGGCGGTGCGGCACTTTCAATCAAGGCCGTGACCGGCAAACCGATAAAGTTCGTGAGTGCGGGTGAAAAGATGGAGGCTCTTGACGTGTTCCATCCGTCCAGGGTGGCTGACAGAATCCTTGGAATGGGTGATGTCGTTTCCCTCGTGGAGAAGGCACAGGAGCAGTTCGATGAGAAGGAGGCGAGGGCTCTCAAGAAGAAGATTGCCCACGATCAGTTCACGATCAATGACTTTTACAATCAGCTTCAGCAGGTGCAGAAGATGGGCAATATGAAGGATCTTGTGGGTATGCTGCCGGGTATGGACAAGGCGTTGAAGGATGTGGATATCCCTGATGACGCATTCAAGCCGACAGAAGCCATAATCAAGTCAATGACGCCTTACGAGAAAGAGCACCCTGAATGCATAAACGGATCACGCCGCCAGCGCATCGCCGCCGGTTCGGGGACGACCATAGCCGATGTCAACAAGTTGCTCAAGCAGTTTGACCAGACCCGGAAGATGATGAAGATGGCCGTGGACGGATCGCTTCAGGCAAGATTGAGAAGCTTGAGGCATTAATGGAGAAACCTTTTGTTTAATTATTATAGTTTTTGTGTATTATGAAGAAGATTTTTACTTTTATGGTTATTGCACTCTGTGCAATGGCAGTTGTATCTTGCAAGAACAACGGCAACAACAATGAGGCTGCAGCCGAGGAAGTTGCAACTGAGGCTTGTGCAAACTGCGCAGAAGGCGAGTGCGATGGCAACTGCTCAGAGGGCGAGTGCGCAAACTGCGACTCTACCGCTTGTGCAGCGGCAGCAGCTGACGAGGTAGCAGCTGAGTAATTACTGCTCAAACAGAGAAATCAGAGCCTTTTCGGTGGCGGCGTTTATCGCCAGATCGTCCGGAGAGGCTCCTTTTTGTATTGTAAGGCCCCCGCAGATATCCACGCCGATAATCCGCGCGGCCTTTTTTATTTCCAGGATATACCCGACGAGTTCGTCCAGAGTCATCGTCCCCTGGTCCCAGTCAGTCCGGGCATAATCTCTGGACAGAACATCCAGATCGATCGATATATATACCGGCTGCCCGGCTGTCTCTCCGCAAGCACCGGGCAGCCGGTGTGTACCGATGCAGTATGGCAGTTTCCGGGCTTCGGCGACCCAGGAGCCGCAACTTAGGGTGTCCGGGGAGAAGGCTGATGGCTGGTCATCGGGATGGTTGTCGAACAGTACAAGAGAAAACGGTTCCCGTATGCGCTCCAGCCAGAAAAGAGTGATATAATGGTAATCCCCGGTTCCTATCATATGCACGGCGGATAAAGGCAAGCCTGAAATGGCTCGCCTTATCTGTGCCGCACTCTCTTCAGAACAATAGCAGTTCGTGCCTTCGAGAGCGGAGAAATCTGACGGGATTACTTCCATCGTCATTTGTTCTGGCTGTCCCAGACTCTGTCTTCGGTACAACTGACCGTGAGGCCGAGTCCGCCTGCGGAGAGGCGGAAGTCGCCGGCTTCAAGACGCCATTTGCCGTCTGAGCCTACGAATGCCAGGTCGTCGGCCGGCAGGGTGAAGGAGACGGTTGTGCTTTCGCCAGGTTTGAGGTCAACCTTTCGGAACGAGCGCACCCTTTTCACGTCAGGCATAAGAGATGCCACGAGGTCGCTCGAATAGAGGATTACAGACTCCTTGCCCGCGACTTTGCCGGTATTGGTGACATCGACGGTGGCGGTGATGACGTCTCCACTCCTGAAGCTTGTCCTGTCGGTCCTGAGATTGCTGTATTCGAATGTCGTATAGCTGAGCCCGCTGCCGAAAGGCCACTGGACATCCATCACAGCTTCATAGTTGTATGCGCCTTCCATAACTTCGCGGTGTTCGCTCACCTTGAAGTCGTAGGTGTGGATGGAGTTGACGTGCTTCGGGTAGGTGAACGGAAGCTTGCCGCTGAAATTGGCGTCGCCTGAAAGCAACCGTGCAAGCGCATCGGCGCCATAGTTTCCCGGGAGCATTATGTCGACCACGGCATCAGCCAGAGGCTCGATTTCGCGGACGATGCGTGCGCGACCCTCATTGAGGATGAGTACGACAGGCTTGCCTGTCGCGGCAAGGGCCTTGACGAGTTCGACCTGATTGCCGGAAAGTGTTATGTCATCGATGTTGCCCGGAGTCTCGCAGTATGTGTTTTCACCTATGCAGGCGACTATGACATCACAAGAGCGGGCTGCTGCAACGGCTGCACCGATGCCTGAGGCGTCCTCGTTCTGCCAGGATGAATAGCCTTCGTCATACCTGATGCCCTGGGAGAATCTGACGTTTGCGGAGCCGAACCTGCCGGCGATCGCTTCGTATATGGTGTTGAACCTGTCGGTCACGCCCGGTATCTCCGAGCCTTGCCAGGTGTATGACCAGCCGCCGTTGAGGGTGCGGATGGAATTGGCATTGGGGCCGGTCACGAGAATTCTGGTGCCCTGCTTGAGTGGTAGGATGCCGTTGTTCTTGAGAAGGACTTCGGATTCGATGGCGGCAGCGAGCGAGGCATCAGCGAACCTCTTCGCGCCGAATTCAGGATAGTCCGCTTCCCATATCGGGCTTTCGAAAAGTCCGAGGCGGTATTTGACACGGAGGATGCGGCGGACCGCATCATCAAGACGCTCCTTGGAAAGTCTGCCTTCTCTGACGAGTTCAACGATCAGTCCCGCGGCCGTAGCGTCATAAGGCTCCATAATCATATCAATGCCGGCATTGAGGCCGAGAAGGATGGCGTCCTTCTTGTCTGCCGCCAGATGGTCGCGTTCGAATAGATTGTTGATGTCGGCCCAGTCTGTGACGATCATACCGTCCCAGTTGAGGCCTTTCTTGAGCCATTCTGTCAGCAGAGTGTGGTTGGCGTGTGTCGGAATGCCGTTGATGGACGCTGAATTGACCATTACGGTGAGGGCGCCGGACTCGATGCAGGCCTTGAACGGGGCGAAATATTTTTCACGCAGATCGCATTCTGGAATGTATGCCGGAGTGCGGTCCTTGCCCGATGCCGGAGCGCCGTATCCCATATAATGTTTGATGGATACTGCAGAGTGGAAACGGTCGATGTGGTTTGGGTCGCCGCCCTGAATGGCTTCAGTCTCGGTGGAGGCCATCACTGACTGGACATACGGGTCTTCGCCGTAGCTTTCCCAATTGCGCGGCCAGGCGGCGTTGCGGCTGAGGTCCATCACCGGTGAGAATACCCAGGGAACCATACCGGCGCGGGTCTCGTAGCCGATGGCCTCTCCCATTGCGCGGGCGTATTCCGGCTGGAAGGTTGCGGCAATGTTGACTTCCTGAGGGAAGAAGGAGCCTTCGAGGTAATACGATGCGCCGTGGATCATATCGAGTCCGTAGAGGCAGGGGATGCCCGTGGCGGAAAGCGACCTGTCCTGGATGACATTTACGACTTCGGCCATCTTGGGGTATGGGAGCGCCGCTCCCGGCACATTGAGGATGGATCCGACCTTGTACCGGTCGAAGACCTCTTTCATCGCCTCCTCGTTGAATTCATCCTTTGCGGCATTGTAGATGATGTCCAGATTGATTTGAATGATCTGTCCGGCCTTTTCCTCGAGGGTCATTGACTTGAGGGTCCTTTCGATGCCAGCTTCAATCTGCCTGTCCTGCGGGATTGCCGGTATCCTGTTGCATCCGTTGTCCTGCCGGCAGCATCCGGAAAGAACGCAGACGGCAACTGTCAAGATGATGGATTTTGCTAAGAAATGTGCCATATAGAATAGTTTATGGCATAAAGATAGTGTTTTTATCCAAATAATCAGTATATTTGTATGCTTATACACAATACCCATTTATGCCAAACGAAGGACTCTATCCACTCGACCCAGAAAAAGTCTATTTTTCCATGGACGAGCTCACGCTCGACGAGGAAGACGGACCCAAGACATTGAAGGTCGGCGCCTGGCTTAATTATGATCCTGTCAGAATCCACAAGCTGATCCGAAGAGAGAAAATACTCAAGGTGGATGAGTTTGAGGTTCTGAATCCTCTGGAGAGCAAGCTCCGCAGGGCGGATCCCGACTACTACAAGAAATATATGGGCCTGCGTCTTGTCATAGACTACCCGGGCTACAGCACCGGAATCCTTGCCCGGATTCCGTTCGAAAATGATCCCGTCGGTTTTTATAAGTGGTGGAGAAAGGGGAAGCATGAGGATAAAGTCTATCTGTCACTCGGAAATCAGTTCATACTTTTCCAGAAAGTGTCGATGATGGACCCGAAGATGATACTCAAAAAAGATCTTGAACTTCTAAAATAACCAATCATCCACAATGGAGGAACAGCTTAAATTGACTTGTCTGCACGAAGCCCACGTGGCACTCGGCGCCAAGATGAGCCCTTTTGCGGGCTTTGATATGCCGATTCAGTACAGCGGCATCATTGATGAACACAATGCCGTGCGCAACGAAGCCGGTGTCTTCGACGTTTCGCATATGGGCGAAATCTTCATCAAGGGCCAGGATGCCGAAAAATTCGTGAACCACATTTTCACCAACGATGTCCGCGGTATGGAGGATGGCAGGATCCTTTATGGAATGATGTGCTATCCGGACGGCGGTGTCGTCGATGACCTTCTTGTGTATAAGGAATTCGAGGACAATGCGTACCTGCTCGTTGTCAACGCCTCCAACATCGACAAGGATTACGCCTGGATGCAGGAGCAGTCGGAGGGGTATGAGGTTAGCATCGACAATCAGTCCGAGGCGTTCGGCCAGCTGGCCATCCAGGGCCCCAAGGCGGAGGACGCCGTGGTTGACCTTCTCGAAATCGAAGAAGTACGCGACTTGGAGTTCTATACCTTCCTTGATGCAGAAGATGACAAGGGTGGCCGTGTGATTGTAAGCCGTACCGGCTATACAGGTGAGGACGGTTTCGAAGTGTATGCATCCCCGGACGTCATCTGCGATATGTGGCAGTGGCTTATGGACAGCGGTGTGAAGCCTTGCGGCCTCGGCTGCCGCGACACGCTCCGTTTCGAAGCCGGTCTGCCTTTGTACGGTGACGAACTTTCAGACAAGATATCTCCGGTTATGGCCGGTCTCAGTATGTTCTGCAAGCTCGACAAGCCTGAGTTCATAGGACGTGACGCCCTTGCCGGACAGAAGGCGGACGGAGTGGCCAGGAAACTCGTCGGCATCGAGCTCGAGGACAACGCAGTCCCTCGTGCCACATATCCGGTTGAGCTGGAAGACGGCACGGAAGTGGGCGTGGTCACGACAGGCTACCACTCCATAAGCCTTGACAAGAGCATCTGCTTCGCTCTTGTCGATTCGGCTTGTTCCGCACTTGGCACACCGCTCCGGATCCGCATCCGCAAGCGCACCTTTGCCGGTAAGGTCGTTAAGAAACGTTTCTATCAGACAAAATACAAGAAATAACACAAAAGATATGAGCAAAGTATTAGAAGGACTCCTTTACAGCGAGTCACACGAATGGGTGAAAGTCGATGGCAACATCGCAATTATCGGTGTTTCGGATTTTGCGCAGAGCGAGATGGGTGACATCACATACGTGGATATGCCCGACACAGACGACGAGGTTGTCAAGGAAGAGGATTTCGGCGCTCTTGAGAGTGTCAAGGCGTCCAGCGAGCTCTATTCACCTGTAAGCGGAACAGTGGTTGCTCGCAATGACCAGCTTGAAGACAAGCCGGAGCTTATCAATGAAGATGCATATGCAGCCTGGATAATCAAGGTCGAGATGTCTGACAAGTCAGAGCTTGAAACCCTCCTCTCTCCTGCAAAATATGCTGAAATAGCAAAGTAACAGTATGGGTTCATTCTGCTATTTTCCTCATACAGAGGAAGATATCCGCGTGATGCTGGACAGGATAGGAGTCGGCTCCCTTGATGACTTGTATTCTGACGTTCCCGCGGATTTCATTTATAAGGGGGAGTATGACCTCCCGTCGGCACTCAGCGAGCAGCAGGTGCGCGATTATTTCGAGGGGCTGGCCGCCAGGAATTCCCGTCTAAAGGTCTTTGTCGGCCAGGGAGCGTATGACCATTACACTCCAAGCGTCATTTCATATATCACTTCCCGTTCCGAGTTCCTTACTGCGTACACTCCGTATCAGTGCGAGATATCCCAGGGAACGCTCCGATATATCTTCGAGTGGCAGAGCATGATCTGTGCCCTTACCGGGCTTGACGTTGCCAACGCTTCGATGTATGACGGTCCGACTGCTGCCGCCGAGGCGGTACGTATGTGCGTGGCTTCCACCAAGAAGCGCAATAGCGTGGTCATCGCGGCCTCGCTTCTTCCTAACGTGATCGACACCGTGCGTACCTATGCAAAATACGCCGGCATCAACATAATCGTTGCCGAAGACGTTGCCGCCGCTGCGGGCGAAACGGCCGATCTGGCAGGCATCCTTGTCCCTTCCGTCAACCGTTACGGAATAATCGAGGACCTTTCCGGCCTTTCCGGCCTGGCCCACGGAGCCGGCGCCCTCCTTGTCGAATACTGTGACCCATCAGCACTTGCAGTGGTCAAAACTCCTGCTGAATGGGGTGCCGACGTAGCTGTCGGCGACGGTCAGAGTCTCGGCATCCCTCTCTGCTACGGCGGACCGTACGTCGGATTCATGGCCTGCACCACCGCCTGTATGCGCAAGCTGCCTGGACGCATAGTCGGCCAGACCACGGACGCCTCGGGCAAACGCTGCTTCGTGCTCACGCTGCAGGCCCGCGAACAGCATATCCGCCGCGAAAAGGCTACCTCCAACATCTGTTCCAACGAGTCCCTGATGGCTCTCTGGTGTACCGTCTATATCTCCCTTATGGGTCCGGAAGGACTGCGCAGGGTCAATGAACTGAGCCACGAGGGTGCCTGCTACCTGCACGACGCGCTTCTTGCCACAGGCAGGTTCTCCGATCCTTTCGAGGGCCGTTATTTCCTCAAGGAGTTTGTCCTTGCACCCAAGTGCGACGTTGCAAAGCTTCAGAAGGCTCTTCTCGATGCCGGCTACTTCGCCGCTCTCCGGACGGAAGAAGGCTATGTCACGTTCTGCGTCACCGAGAAGCACTCCCGGGAAGAACTGGATGAGATCGTCAATATCGTAAAATCATTATAGAGGAGGACACAGCTATGAAGTATTACGATAAATTGATATTCGAACTTTCAAAACCGGGGCGTACCGGATTCAGCCTCCCGCAGGCAGGCAGCCTGTCTGGAAAGACCGTGGCCTCCGAACTGCCTGATGGCCTCAGGCGCGGTGCATCCCTGAACCTTCCCGAGGTGAGCGAGATTGACGTCGTCCGCCATTACACCAATCTGAGCCAGATGAATTTCGGTGTGGATACCGGTTTCTATCCGCTGGGATCCTGCACAATGAAATATAACCCTAAGATCAACGAGGAAGTCTCCGCAATGCCGGGTTTCACCGGATTGCACCCTCTTCAGCCGGCAGAGACCGTGAAAGGTGCACAGACCGTCTATGACGAGATGGACAGGGCACTTGCAGCTATCACCGGAATGAAGCACTTCACCTTCCTGCCTTGCGCGGGTGCACACGGGGAACTCACCGGACTAATGCTGATGCGCGAGTATCATATGAGCAGGGGAGACCTCGCCCGCACCAAGGTCATCGTACCTGACAGCGCCCACGGCACCAATCCTGCCTCCGCAGCTGTCTGCGGCCTCGAGATCGTGGTCGTGAAGTCACGTGAGAACGGACTTGTGGACGTTGAGTCGCTCAAGCCTCTTCTCGGACCGGATGTCGCCGGCATAATGATGACCAATCCGAACACTCTCGGACTTTTCGAGCGTGATATCAAGGAAATCGCAGCCCTCGTTCACGAGTGCGGCGGCCTCCTGTATTACGACGGCGCCAATATGAACCCTCTTCTGGGCGTTGTCCGCCCGGGCGATATGGGTTTCGACATAATGCATCTGAACCTGCACAAGACCTTCTCCACCCCTCACGGAGGCGGCGGTCCGGGTTCAGGCCCGGTGGGCGTTGCAGAGCGCGTCGTGCCATTCCTGCAGATCCCTCGTGTAAGCGGCTTCCACGGCAATTTCGGCATCATCCTCCGCGCCTACGCATACATACTTATGCTTGGCCGCGAGAATATCAGGATGGCCGGAAAGCTTGCCACTCTCGGAGCCAATTACATCAAGGAATCGCTCAAGGACTGCTACAAGCTGCCTATCCCTACCGTCTGCAAGCATGAATTCGTCTTCGACGGTCTCATCAACGACGGTGCCCGCGAAGGTGTGGCCGGGGCAACGACCCTTGACGTTGCCAAGCGTCTTCTCGACTACGGCTTCCACGCTCCGACGATTTACTTCCCGCTTCTTTTCCATCAGGCCATAATGATCGAACCTACGGAGACGGAGTCTCTCGAGACGCTCGATTCGTTCATCGGCGTGATGCGGAAAATTGCAGAGGAGGCGGCCGTAGATCCCGGGATGCTGCATTCAGCGCCTCACAATACACCTGTCGGCCGTCCTGACGAGACTACCGCTGCACGCCAGCCTGTCTTGAAGTACGCGGCATAGGGATGCCTTCTTACCTTCAAATAGAGAACATTTCCAAATCCTACGGAAACAAGGTTCTTTTTGAGAATATCGCCTTCAACATAAATGAAGGCGATAAGATTGCATTGATAGCACCCAACGGCACCGGCAAGACGTCGCTTATGCGCATACTCGCCGGGAAGGACAAGTCGGATTCGGGCGGAAGCATCAAGTTCCTCAAGGAGATCCGCATCGCATTCCTTGAACAGGAATTCGAACACGACCCGATGCTGAGCATAGGCGAGACGGTCTTTACCGGAGACTTCGAGCAGGAACTCAGGGCAAGGCGAATACTTGACGAACTGGGGCTCAGACCGGAACAGAATATGAACGAGCTGTCAGGCGGAGAAGTCAAGCGGGTTGCCATCACACAGATGCTCGCCAGGGATGCCGATTTCCTTATAATGGATGAGCCCACCAATCACCTTGACCTCGATGCGATCGAGTATCTCGAAAACTATCTTAAGCATTCGCGATGCACTCTCTTTATGGTCACGCACGACCGCTATTTCCTCGACCGCGTGTGCAATACGGTGATGGAGATGGACAGGGGCGCGATCTATATCTACAAGGGGGATTATGAGAATTTCCTTGTGAAAAGGGATGCGCGCATTGCCAGTTACAATGCCGAGACCGACAGGGTGCGCAACGTGCTCCGGCGTGAACTGGAGTGGATGCACGCCACTCCTTGCGCGCGTTCGGGCAAGGCGAAATACCGAAAGCAGGCTTTCTGGGACCTCAGGGAACGTGCCGGACAGGCCTATGTGACCCGCGAAATCTCCTTTTCCGAGTTGGGCGGAGGCTCGCGACTCGGCACGAAGATCATCAACTGCCAGGATCTGTGCTTCTCGTATGACGGCAAGCCGTACATAAGCCATTTCACCTACAATTTCCAGCGGTATGAACGTGTGGGGATAGTGGGGGCCAACGGTGTCGGCAAGAGCACCTTCATCAACCTTCTGGTAAATGGCGATATGCCTTCGATCCAGCGCGGGGAATCATTGAAAATAGGTTATTACAGGCAGACCGGGATGCAGTTCGACGAAGATGAGACGGTCCTTGAGGTCGTGCCGGACATTCATCTGCTGGGCCGGTTCCTTTTCCCTCACGATATGCTCAACAACAGGATCGGCCGGCTGTCCGGCGGCGAAAAGAGGCGTCTGTATCTGCTCACGATACTGATGAAGAATCCGAACGTGCTGATCCTTGACGAGCCGACCAACGACCTGGACATCGTCACGTTGAATATTCTTGAAGAGTATCTTCTGGAATTCAGGGGCACGCTTCTTGTCGTATCGCACGACAGGCATTTCCTCGACAGGCTTGTCGACCACCTTTTCGTCTTCTGCGGCGACGGTGTGATCAAGGACTTCATAGGAGGATATACTGAATACCGCTCGTTCATAAAGGACTATGAGGCGGAGAAGAAACGCCTGGCGGCTTCTGAAAAGCCGGCCGTAACCCCTGCTTCCCGTCAGGCCCCCGCACCTGCAAAGCCGCGCAAACTGACCTACAGGGAGCAGAAGGAGATGGAGCAGCTTGAGAAATCGATGGAAGAGCTGAATGCCGAGAAACTCGAACTCGAGTCCCTGCTGAACGGTGGTGCCGCGGACTATCAGACCATTCTTTCCGCGTCGGAGCGGTACAGGGCTCTGAAGGACGAACTTGACGCGGCTGAGCTGCGCTGGCTGGAGCTTTCGGAAATTCAGTGATTTTTCCATATTTTTGCGTTGTATGATATTTCTACTGTTTGCGATAATATTCGGGTCCCTGTTCTCTGTGATCTTCAAAATCTGCCAGAGACGGCAGATTGACACGTCACAGGTCATCCTCTTCAATTATGTGACGGCAATCGTGTTCAGCATAGTACCGATGCTGGCGGCCGTGGCAAGAGGGGATGTGGAATTGACGGATTATGCGCTTGAAACGAAGCCGCTCCTGCTCGCTGTCCTGCAGGGGGTGTTCTTCTACCTGGGCTTCCTTGTGATGAACCGCAGCACGTGGCGAAGCGGCGTTGCGCTGACTACTGCAGCCGCCAGGTCGTCGCTCATATTACCTCTGATTCTCAGCTGGATGTTTTTCTCGCAGACCGCTCCGTCGTGGGTCCTGGTGGTACTGATGCTCGTGGCTATGGGTCTGATGGTAATCCCTGCGGAAAGCGAGAAGCACGATGCCAGTCAGCTTACCGGAATATCTGAAAAAGCCAGAAGGATCAAGACGATGCTTGCTCTTCTGGCCGTGTTCTTCTGCTATGGTATCTCTGATTTTATGCTGAAGGTCGTCCAGGCCTCCGTTGACACGGAAACCGGACTGTCATCGCAGATGACGGTGATCTTTATCTCCGCCTCGGCCGCCTCGCTCGTGGCGTGCATTGCCAACGGGTCTTTCCGGAACGACGGCAAGGCGCACAGGGATTCACTGCATCAGGGTTTCCGCTGGAGGAATTTCGTCGGCGGGCTCATTCTGGGGTTGATCAACACGGGCTGCACAGCGTGTATGCTCCGTGCCCTTGCAAGCATATCCACCAGCATCTTCTATCCTGTCTACAATATCTGCATCGTGGTGCTGGCCACACTTGCCGGTGTCCTCTTCTTCAAGGAAAAGATCAAGCCGGTTCAGATAGGAGGGCTGCTTCTTGCACTCGTCGCGATCTCATTGCAGCTGATGTAATTCCAGGACTGTCAGCGTGTCGCCTTCGACCTTGAAATGAATGTCCCGTCCGGCGAAGGTCATACCGTAAACCCTGTCGGGATCGCTCTGGTAGCGCGGACGCGGATCCTGGGACAGTATCTCCGTGACGGCGCGTGCCTCTCCGGCCGTCAGGCAGTCTTGCAATTCTTCGGGAATCACCACTTCCAGGGGCTTCCAGTCTTCTTTATCGACAAATCCGCTGCGGATGCCGGAATGGCTGTCGGCGTATTCTACATAAGGCTTGATGTCATAGACAGGCGTGCCGTCGGCAAGGTCGGCGCCGCTGACGTGTATGATTCCGTTCTCATAATCGACCGATTCGATTTTCACGGACGACAAGCCCAGCCCGTTCGGACGGAAAGGGGAGCGCGATGCGAATACGCCTATCCTTTCATTCCCGCCCAGACGCGGAGGACGGACCGTAAGCCCCGTGGGTTCGCTTCGGTTGAGGCTGAACCTCCAGATGAGCCAGAGATAATCGAAACCGTCGAGGCCGCGAAGAGATTCGGGGGCGCGGAAGGCCGGCTCGAGCACGATTTGCCCGGTCAGCGACGGGGCAAGCCCGGACTGACGCGGGATTCCGAATTTCTCCGGAAGAGGGGAACGGAATATGGCGACGGGGTGGATTTCCATATTTTATTTTGCAGCGGCGGCTTCCGCCTCCTGCATTGCGGCTTCAGCTGCCTGAGCAGCCTCCAATGCCGCCTTTGCGGCCTCCTCAGCTTTTTTTGCCGCCTTTTCAGCTTTCTTCGCAGCCTTTGCGGCAGCTCTCTCGGCCTTTCTGTCACGCTTGACAGGCTGGACCTCTTCCTCTGCAACCGTCTCTTCTACTGAAGGTTCTTCAACTTCCTCGATTACATCTTTTTCGCCTTCCTTCTCGCCGATTTCCACCATATAGTCATCGTAGAGGGCATTGAATTCATCCATATATTTCTTGTCGAGAGGTTCTGATGCAGGGGAGTTGAGGGAAAGAGGGTCGATAGGCTTGCCGTTCTCCCAGATGCGGAAGTCGAGGTGCGGTCCGGTTGCGGTGCCGGTCGCTCCGACATAGCCGATAAGCTGGCCCTGGTTCACGCGGGAGCCTGCCTTGAGGCCGGGTGCGAACTTTGAAAGGTGCATATAGCAGGATTCGTAACCGCGCATATGCTTCATACGTATGCGGTTGCCGCCACCTGAAGGGTCCCATCCCAGCTTGGTGATGGTGCCGTCGCCGATTGCATAGACAGGGGTCCCCGTCGGAGCCGCATAGTCGACGGCGGTATGCGCCTTGACTTTGCCTGTTACGGGATGCTTGCGGTGGTATGAGAAACGGCTGCTGATGCGGTTGTACTTGAGAGGAGCCTTGAGGAACATCCGCTTGAGGCTCTCACCTCCCTTGTCCCAGTATGTATGTGAGCCGTTGCCGGTGTCGAAGCGCACTGCCGCCACCTCCTTGCTGCCTCCGTTGAAGAGACTGAAGTGCACGGTGTCGATGGCGAGCACTTCGCCGTCACAGACGGACTGGTCGTAGATCACGCGGAAGCGGTCGTTCTCCTGAAGTGTGAAGAAGTTGACGCTCCACTGATAGATGTCGGCAAGGTCCATAATGAGGGTCGGGCTGGCACCGGCCTTTATCATATCGTTCCAGAGGGAGCTGGTGATGGTTATGTCGGCATATTTGCGCTCGTGCTGCACCGGTTTGTCATAATTCCAGATGGCGAGGGAGTCCCGGCATTGGAATACCGTGGAGCGGATGCGGTTCTGGAGGTAAACGACATACTCGAGCGTGCGGGAGGAGTCGGATGGGGAGTAGTAGGCAATCACCTGGTTGCCCGCGCGCATCTTGCGGACATCGAATGTATCGCTGCAGAGCTGGATTATCCTGTAGGCGTCGGACGCTCCCATACCGAGGCGGTTGAGCATTCCGGAGAAGGTCTCTCCACTCTTGACCTCGATGGTGTCGGTCTGATAGTGGGTGTCGTAGAATCCTATTGGAGGCAGCGGTTCAGGCTTAACCGTGGAAACGGCGGGTGTGCCGTCCGTATTGGATTTGCAGGATACGATTGCGAGCGCGAGAAGCGCGATTGCGGATATGTGGAGTTTTTTCATCAGAAAATATAATTTATTGCGGTTGATATGCATACCGGACCGTCGTTGTCGCTGAATGACTTTCCGACTTCAAGGGACAGTATGTAGTTTCTGTCCAGACCTATCTTTATGCCCAGACCGGCGGACTTGTGGAGAGAGCAGGCGAGGCGGGTCAGTTCGTCCTCGGAACGTCCGAGAGCGGCAGACATCTCCTTGATGCGGAAAGGGCGTGCGATGATGCCGAGGTCGAAGAATGGATTGAGGGCGATGTACCAGTCCATCCCCAGCAGGGTGCCGTCGATTATGCGGCAGCGGATTTCGAAGTTGGCCCAGGCATAGTCGTTTCCCAAAAGCCTGCAGCCCATTATTCCGCGTACGGTGTTGAGCCCGCCGAGGCCTTCGCAGACCGCCTGCTTCGTGAGTAGGGAGTATATGTTCTGCTGCATATAGTAGGGTGCATCTCCGGCTATCGTGCCCTGGTAAGCGAGGTTGTATGCGAACGTGAGCCATTCCGGTCCCGGAGTGAAGTAGTGGCGGAACCGTGCACAGAATTTCAGGTAACTGTAGCCTGTATGCAATATGTCCGGAGCACCGACGAAGTAGGCTTCGGCCCAGATGCCCCTTGTGGGTGATAGCTCGAAATCACGGGTGTCGAGTGAAAGCCCGCCGGTGAATTCGAAGAAGCCGCCCTTGACTTCGTCGTCACGTATTATCCCGCTGGTGCGGTATGAGTGGAACAGAGTGTTGTCGGGCTGGTAACCTTTCAGATTGAGGTCTTCGTTGAGGATGTACCAGAAAGACATTCCGCCCACCCATTTGAGTCTGGGGGCGATTTTGCCCTGGATTATGCTTCTGAAGCGGAAGAGGCTCCTGCGGTAGCAGTAGTAGGCCACCCCGTCGTGTCTGTCGATGTTGCGGTCGTAGGTGGTGACATCGCCGTTGAAGCCGAAGAAGTTGTATAGCGGGTCGATCTGAGCCGTTGCGGATGCCGAGACCCTGATGCCTGGTATGAGATGCTCGCTGTCGTAATCGATGTTGGCCAGAGTCTGTCCCTTGGTGCTGTAACAGGCCTCCACGTGGAATTTATGAAGGTACTTCGGGTACAGCGACGGCTCGGTGCCATAGTTGTAGATGTCGGAATTGGCACCGAACTGGAAGCCGAGGTCTGAGTTGTAGCAGACGATGGGCATCGGGATGACCCTCCAGCCTTGTGGCGATGCAGACTGCTGCTGTTCCTGTGCACCGAGCGTGATTGCGCTCAGGCACAGGAACAGTGATGCTGCAATCGCCCCGGTTTTCATCGTTACTTGATGAGGCTGCCGAGGATGCTTCTGGTGAGAGTCCTGAGTGCGCTTGAGGTTGCGTTGGAGATTGCCTTGCCGGCTATGCTCTTGCCGCTGGTGGATTTGCTCTTCTTGCCGGTGATGGCGTTTGCGGCTGCAGTACCGGCGCTGCGTGTCACGCTGGTGATGGCCGCCGTGGTCGCAGCGGAAATCACCGCGGCACCTATGCTTTTCCCCGCCTTGCCGCTCTTCTTGGATGTCTTGGCCTCCTTGCTCTTCACTGCCTGCTTTTCGGCTTCTGCAGCGGCTGCTTCGGCTTCTTCTGCCGCTGCCTTTGCTTCGGCCTCAAGGGTCTCGAAAGCAGATATACGGTCAATCATCTCGTCGTACTTGCCGGAGAGGCCGGAACTTGCAAGGCAGGCCTTGCGCTGCTCGGGAGTGACAGGTCCTATCTGACTGAGAGGGAAGAGAATGCGTGAACGCTGGACGATGGACGGCGCGCCCTTCTCGTCGAGGAATGAAACCAGCGCCTCACCGGTCTCAAGGTTCATTATGGCCTCGTCGGTCTTGAACGCAGGGTTTGCGCGGAAGGTGTCGGCTGCCGTCTTGACTGCCTTCTGGTCCTTTGGCGTATATGCACGGAGAGCGTGCTGAACGCGGTTGCCGAGCTGGCCGAGGATGACTTCAGGGATGTCGGTAGGGCTCTGGGTGATGAAGTAGATTCCCACGCCTTTGCTTCGGATGAGCCTGATGACCTGCTCGATCTTTTCGACAAGTGCCTTTGACGTGTCCTGGAAGAGGGTGTGGGCCTCGTCGAAGAAGAATACGAGTTTTGGAAGTTCCTGGTCGCCGACTTCCGGAAGTGTGGCGTAGAGGTCTGAAAGGAGCCACAGAAGGAAGGTTGAGTAGAGCTTCGGGTTGAGGAAGAGCTTGTCGGCGGTGAGCACGCTCATCACGCCACGCCCGAAGACTACGCGCATCAGGTCGTTGATGTCGAATGACGGTTCGCCGAAGAACTTGTCGGCACCCTGGGATTCGAGGGCAAGCAGTGCGCGCTGGATTGCACCGACGCTGGCAGCAGATATGTTGCCGTAGAGCTGCTGATATTCGGCGGCGTGGTCGGAGACGTAACCGAGCATACTGCGGAGGTCTTTCATATCCAGGATCAGAAGGCCGCGGTCGTCGGCGACCTTGAACACTATTTCGAGTACTCCGGACTGTATGTCGTTGAGGCCCAGCAGGCGGCTGATGAGCTGGGGACCCATATTCGAGATGGTGGTGCGCATAGGGTGCCCCTGCTCGCCGAATACGTCGAAGAACTGGGTTGGGCAGGCCTCGAAGCGTGGATTCTCAATCCCGAATTCAGGGCAGCGCTTCTCGATGAAGCCGGACATCTTCCCGGCCTGGCTGATTCCGGAAAGGTCGCCCTTCATATCGGCCATGAAGCAAGGCACGCCGGCCTGGCTGAATGTTTCCGCGAGAACCTGAAGGGTGACTGTCTTGCCGGTGCCGGTCGCACCTGCGATGAGTCCGTGCCTGTTGGCCATTTTCCCGACTATGCTTATCGGCCCCTCCGGACCGTGTGCTACGTAGAGCCCGTGATTCTGATCGTACATAATTATATTCAGTTAGTTTTGTAAAGGTAAATATTTTTTGCTTATTTTGAGAAAGAATTTGCAAACACAAATACCATAATAACACCTTATTAACTCCAATTGATTATGAAGAAGTATTTTGCTGAATTCATCGGGACTGCTGTCCTGACACTCCTCGGCTGCGGAACCGCAGTATTTCTTGGTTGCGGCACGCCTGCAGGCGTAGTCGGCACTGCAATGGCGTTCGGTCTTGCCGTGATCGCAATGGCTTACACCATCGGCGGTATCTCCGGCTGCCACATCAATCCCGCCATTACTCTCGGCGTCGTTCTTTCTGGTCGTATGAGCTGGAAGGATGCCCTCGGCTATTGGGTAGGCCAGTTCCTCGGCGGTCTCGCAGGCGCTGCCATCCTTTTCTGGATATGCTCCGTTTCCAATTTTGAGATGGGCGGTGCCAACGGATGTGGCGGAGTGACAACCTGCGGAGCCTGGCTCGTTGAGATCGTTGCCACCTTCATCTTCGTCCTCGTAGTCCTCGGCACAACCGACAGCAACAAGGGCGCAGGCAACCTCGCAGGCCTCGCCATCGGTCTCACACTCATCCTCATCCACCTTGTATGCATCAACCTTACAGGTACTTCCGTCAACCCTGCACGTTCTTTCGGTCCGGCCATCTTCGTAGGCGGCCAGGCTCTCAAGGACCTCTACATCTTCATCTGCGCTCCGCTCATCGGCGGTGCACTCGCAGCTCTGGTATGGAAATG
>JAZLGQ010000086.1:0-2518 GCA_045616385.1 Candidatus Cryptobacteroides sp.
AGCATCTCATCGAAATCCGCCGCAATCTGTCGCTGGTTTCAACAAGCTTGGCCTCAGGGCCCGAAATCAACTTTGTGCCGATCAGGGGAGACTTTGCAAGGGGAATCTTTGCAAGCGTATATACCGATTGTCCTCTCTCACAGGATGATGCGGCCGCTCTCTACAAAGACTTCTACAAAGATGCCGCCTTCACTTTCGTATCGGACCTCCCTGCCGACCTCAAGCAGGTGGTCAATACCAACAAATGCATCATCGCCCTGGAGAAACACGGCAACAAACTCGTCATCTCCTCGACCATCGACAATCTTCTGAAAGGAGCCAGCGGGCAAGCCGTGCAGAATATGAACATAATGTTCGGACTTGAGGAAAAAACAGGCCTCAGACTAAAAGCATCAGCATTCTGATATGGAATTATTTGACGTATACTCACTATTCAATGTCGCTCCGGAAAAGGCTTCCGGATGCAGGATATGGGATGACAAAGGACAGGAATATCTGGATCTCTATGGCGGGCATGCCGTAATTTCAGTAGGCCATTGCCACCCGGACTATGTAGCAGCAATGACCGCACAGCTGAACAAGATAGGATTCTATTCCAACAGTGTGGTCAATCCCCTGCAGACCGAGCTGGCCCATAAGCTCGGAGAGGCAAGCGGCTATCCCGACTATTCCCTGTTTCTGGACAACTCCGGGGCCGAGTCGAACGAGAACGCTCTTAAAATGGCGTCGTTCCACACCGGAAAAGACCGTGTGATTGCCTTTAAGAAGAGTTTTCACGGCCGCACCTCAGGAGCGGTCGCAGCGACAGATAATCCGAAGATCGTGTCTCCATTCAATGCCTGCCACAAGGTGACTTTCTGCGACTTGAATGATGCGCAGGCAGTGGAACAGGAACTGAAGAAAGGCCGTGTCGCAGCCGTCATTATCGAAGGAATCCAAGGCTGTGGCGGTATAAACATCCCCGATGCCGGTTTTATGAAACAACTCAGGGCCCTCTGCACAGGATATGGCGCTTGTCTTATTCTGGACGAGGTTCAGAGCGGATACGGCCGCACAGGAAAATTCTTTGCCCACCAGTGGTACGACATCAAGCCTGACATCATCACAATGGGCAAGGGCATTGCAAACGGATTCCCTTGCGGTGGCATACTCCTTTCCCCTGAATTCAAGGCAGTGAAGGGAATGCTCGGAACGACCTTCGGCGGAAACTACCTCGCAATGGCCGGAGCGATAGCCGTACTTGACATCATAAAGAAAGAAGGCCTGATTGAGAATGCACTGGAAGTCGGAGAATATCTGAAAGAAAATATCCCGGCAAGTCCGAGAATCAAGGAAGTCAGGGGCAAAGGACTGATGCTCGGCATAGAATTCAATGAAAACGTCGCGCCGATACGCTCGGAACTTCTTTACGAGAAGCATATATTCACAGGAGTCGCAGGAACCGATATAATACGTCTCCTCGCGCCTCTCTGCCTCACGAAAGCACAAGCTCAAACATTTATTACTGCATTGAATGAAATCCTTCTTTAACGTAGAAGATATAGGAGACCTCAAAAAGGCCCTCGCCGAAGCTAAACATGTCAAGGCAACACCTTTCGCCTGGAAGAATCTCGGCGAGAACAAGACAATAATGCTGGTGTTCTTCAACAGCAGCCTCCGCACTCGTCTCAGCAGCCAGAAGGCAGCCTTGAATCTCGGAATGAACCCGATTGTCCTCAACATCGGCCAGGACAGTTGGAAGCTCGAGACATCGATGGGAGTCGTGATAGACGGAGACAAGAGCGAACACATCAAGGAAGCCATCCCGGTAATGACCAGTTATTGCGACATCATCGGAATACGTGCTTTCGCAGGTCTGACCGACAGGGAATATGACTATAACGAAACCATCCTCAGACAATTCATCGAATACGGCGGCAAACCTGTCATCAGTCTGGAATCCGCAACGGTACATCCTTGTCAGGCATTCGCCGACCTGATCACCATTGACGAATACAAGAAAAAGGACAGGCCGAAGGTGGTGATGACCTGGGCTCCGCACCCGAAGGCCCTACCACAGGCCGTGCCTAATTCTTTCGCTCAATGGATGAATGCGGCTGATGTGGATTTCGTCATCACACATCCGGAAGGGTACGAACTCGACCCGCGCTTTGTCGGGAACGCAAGAATAGAATACGACCAGATGAAGGCTCTCGAAGGAGCGGATTTCGTCTACGCCAAGAACTGGAGCTGCCCGGGAACAACAAATCCTGGAGATTACGGAAAAATTCTTTCGAAAGATATGGGATGGACAGTGGACGAGAGGCATATGGCAGTAACGGACAATGCATATTTTATGCACTGCCTGCCGGTGCGCAGAAATATGATTGTATCGGATGCCGTGATAGATGCACCTTCAAGCCTCGTAATCCCTGAGGCCGCAAACAGGGTGGTATCGGCCCAGGTCGTAATGAAAAGAATGCTTGAAGATTTATGATGAAGGTATTCAAAATAGGAGGGAACGTTATCGAGAATCCTG